>JBGSWI010000038.1:0-21374 GCA_041752515.1 Leptolyngbyaceae cyanobacterium | reverse complement strand
AAAGACTGAACGATAGAGGAGGCAGTAATCATCGATGTAGCCCACTGTGGCAATCGAGGGTCGTAACGCGAACATCTTCTCAAGGTAAACTCTACTGACCTTGAGTCTAATTTACTCTCCTAAAGGTAACAAAAGAGGGATAACAAAGCATTGAGCCAAGCATCAGATGCGTTAAGTTCAGACTCAATATGCACAGGCGCGATCGCAAATCCGGTGGTGATTGCGGAGGTGTTATCAGGCTCTAGGCTCTACCCAATGGGTCTGACCGGGGTGATAAGTTTGCTGCCCATCGCACAACTCCGACGCTGCAAGACTATCTACTGATCGATCAATACACGATGCGCGTAGAGCAGTATGCCAGAACGGACGCAAACCGCCAGAACAGACGCAAACCAGTGGGTTTTCTCGGAATATGACGGTTTAGAGGGGACATTTCCACTGGTTTCAGTTCCTTTCCAAGTTGAACTAGCGGACATTTACGACAAGGTGGATTTTGCGGTAGAAACGTAAGCTAGCCAACTATTTCTGCGAGTTCCATCCAGCGCTCGGTGGATGCCTCAATTTCTTGGGTGACTGCGGCTAGGCGATCGCTCAGCTTACGAACATCCACAAAACCGCTAGTGGAGCCGCCATACAGTACTTTTTCAATTTCTGCTTTTTCGATTTCTAACTGGGGAATTTTGGCTTCCAGGGTTTCGTATTCGCGCTTTTCTTTGAAGGAAGGCTTTTTAGAAGAAGAGTTTTGAGTTTTAAGGTTTAAGTTTTGAGTTGAAGAAGGAGCGTTGGGCGATGGTTGGGTTTGGGCTTCGTTAGCGGCGTTTTGCTTTTTTGCTTTTTGAACTCCTGCCTCCGCTTGTTTTTTGTCGTCGGTTTCGTCTTTTTTGCAGTCTAAATAAACGGAGTAGTTACCGGGATACTGTTTGAGGGTGCCGTTGGGTTCAAAGGCGAAGATGGTTTCGACGGTGCGATCGAGGAAGTAGCGATCGTGGGAGACGACGATAACACAGCCGTTGAAGTCTTCCAGATATTCTTCCAGCACTGCCAGGGTTTGCACATCTAGGTCGTTGGTTGGCTCATCCAAAATCAACACGTTGGGCGCTTCCATCAGCACTTTTAGCAAAAACAACCGTCGTTTTTCGCCGCCGGAGAGTTTGGCGATCGGGGCATATTGCTGATCGGGGGGGAACAGAAATCGCTCCAGCATTTGGGATGCGGTGATGACGCTGCCATCGGAGGTTTTGACCAGTTCGGCGACGTTTTTGAGGTATTCGATCACTCGCAGACTGTCGTTCATGCCGACATCTTCGGAGTGTTGGTCGAAGTAGCCCATGTGAATTGTGGTGCCAATTTCGACGGTGCCAGAATCGGGCGGGATGCGTCCGGTGATGATATCCATCAGGGTGGATTTCCCGGCTCCGTTGCTGCCGATGATGCCAATGCGGTCTTCGGGCGTGAACAGATGGCTGAAGTCTTTGATTAAGGTGCGATCGCCGTAGGCTTTACACACCTGGGTGAGTTCAATCACCTTTTTGCCAATTCGCCGCCCCACTGTGGTGATATCGACTTTGCCTGTCGTTTGCTTGAACTCTTGATCCTGCATCTCGTGGATGCGATCGATGCGGGCTTTTTGCTTCGTACTGCGGGCTTTAGGTCCGCGCTTGAGCCATTCCAATTCGCGCCGCAAAACTCCGGTATGTTTGCGCTGGGTGCTGGCAGCAGAATCTTCTTCAAGCGCTTTTTTCTCCAGGTAATAGGCGTAGTTGCCGGCGTAGGAGAATAAATCGGCGCGATCTATTTCGAGGATACGATTGGTGACGCGATCCAAAAAGTAGCGATCGTGGGTGATCAGCAGCAAGGCACCCCGAAACCGATTCAGATAGCTTTGCAGCCATTCCACTGAGATTGCATCCAAGTGGTTGGTTGGCTCATCCATCAGCAGCACATCTGGTTCGGATAAAAGAGCGGTAGCGATCGCGATGCGTTTGCGATAGCCACCGGACAAGCCACCAATCTTCGCTTCAAAGTCGTGAATTCCCAGCTTGGTCAAAATGGCTTTGGCGTTGGTTTCCAGTTCCCATGCGCCCAAGGTATCCATGCGCTCGGACACGCTGGAGAGTTTGGAGAGCAGCAGGTCGGTATCGCCGTCTCCATGGGCGAGTTTGTCCGAGATGGCTTCGTATTGCTTTACCAGCGCCAGTTGTTCGCCGCTATCCACAAACACTTGCTCCAGCACGGTGAGGCTATCATCCAGGTCGGGTTGCTGCGGCAGGTAAATAATTTTGGCGCTGGAGTTGACCCACAGTTCGCCGCCGTCGATCGGTTCCAATCCAGCGATCATTTTCAGCAGGGTGGATTTGCCGGAACCGTTGGTGCCAATCAGCCCGACCTTATCGCCTTCATCCAGGCTGAAGCTGGCATCCCGCAGAATTTCCTTAATGCCAAAGTCTTTTTTGAGCGATCGCAGCGAAAAGAGAGCCATAAATCATGCCATGTCTGTCAGTTTCAGTGTAACGGAATTGGTGACATCCTCCAGGCGCTCACCCTAACGGGTAGAGCGCTGGCTTCCCAAGATCGCTCTTGAGGTTTCCTGCTTCATAGGGGTTCCCAAGCAACCTTTCTCCACAGGCAGTATCACCGTCTGTCCAACGGCTACAAGTCCTCGCTGCACTATTACTTGAGCAGCCGCAACATCTCGGTCAGTCGTATATCCACATTCACTGCAATGATGCACCCGTTCGCCCAGTTCCTTCTTCCCGGTATGCGCTCCACAGTTGGGGCAAGTTTGACTGGTGCCGTTGGGGTCAACCTTGGCAAAATACACATCCCGTTTCCAGGCAACCCACTTGAGAATGTCCAAGAAACTACCCCATGCCGCATCCAAACAATGCTTTGCCAACATACCGCGACTCATCATCTTGAGGTTCAAGTCCTCAGCGAAGATCATCCCAGCAGCGTCACAAAGCTTGTGAGCGGTCAGAAAGTGGAACTCACGTCGAACAGTGTGAATGTGTTCATGCAGGGCGCGAATCTTAGTTTGCACCTTCCGGTAATTAGCAGAACCCTTTTTCTTGTTTCTCAATTTACGTTGCAGCCATTTCAGCTTGCTTTGCAAATCCACAAAAAAGCGAGGACGTTCTACCAGTTCACCCGTCGATACCGCCAAGAACTTTTCCAGTCCCAAATCAATCCCAATGGGTTCATCATGGGGCATCGGTTCAGGAATGGAAACATCGGCTTGCAAAATCAGTTGAGCATACCAGCCCGACGCTTTGAAGACGACCCGAACTTGCTTGACTTCAAACCCGTCTGGGATAGGTCGATGCAAGTTGATGGGCATGGCTCCAATCTTCGGCAATTTGATTTCAAATCCGTTGACTGGATTCGACTTGAACTGCGGGAACACAAAAGAACGATACTGACCAAACTTTTTGAATCGAGGGCATCCAAACCCTCTTTCTTGCCTGAACTTGAACGCCTTATCCAGTCGTTTCAGGGCATCTTGCAAGACTTGAGAATGAACTGCCTTCAGTTCTGGAATCACCTCTTTCGCTTTGGTCAAAGCGTTCTGTTGTTCGTAGTAGTCGGAATATGGCGCGTCAGCCGGGATGATGTATTCCTGTTTGATACTGCAAGCATTGACCGGACATTGACGCGAATTGATCCAGTCTTTTCGCTCTGTCAACGCATAGTTGTAGGCGCGACGACATTGCTCCAACCAGTTAAGCATCAAGCTCTCTTGGTCAAGCCCTGGATAGATTCGATAGCGATAGGTCAAGTTCAACATAACCTCTATTCTAACAGCCTTACATTTCTTGTTAGAAAGACTCTGTGGCTGAAGCAGCCACGCGAGAACCGCTCTGTATCCCGACGCTCATCGTAGCGATAGAGCGCGGGACTTATCCGGTTCTCGACCCCTCCAATTAGTTAAAACGTAGGCAATGATGATTTTTTGTAGCTGGTTAGCGATCGTCTTCCTCGCGATCGAGTTCCTCATCGTCTGGCTTACCCATTTCATCTTTAAATCCTCTTAGGGTTTTGCCAATGGTGCCGCCCAGTTCGGGGATCTTTTTGGGACCAAAAATCAGCACCGTCACAATGCCAATAATAATAACTTCAGGCCATCCTAAACCGAACATAAGCTGCCTCCAGTGGAACTATTTTCCACATTTGAGAATGAACCATAGAGTACAGCGTACAGGCAAATTGGGCATCCTCTCAGAATTAGTACCTCAGATGCTTTATTAAAAGTGCCTGGTTTGATAGGCTCGACTGGCAAACTTAGCCTTACAGCCGATTCATGGAGCAAGACGCTTATTCTGAGCTATCTCCTATTCAACAGCGGCAGCGGTTAAAAGAACTGGCGGTTGTTTTTGTGAAGTTGGGCACGATCGCGTTTGGAGGTCCGGCTGCTCACATCTCCATGATGGATGAGGAGATTGTGGAGCGGCGACAGTGGCTCAGCCGGGAGAAGTTGCTGGATTTGTTGGGCATTACCAACCTGATTCCGGGTCCCAACTCCACTGAACTAGCGATCCACATTGGCTATGAGCGCGGTGGATTGTGGGGTTTGGCGATCGCGGGGGTCTGCTTCATTTTGCCTGCGATGCTAATTGTGTGGAGCTTGGCGGCGGTCTATGTGCAAACTCAGGCAATTCCGCAGGTGGGCTGGTTGCTCTATGGCATTAAGGCGGTGATTGTGGCGATTGTGGTGCAGGCGCTATGGAAGTTGGGTAAAAAGGCGCTGAAGGATACACCGACCGTGATTGCCGCGATCGCCGTCACGATTGCCTACTTTTTAGGCATCAACGAAATTTTGCTATTGCTGCTAGGTGGCATTGCCGTGATGCTGTTTAAAAATTGGCAGCGTCGCCGTGATTTGGGTGCAATGGGCGCGTGGATGGTGCCGATGGGGGCGATCGCTCAAGTGGTTCCTGTGTCGCCAAGCGTGCCCGCCCCGACTGGATTCAGCGTCTTTTTGTTTTTTCTCAAAATTGGTTCCGTGCTCTATGGCAGTGGCTATGTGCTGCTGGCATTTTTGCAAAATGGGTTGGTGCAAGAGCGGCAGTGGTTGACCTCTCAACAATTGCTAGATGCGATCGCAATTGGGCAGTTCACGCCGGGTCCGGTTTTTACTACGGCAACTTTTATTGGCTATTTATTAGCAGGAAATGTGGGCGCGATCGCGGCAACCGTCGGGATTTTTCTGCCTGCTTTTGTGGTGGTGGTGTTGATCAATCCTTGGGTGTCAAAACTGCGCCAATCACTCTGGGCAAGCGGCTTTTTGGATGGGGTGAATGCGGCATCCATGGGGCTAATGGCAGGCGTGACTTATGTATTGGCGCGAACTGCGTTAGTGGATGGGGTCACGATTGCCGTCGCCATTCTCAGCGCGATCGCGGTTTTTCGATTCAAAATTAATTCTGCCTGGTTGGTGCTAGCAGGCGGAATGATTGGCTTCCTGGCAAAACTGCTGCTACCCGCTTAAAGGATCGCCAAGTCCTGCCTGATTTTCATCTAAAAAATTGCCCCATCTCTCTTTTACCTGATATACTCAATAAGCAAATCTGGGCGGGTGGCGGAATTGGTAGACGCACCGCACTCAAAATGCGGCGAAGAAATTCGTGCGAGTTCGAGTCTCGCTCTGCCCATATTTCAGATTGAAACAAGCTAATTAAATCAAGCAGGCATCAAAACCAACGATGTCTGCTTTTTTAATGCGATCGCGCTAGCCCAGCGTAGTCAACGTTACATCCGACGATCGCCTTGCCATGGATTGACGAATATAGTACATTTGAACTTAAATCAAATGGATACTCTAAGCTTCGCATTCCACAATTAAAGGCGCATCAATGTCTCACAAAGTATTCTCTTTGCTTTCAGCCAGCGCGATCGCTTTTGGCACCCTTTTAGGCGCGATTCCCGTAGGGATAGTTCCACGAATCGCTCAATCTGCCACGCCAAAAGCAACCTCAACCGAAGCCCTGCAAATAGTAATGGTGGATCAAACCCAACTTTCTTCTAGCCAGCGCAGCGCCTTTCAGCAATATCTTCAAACCACCCGCTTACCTGCCACCAAAGTTGGAAAGCGCTGCCAATATTACAGCAAACCCGATGTCTGGTGCTTAGTCTTAGATGCACCCGTCGCTAATCAAGTTTTTCAACAAATTAGCCGCCAACAGTTTGGCTCAGCCGCTTCTCTAAAATCGGTACGCCGCTTGAGAGCGCCCGAAAAAAGCTAATTTCAGGGGATCTCATCCAGGAGAATTAGTTCGGCTGATTGTGGCGTTGTCTTTGTTTTATCTCCCGTTTGAAAGAGGAAAGTGAGCCAGCAAATTTTTACGATTACGGAGGAAGTTTCAAGATTAGTTTAAGGATTATATGAATCAACCCAACACGCCCAATACCCTCCAAAAGAAGCAGGAAACTGAAGGCACGACGACAGATGTGATCATGTCTCCCGAAGATCAGCGCGAAGATCAGGCAGAAATTGACAACCCCCAATGGCAAGAAGCAGGATTCCTGACAATCGATTCATTGCCAGAGGATGTTAAACAGGCATTGCCCCAAGATGCCCAAATGGTTTTTGTTGCCGCCTACAACGCCATTTTTGAAGGGAACAGCGATCGCGAAGTTGCCACTCAAACCGCATGGCAAACCATAGAACACAGCGATCGCTATGCTCGTGGTGAAAATGGCACCTGGAAATGCGTTGAGCCTGATCAAGGTCTTCATAGCCCTAGTCCTCAATCTGCATCTTAAAATTAGTCTCAATTCATATAACGAGCCAGAAGATGAACGCAGGTCTACACGTCATCGGCTGGCTTTTTTATGTGAAATTTTAAGAAAAATCGCGGAGAACACCCTCGATTCGGTATGCGTCAAGCCAAAAAGGTTCCATTTCAAGACATAATCTAGTTTGATTGATGACTAAATTTACGGTGTCGGTGAGTGAACAAGATTCCACCCTTTGATTTATCAGAACAATTTAAGCTAATTGGCGAAACAATTAACGCGGCTGTTTTAGAAGTGCTAGCTTCTGGGCGTTATATTGGCGGCTCTGTAGTCGAAGAATTTGAGCAGCAGTTTGCCAGCTACATTGGCACCTCAGACTGTGTTAGCTGCAATTCGGGTACAGACGCTCTGTTTCTAGCGCTGAGAGCTTTAGACATGGGTGTGGGAGATGAAGTGATCACGACCCCGTTTACATTTGTGGCAACGGCTGAGGTGATTAGCGCGGTTGGCGCAACGCCTGTGTTTGTGGATATTGACTTAGACACTTTCAATCTCAACCTGAATCAGGTTGAAGCGGCAATCACCGATCGCACTCGTGCAATTATTCCGGTTCATTTATTTGGGCAACCCACCGACATGACCCGGCTGATGGCGATCGCCCAAGCCCATCATTTATACGTTGTGGAAGATTGCGCTCAATCTACTGGCGCAGAATGGCAAGATAAACGGGTGGGCAGTATTGGACACGTGGGTTGTTTTAGCTTCTATCCCACAAAAAACTTGGGCGCTTGCGGCGATGGTGGCGCAATCACGACGAATGATGTTGCCTTGCGCGATCGCCTACGTCGTCTGCGCGATCACGGTCGGCGAGGAGCTTACTATTACGAAGAATTGGGCGTAAACAGCCGTTTAGATGCGGTGCAAGCGGCAATTTTGCAAATCAAGCTCCGCTACCTAGACCAGTGGAATCATCAGCGGCGAACCATCAGCGATCGCTATCAGCAGCTTTTGAGCCTCGTTCCAGGCATCGTGTTGCCTCAAGAAATTGCAGGCGGCAAAAGCGTTTGGAATCAATACACCATTCGCGTCACTCATCAGTCTGAGCCAGAGAATTCTGAACCCTTCCGCGATATTCTGCGAAATCGTCTGCAAGCAAAAAACGTCCTGTCAATGGTCTACTATCCGCTTTGCCTACATTTGCAAGCTGCCTACAAAGACCTGGGCTATCAACCGGGTCAGTTGCCCAACAGTGAACAAGCGTCTCAAGAAGTCCTGTCTCTACCCATGTTTCCAGAGCTTCGCCCCGATCAGCAAGAGCAAGTCGCCTACAGCCTCAAAGATTGCCTAGTTTAACGGGTTGTCTATTTCAAGACATTATCCTCTGCTCTTGCTTTTAGACCGTTGTAGATGTGGCTCCCATACTTTTTTGTCTTTTGCTAAAGGCTATTATCGGGTTAGCCCACTAACCTTCGTAATTTATGCCCGAAGATTACATTGTGATCGTGACTGATGAAGTCTCCATGCCTATTGATGGCGAAAAAGGATGGCGTGAAGAGGTCACTAAACGCATCTCTAGCCTAAAGGAAGTCAAGTTGCCAGTCTCGCAGCTAGAAGAAAACATGAATCAGTTTTTGCAACTGATCGGGCGCTTGTTCAAGCAGGTAGATCAGCAGGTTGGTACAGAATCCGACATGAAACTGGAAAAAGTAGAGAGTAAATTCTAAAAGCGAAACCTGTATCGCCTCAGCCAGTTTTTGCACGGTGGCAATCTGCATTTGAGCAACGCGCCCTTACCGCAGCTTGCGAATTTGCTTTGCTGACACGCCCGCCGTATGACTCAATCCTTTGAAGCTAACCAATCCCGCTTGGTGCATCAATCGCTTTAGCTGAAGAGTGTAGTCCACAGAATCAGGTTGGGCAGAGTTAATCGCGATCGTGCTCATGATCACTTGCATTGGGGTTGTTAAGCTGGATCGCTGTTTTTAGCAGAAGGCATCAATTCAATTAAAGAAGGATCTTTTTTACTTCTACGTGCTAGCTATCATATCGTAAAGAATCTGACTCTTCTCAGTCCAAGCTGCTACCAGATAGCGAACACCAAACATGAAGCCTGAGAAAACGCCGCAAAAATATTTAGTAAAAATATCTTGGTTTTAATCTTTTATTAGTCACTTACAATTTGCTTATACGATTCTGATTCATAGAAATTTGTTATTTCATGTATTCTATTTACAATATATGGGTGGGTCTCAAAAATCTCTGTAAGTTTCGATATATCATTTGCATCAATTTCTCTCTTTTGCGACAGAAATGTTTCAATATCAATCTTCTCAAATAGTTCTTTTCCAACAGCAAGTTTTGTTAGCGCAGAAATCGCAGCTTTAAGATTATGATTAGCAATCAAGCCTCCACGATCGCAAGTATATTCACACTTTCTAGACCAAAGTAAGAAAATAAAACCTAGAACATCTGAAAGGATTGGTATTTTGGCTATGTTTTCAGCAGTATTAGTTAAGACTATGTAATTAGTGTGATCACACTTAATATGAGAAAATTCATGTCCTAGAATAAAAGCTAGTTCATCTTTATTCATAGCCTCAACTAATGCTGAATGAATCACAACAGTTTTTTTCTCATCTAGAAATCCGATAGCAAAAGCATTAAGAGTTGGACTTTCTTTGACAAAAACATTTGGTGTTCTCATGCACAATCTTTGAGCAGATAGCTGTGCTATTTCATGAATCTCAGGTAGCTGTTTTTCTGATACTTTGATTCCGACACCAAAACACTGAAGTTGCTGCACTTTAACTGCAATTACTGCTACAACCAGCATAAAAACAGCAAAACCGAAACTAATTCCAAGTAAAATGAATAGGAAGACTGCTAGTACTCCAAGACTTGCATAGAGTATTTCCTTCTCTCCTATAACTCGATAGTTATCAGCTTGGAGATTTTTTATTAGATCATTTGGGGTGGTGTTAGAAGAGCTAGCAGACAAAACCTTCAAGCTAGTGGGAGATTTCGCCAACAAATCAAATTTTTCGTGCCATGCTGGAATTTCTTCGCCCGTCTTTTTTCCATAAATCTCTGCTTCTTCTATATGTTCAGATCCCAGCTTGATAAGACCCTTATAAATTGACGAAACTAGAGATTGCTGGTCAGGGATTTGAGGTGCTTCCAACATGATTTGTAAGCATCTATATTTGAGAGTTATTTTTGTTATTTTTGCATTGATACCTTTGGCTTGAAGAGCGCGATTCATTAATTTAGCAATAGCTCTGCAATTTCCATTCTTGGCAAGTTCTAAAAGATCTGGATGGCTAGTCATTGCAGTCTCGCTTTTTGAGCAGTAAAAACATCACTGCCTTTAGTATTCCCAAACAAGGAGAGCGTTAACGCTTTGAGCAAGCTATCTCAACAGCAAATTAAGATGAAGCGCTACAAAAATTTGTAATTGTTAGGAGGTGTTTGACTGCAACAGGCGCACAAACTTCTCCTGCTCAAAATGCCGATCAGTTGTTAATGCCTCTCTTATGCCGTGCTGACGCATTAAAACAAAGCTAACTGCATCACACAAGGAATAGGTTTTATCTTGCCTATCCAACAAAAGCTGCATTGCTTCTTGGTGCAATGGTTTGCTCACCCAAACAGTTTCAATATCTGGAGACTCAAGCAAATCCATCATAAATGCCAATACCGCAGGACGAGGTAATCGACGCACCAAGGCTAAAGCGACTAACTCAGCCAAAATGTAGCTGTGAGTCAACAGCCTTTCATTTGCACCATCAAGCAATTGCACAGCCTCTTGATGTTGGGGTTCATTCTGATGGAGATAGCAGAGTAATCCTGACGTATCTAAAAGCACAAACTAACCTTGCTCTCAGTAATCGTCTGCATAGGCTTTTGCAAGATCAGCATCAATACTTTCATTGTCTATGCCTGTGGGATATCCAAGACTGATTGCTCCGGCGTGACTTCTGAATCTTTGCCGCGATTGTTCTAAATGCTCTGTTGAAGGTAAGACCTCATTGACAGGAATACCCCGTTTACTTAACGCTGTGACGATCCACTCTGTGATGGATACACCAACGGCGTTTGCTTTTTGCTGTAGGTCTGCATAACTTTCATCGCTTAATTCTAAGGTTAGCTTCTGACTCATAGCGATTAAGCACTTCAATGAACATGGACGTAATTATAGCTTTTGCTTTGAAGATACCAGCGTTATGCTGCCGTTGTTTCCGCAATTTTCGCAAGCGATCGCCCCACCTCATTCATCGAAACCATTCACTCATCTGTTAAATTGATGCCCCACTCTCACGCGATCGCTCATAACTGCAATTGTTAAAGTTAAGCTTACTCCTGCGATAGAGGTTGAGCAAAAAGATAGTCGTTACGGTTCTAGATAGAGAGTGGTAAAGCTCTATTGATTATTCCGTATTGCACTATTTAGAGAGCTATCCCAATGCAGTTAAAGCCAATTTCTCAACAAGTCGTGGCAGTCGTTGGAGCTTCCAGCGGCATCGGACGTGAGGCAGCGCTTCAGTTTGCCAAACGGGGTGCTAGCGTGGTGGTTGCTGCCCGCAGTCAGCCTGGATTAGAGTCCCTAGTAGAGGAAATTCGGCAAGCAGGCGGCGAGGCAACGGCTGTTATTGCCGATGTTGCTGATCTGGAACAGGTGAAAGCGATCGCTGACAAAACCATTACCGCTTATGGTCGCTTAGATACCTGGGTTCACGCATCGGCGACAGCCGTTTTTGGAACCTTTGAGCAAATCACACCCGATGAATTTAAGCGGGTTATGGACGTTAACTTAATGGGACAAGTGTATGGCGCGATGGCAGCACTGCCCTATCTACGCCAAACAGGACAAGGCGCTTTTATTTCCATTTCCTCTATGGAAGGTCGGCGCGCTTTGCCATTTCAAAGTGCTTACTCAGCCTCTAAACACGGGCTAGAAGGGTTTCTTGAAGCGCTGCGAGTGGAATTGCAACATGAAGGCGTGCCCATCAGCATTACTAGCATTAAGCCCTCGGTGATCAACACTCCGTTTTATAACAACGGGCGCACAAAACTCGGCGTGAAGCCCACCGGAATGCCTCCCTACTACCCACCGAGCCTGGTTGCAGATGCCATTCTTTATACGGCTGAACATCCCGTTCGAGATTTTATTGTGGGTGATGTGGGCAAAGTGCTAGATGTGGTGCAGCGGCTTTCCCCTGGGCTGGTGGATCTCGTGCTATCGCGGGTTGCCTTCCCATTGCAAAAAACCACCGAAATTAAGTCTGAAAACGACTCGAATAACCTCTACGAGCCTGTATCAGACGATAACCGGATTGCAGGCGACTTTGGTCAATGGGTCATCCCCAGCGTGACCGATTGGATCGACAAAAACCCGGTGTTGAAATGGGGAACGGTCGCAGGAGCGGTCATCGGAGTGAGTGCTTGGACGATCGCAGCCCAACTGTTTAATCCAGATGGGGGAACTTAGATTGAGATGAACTGCAAATAATTTTGGGTGGCTGAAATTGTGAATTGAGGTCAATTGTGCGATCGCAATACGCCAAAATCGTAGAAAGGAAATACGGCAGGACCCTCAGCATGGATATCAAAAGCGGATTCGTTGGCTCTATTGGCAATACTCCCTTAATTCGGCTCAACAGCTTTAGCGATCAAACGGGCTGCGAAATTTTGGGTAAGGCGGAATTTTTGAATCCGGGCGGATCGGTCAAAGACCGAGCAGCGTTGTATATTATCAAAGATGCTGAAGAGCGAGGATTGCTCAAACCCGGCGGCACTGTTGTGGAAGGCACTGCTGGGAATACAGGCATTGGTTTAGCGCATATCTGCAATGCTAAAGGCTATAAGTGTTTGATCATCATTCCTGAAACCCAATCTCAGGAGAAAATTGATCTATTGAGGACACTGGGGGCTGAAGTCCGCACTGTGCCTGCTGTCCCCTACAAAGACCCGAATAACTATGTCCGGCTTTCTGGCAAAGTTGCCAGCGAACTAGAGAATGCAATTTGGGCAAACCAGTTTGATAATCTGGCAAATCGTCGTGCCCACTATGAAACTACCGCCCCCGAAATTTGGGCACAAACTGATGGCAACGTCGATGGCTGGGTGGCAGCAACGGGCACAGGCGGTACCTACGCGGGGGTTGCTCTGTTTCTTAAGGAAAAGAACCCCGCGATTCAGTGCGTCGTTGCCGATCCCATGGGCAGCGGGCTATATAGCTATAT
The DNA here is from genome assembly GCA_041752515.1 of Leptolyngbyaceae cyanobacterium. Taxonomy (GTDB): domain Bacteria; phylum Cyanobacteriota; class Cyanobacteriia; order Leptolyngbyales; family Leptolyngbyaceae; genus ULC077BIN1. The sequence goes on along the minus strand of JBGSWI010000038.1, from coordinate 8,400 downwards.
CAAAACTGGGGAGGTAAAGGTAGAGGGAAGCTCGATCACCGAAGGCATTGGCAACGGTCGCGTCACTGCCAATATGGAGGGCGTGCCCGCTGATGATGCGATTCAAGTGGGCGATCGCGAAGCCATTCAAGTCATCTATCAACTACTCGAAAAAGATGGTTTGTTTATGGGCGGTTCCGTGGGTATTAACGTGGCGGCGGCAGTGGCTCTGGCTCAAAAACTGGGTGCCGGACACACCATTGTCACCATCCTTTGCGATGGCGGCAGTCGCTATCAATCCAAGCTATTTAATCGACAGTGGCTAAAAGAGAAAGGGCTGATTTAAGCACTAGGGTTGCTAGTGCTTTACGGGATTGTGCTGAAAGCTGTAGATAATTTGGGTTTGTAGATGGGGGCACACGGCTGAAGGCGCAAAGCTGAGGGGGTAGGTGTGGCGATCGAGTTGAATTTGCAGCCCGGTCAGGGGATCGCCGCCGTGAGCAATCAAAAACTCAAGCTGTTTGAGGGTGGGCTGAGCGGCGATGGCATCCAGGATTTTAGCGATCGCCTCCACATAGGGATGATCGGGCTGTTGATACCAATCGGGGGTGCCAAGCAGCGGTTGCTCAAATCCGAGATGGACAATGCGGGCAGTATCGCCAAAAAGAGCGATCGCCATGGGGCGTACTTCTTCTTGCAGTTGAAAATCGTAGGGCTTTACCAAGCGGCGCAAGCGTTCTAACCGCTCATACCAATCGGTGATAGATTGAGTGCCGTCTTGCCATTGCAGCGCGATCGTCACCAGATAAGTCTGCAACATCCAATGTCCCAGCTTTTCTGCTTTCGTTGCCAAGTAAGCAGAGTTATAGGCGGTCGCTTCCACGATTAAGGGAACGCGATCGACCACCTCTAAGCCATAGCCTTTCAGCCCCGCAATCTTACGCGGATTATTGGTGATCAAACGCATTTGGCACACGCCCAAATCAGTCAGCATTTGGGCACCCATGCCGTAGTTTCGCAAATCTGCGGGAAAGCCCAAATGCTCGTTAGCTTCCACCGTATCCAGTCCCTTATCTTGCAGCGAGTAAGCTTTGAGCTTGTTAACCAAGCCAATGCCGCGCCCTTCTTGCCGCAGATAGACCACCACCCCTTGTCCGGCACTTTCAATCATTTTCAACGCGGCTTGAAGCTGCATCCGACAATCGCAGCGCAGGGAGCCGAGGGCATCGCCGGTCAAACATTCGGAGTGCATTCGCACTAACACGGGCTGATGGGCAAAGTGGGCGGGATCGCCTTTGACGATCGCCACGTGTTCTGAATTATCTAACGTGTGACGGTAGGCGTAGATTTTGAACTGCCCAAACTCAGACGGCAAATCGGCGATCGCCTCCCGCGAAACCAGCCGCTCATGGGCTAACCGATAGCTAATCAAATCGGCAATGCTGATGATTTTGAGGGTATGCAATTTGGCATATTCAACCAACTCCGGCAGCCGCGCCATCGACCCATCGGAGTTTTGAATTTCGCAAATCACACCCGCCGGGTATAACCCTGCCATCCGTGCCAGATCCACTGCCGCTTCGGTATGCCCTGCCCGCTTCAGCACACCGCCTTCTCGCGCTCGCAGCGGAAACACATGACCCGGACGGCGCAAATCATCCGGGCGAGTGCTGGGATTAATCGCAATTTGAATCGTCCGAGCGCGGTCTTCGGCAGAAATGCCCGTGGTCACTCCCACGCTGGGCGCTGCATCGATGCTGACTGTAAAAGCAGTTTGATTACTGTCCGTGTTTTTAGACACCATCAGGGGCAGGTCTAGCTCATCGAGCCGCTCAGCGGTCATAGAAAGGCAAATTAACCCCCGTGCATACACCGCCATAAAATTGATCAGGTCGGGCGTGGCAAACTGCGCCGCACAGATGACATCGCCCTCGTTTTCTCGATTTTCGTCATCCACTACCACGATCGCGCGACCGGATTTCAAATCTGCTAAAGCCGCCTCAATTGCATCAAACTGAAAGGGTGATGAAGCAGGCTGAGATGAATCGGCGGAGAAGTTCAAAGCTGTCACAGTAACGTTTTTTGAAGAGTCTTTCTCATTAAATTCTAGTCTGTTTGCGGTAAAGACGGGTTGATTGAACTTTCGCTAAGCCCTTGCTGATCAGGGCAATTGCTCCAAGCTAAACGAGGGCAGCCATCGCTTCAGCAATCTGCCCATGCACCACATTGCTGAAGCGATGAATTCGGCTTACACCCGTTTGAAATTGAAACGCGACAGATGATGCTCTAAAAACGGCAACGCTTTATTGTCTTACCCATGACCCGAAACCCATGACCCGAAACTAAAAGAAGGGCATTACTGGGGTTGAGAAAAAATAGAGCGATCGCGGCTTGCCACAAATCTTTTGTCTGGTACTACAATGCAGCAAAGTTCTCTGTATTTAATCCGTAATAAGGTAGAAGCATCATGGGTGATGGGGGGCGTGTCCCGGTTGGAATTGTCGGTGCATCGGGCTATGGCGGTGTGCAGCTTGTCCGTATTCTGATGGATCACCCGAATTTGGAACTCGCCTATCTGGGGGGAGATAGCAGCGCCGGACAGCCATTTTCGGATCTTTATCCGCATTTGAAATCCCACGTTGATCAGGTGATTGAACCCATTGATTTGAATGCGATCGCCGAGCGATGTCAAGTTGTCTTTTTGTCGCTGCCTAACGGGCTTGCCTGCAAAATGGCTCCGACGCTGCTGGCAAAAGGCTGCAAGGTATTAGATTTGTCGGCGGATTATCGCTTTTCAGACTTAGCAGTTTACAAAACCTGGTATGGCATTGACCGCACCGATGAGAAAGTGGCTGAAACTGCGGTGTATGGCTTGCCAGAGTTATATCGCGATCGCATCTCTCAAGCGCAGCTAATCGGCTGTCCGGGGTGTTTCCCCACGGCTAGCTTACTCGCGCTGTCGCCGCTGCTCAAGCAAGGGTTAATCGTGCCAGAAACTGCGATCGTGGATGCCAAATCGGGTACTTCGGGCGGCGGGCGGCAGGCAAAGACCAATATGCTGCTAGCAGAAGCCGCTGGCTCTTTTAGTGCCTATGGAGTTGCCCGCCATCGCCACACCCCAGAAATCGAACAAATTTGCAGCGATCTCGCAGGTCATGAAGTGATGGTGCAATTCACCCCTCACTTAGTGCCCATGCCGCGCGGCATTTTGGCAACAGTCTATGCCACGCTTCGCGATCCTGGTTTAGTGCGGGAAGATTTGCTAACAATTTTCAGTGCCTTCTATCGCAATTCTCCTTGGGTGAAGATCTTGCCGAGCGGTATTTTTCCCCAAACAAAATGGGCGTGCCACACGAATCTCTGCTACCTTGGGCTGGAAGTGGATGCGCGAACCGGGCGCGTGATCGTTATATCAGCGATCGACAATCTGATGAAAGGGCAAGCAAGTCAGGCGATTCAGTGTCTTAACATTATGATGAATTGGGATGAACAACTAGGATTGCCCCAGTTAGCGTTTTATCCGTAGCGTTTGAGTTTTACCTTTAAATTTGCATGGTTGCTTCGCGTGTATTTGAACAGTCGATTCGGGTGAATGCCAGTGCCACGGTGGTTGAGCGGTGTATCACAGACCTAGCGCTGATGCATCGCTGGCTTAACCCGGCTTTGCGCTGTGAACCTGTGGGCGATTGGTCTACAGAAATCGGTAGCCAGAGTCGTTTTGTGGTGGAAATTCCGGTGTTGCAGCCCACCCTGACGAATGTGGTCGTCGAGCGGGAACCGGGCTTAGTGGTCTGGGCGTTTAAGGGCTTTTTTGCAGGGCGCGATCGCTGGGAGTGTAACCCTGAGCTAGAAGGCACCCGTTTAGTCAACCGCTTTGAGTTCACGATTCCCAATCCAATCATCCGGTTTGGGTTTGACACTTTCGCCGCCCAGTGGACGCAGCAAGATATGCAAACTCAACTACAACGCATTAAGCAGGTAGCGGAAGAAGTATATCTGGTGGGAGTTGGGGGGTAGGAAGTTTTGAGTTTTGTTCGCGTAGCGTCTCCGCAGGAGATATTTTGAGTTTTGTAAGTCCTTCGGACTGGCTTTGCCAACGCGTAGCGTCTCCGCAGGAGATATTTTGAGTTTTGTACATTATTCATTCTTTGCTTCTCGCCTTTCGCCTCATTCCGGCATTTCGTCCAAAATTTCTTGAATGACTGGGGCATCTTCGGCAAGGGGGGCAAGTTCTAGGTAGCGTTCAAAGTCTTGACGGGCTTCGGTGAGCCGATCGCTGCGATAGTAAAGCACACCGCGATCGCGATGTTCGAGTGGCGTATCGGGAAACAGCAGCAAAATTCGCTCGGAGGCTTGGATGGCTTTGGAAAAATTGCGCTGGTTTACATAAATGACTTTTAGATTGGTGAGTAAGCGCCCCAATAGCTGTCGATTGCTGACGGGCGCTAAGTATTCGGGTTGGAGTTGCACGCGGCGATCGAAGACTTTCACCAGCAACTCTTCGCAGTCTTGCAGAAACAAAATCTCGCCGCCATTGAAGGGATCAACAAAAATCTCCAGGTCTTCGGCGATCGGACGAATAATAAAGTGACCCGGCAGGTTGATGCCAACCATGGGAAAGTTAATCCGACGGGCGATCGCTAAATAAACCAATGACAGCGTGATCGGAATTCCCCTGCGGCGATCGATCACTTGATTCAAAAAGCTGTTGCGCGGATCGTAATATTCAGCGCGATCGCCGGAGTAACCTAAATTTTCGTATAAATACTGCTGGATGGTCTTCAAAATCTTCAGCGGATACAATTCTACGGGCAGGCGCTCTTTTATCACCGCCGCCATAGTATCCAACGTGTGGATGTAAGTATTCACATCTAGGTCAGGATAGTCTTCCAGAGCAACATACAGGGCTGCCCGCTCCAAATTAATCGCTTCATCTGCCTGTTGAATCTCTTGTGCAAACAGCCGCCGCCCTAACAGATTCATCCACTTGCTGCCCCATCGTCGATCGCAAACCTCCTCAATTCTAGGATGCGTTTTGGCTAACGCTTAACATTTCTCTGATTTTGAAAGCGAACCGCACAACCTAAATGCAGCAAGTTGGCTGCTGAAGCTAAATATCCACTTACCTAGTTGGATTAGCCCTAGACAAGTGGATAGGGTGACGAGCGTTGATTCACGATCGCTTGATTTTACCCGTCGCTAGCCATCTACTCTCCCAGTTGGGCAGTTTGAGTGGGGAAGGTGCCTAAACGCACTGCCAGATTGAGCGATCGCCCACTGCGTTTGACTTCCACCTGAAGCGTGCCACCGACTGCATTTTTATCGACTGCTTGCTGCACCTGGTCAGAGGTTGAGATCACGCTACCGTTGATTTTTTGGATGATGTCTCCCAGTTGTATCCCACTTTTCGCAGCGGGTGAATTCCGCATAATGCCCACCACCACCACGCCGCGATCGTCGGAGATTTTTAGATTTGTTTCGGGGTCGCTGTTAATCTGTTGCCGCAGGGCAGGGGTCAGGGTTGCCATGCGAATTCCTAAGTAGGCGTGGTCTACCTTACCTTTGGCGATTAATTGCTCCGCAATTTTTTGAGCCGTGTTGATCGGAATGGCAAAGCCCAACCCTTGAGCACCGCCGATGATCGCCGTATTCACCCCAATCACTTCGCCGCGCTGGTTGAGCAATGGACCGCCAGAGTTTCCTGGATTAATTGCCGCATCAGTCTGAATAAAGTTGACGCGCTTATCAGGAACCCGCACTTCAGAGCTACTGCGTCCCGTTGCGCTGATGATGCCAACGGTCACGGTGTTATCCAGCCCCAGCGGATTGCCGATCGCGATCGCCCACTCGCCCGGTCTCAGACGTTCTGAATTTCCCAAGGTCACAGTGGGCAGGTTGGTCGCCTCCACCTTGATCACCGCCACATCCGTCAGAGAATCCGCGCCCAGCACTCGCCCTTTCAACTCCCGCCCATCTTTCATGGTGACGGTCACCATGTCGGCACCGCTAACCACATGGGCATTGGTCACAATCAACCCATTAGACCGAATAATGAACCCCGATCCTTGACCCCGCTCGACTCGATTTGAGGGGGCTGAAGGCATTTGCGACCCAAAAAATTGTCGGAAAGCGGGGTCATTAAAAATTGCCGGGGTGCGACTTCTCACGGTTCGAGATGAATCAATCCGCACGACCGCTGAGCCAACCCGATCTACGGCATTCACCACAAAGTTAGTATCATTACCCAAAAGAATGCCACTACTGCGACTGGGCACTTGGGCAATTTCCAAGGGCTTCGCGGTAGAAATCGCGGCGGGAGCTACCTCAGATTGCTGAGCCATTGCACTGGAAGAAACCCAGCGATCGCCCGTCAATGCCACCCCTACCCCAAACAGCGGTAGTGTCAAATAAATAGCAGACTTTTTCCACGAAAATCTTTGAGATTCAGGTTGGTTAGGTGAAGTGTTCATCGGAGTCCTATTTTGCATGAATTTGATTAGCAGTTGATTCACACTGTAGCGAAGCAAGATGACGTTTGGATAACGATTTCGTTACAGAATAGCCATGACAGCGCCATCTGTTATTCAAACGTTAAAACTACTATTCAGACGTAAAACTGCGCTTTTCGCTCCTCCCACAGGCTCAATTTAAGTTTCCCTACTTGTCATTTTAAGTTCATCCCTGAAACACGACATCGACATATCGCTTTGCGAATATAAAACCACAGGTGAATGAACTGCGGTAGACATCAATCCTCATTTACAAGATCAAGAAATTGGTTGCGTTGGGTTAGGGCAAATCCTCTCAGAAGGATGCCTGGGTTTGATGTCTACCTTTTTATTGGGGAAGTAGAAAAATTTTAAGTTTTGAGTTTTGAGTTTTAAGTTTTGAGAACAGCGGTCAAGTTGCTCAATCCTCTTGCTAAACAAATCGGTGGGTAAATTCGCAGGTTAAATCAATGCGTCCTTTCCGCAGCATGGCGGGGTCGAGGCGTTCGGTGGTGTTGCAGGTCATGAGAATCACAAGTTTTTGATCGGATTGTATTCCCATTTCATCGATGACGCTGCGGTAGAGCGTGCCATCCAGCAAGCTGAGGATATGTTCGGTCTTGTTGCTATATTGTGCCACTTCCATGGAGCGATCTTGGGCGAGGTTGTCGGCTTCGTTGATGATGAGGCAAATGCGCTCTAGGTAGGGAGGCGGGGCGAAGTTTTGCACGGCATCGTGATCCAAAATGAAGGTGACGTAGCCAAGGGAGACCAAAATTTCTTTGGCGATCGCTTGAGTCCACACGGTTTTGCCCGTGCCCGGTTCACCACTCACTAGCACTGCTAGTTGATCTTGATCTAAAATCGCCTGCTGCACCCGATCGGTAAAGTTTTGAACCTCTGGGGGAAAGCTGCGAATGGAAAACTGAGATTGAATCTGCCCTACGCGACTCTGATACCCGCTGAGCATAACTGCCAGCCCGTGAGTTACTTTGCGAACCAAGGGTCTAAGATCTCGCGCTAGCAGAGTTAGGCGACGTTCTTTACCTACATTGTCAATTTGCAGCCACATTTCTGGGTCTTCCCAATAGCCATAGGCGGTGTTGATCACATCGAGCCGTTCCCAGTTGGCAAATTGCTCAATCGGAAAGTAGAAGTAGCGATCGAGATAGTGCTGGGTAATGAGAGTCGGTCGTCCTAAAAACTTGAGGATTTTAAGAATAATAATTTCTCGCAGCCGACTGAAAACGTGATCGATCGCGATCGCATCTCGGCTAATCATCGGTTTAATCGGCGTTTCTACACTCAACACATCGGTAAAACGATGATCGGGGTAGGGCGGATCGGGGGTGATATAGTTCCAAAAATCATCTACGTGATACCGCGCCTCAGTAGAGAACAAATTCATCATATTCGCCCACCAAGCAAACTCATTACGTCCGGCAATGTTTGCCAAGTTGCTGTTGAGGCTGAACCATTTGTGGGCAAGTTCGGGAGCATCTCTCAGCACCAAATCTGCTAAAAATTGTGGATCGATCTGTCGGTAGTAAGGTCGCCATCCTGCGCTTAAAAGCCCCTGCGCTTGCGGCTGCCTGGAGTTGTAGGAATCAAATTGATCGAAATAGGTCATAGCAATGAGTAGCGGAGCATGGGGGATGCAGCGGAGGACGTAGCTGTAGAAGCGGATGTACAATTACTGCGAGACGACGATTACGAGCAAATCCAAAATTAATGACCGAGGTTTGGAGCGACAGTCAGCGATCGCGCGAATCTAGGCATTCACTTATGATAACTAACGCGATGTGCGACTTTCCTGAAACAACGCAAAGACTGCCCTCACCCTAGCCCTCTCCCGATTGGAGAGGGAACCGGAAATGTCCGAAAGCCCTTCTCCTTGGGGAGAAGGGTTGGGATGAGGGCAAATTAGTTGCAC
>JBGSWI010000037.1:0-42586 GCA_041752515.1 Leptolyngbyaceae cyanobacterium | reverse complement strand
TGAAAGGCATCCAGTTCGCGCAACGCGCCACTAGGAGCAATCACCCGCAGCAAATCATTGGGTTTCAAAGGAGGTGGCAATTGGCAACTGTTCATTCCGTTCTGTCGTGGGTCATTGCCGCAAATTAAACCCCCTAAGTATCTGCACTTAGAGGGTTTAAGAAGAAACCTTTACAGCTTTCTTGCTCAAGATTGTCGCTAGTTACAAATCAACGGCTCCTGTTCCAGCCCCAGATTCATTTTGTTCCATCGTGTCTGAATCTTGCTCATCATCCGGACGACCTCCAAAGCTACGTCTGCCCCGGTTCATCCGACCCGTGTTCGTTCTCTTGCGAAACTTACGAGCATACGCTTGATTTCTGAGAGCTTTTTCTTTCTTTTGGTTTCGGCGTTTAGCCATGTTTACCCCTTATAGAATAGCCATAAATCGCCGCAGATGAGACACCTTTGGTTTAGCTTAAACCAAGGCTAATCAAACAGCTTTTGAAAAAATAGTCAGAAGATTACTTTAACATATCTGTTGGATGCTCTATAACTTTGGATTGTGAGAAATGCCTGTTTCACTGTGAGCGATGAGATCTGCCGCCAAACTGATGGCATCGGCTGCGGTAGAAAGCAATCCTTCGGCTTTTGCCAACTGAATGGCTGCGAGTAACTGACCAATCACTGGTCCGGGCGGGAGCTTGAGCGCAGTCATGAGATCTTGTCCCGTCAAAACGGATGTGCTATGAGCAACGGGATCGTTTGGGTTGAGAAATCGCTCGATTAATGGCGCGATCGCGTCAATTGTCAGCCCTTGGGCGATCGCTAATACGGCGATCGCTGGAAACGTGGTGCCGACTCCTTGAAAAAAGAAGTATTGTTCTCGCCGTGATAGGTTGAGCGGCAAAGCGGATGTCGTCACCGCTTGATTGGTTTCAGGCATTGGGGGCGCAGGGAAAAGCTGCGGCAAAAATTTGAGTACAGTGCTAACGGCTTGAATTTCCGTGCGGCTATATTTCAATCGGCGTAACTGAGTTTCGGCTTCGGCTGTTTTAGCCGACAGCAAACAGGCTAGCTTGGCGGTAATTAACCAGTTGCGGGCTGAACCCGATGCTTTAACCGGAGAACTCTCGGCTGGCACAGATCCGCTGGATACCAGCCGAATTTGACCATACAGTTCTCTGGCAAACTCTGGCAGTGTTTCTTGTAGTAAAACGGTGCCGCGATCGATTTCAGCAATGCATTCTGAACTTTGAGCGGTCGCATTGGGTAACCAATCTTGTAACACACCGTCTTGCCATGCCTGAGTTAGCCAAGGCGTTCCTTTTGCGGTGCTGAGTAGATAATTCAATTCCGACTGCACCCGCTCTGCTGCAATTCGCCGCAGCAAGGGAGCATACTGCTTCACAGCAGCGCGAGTTTCGGCTTCTAGGCTAAACCCTAGCTGGGCAGCTTGGCGATAAGCCCGCAACAAACGCAAGGGATCTTCTTCTAGGTTTTCTGCTGACACCATCCGCAGCGATCGCTGTTGCAAATCGCCATATCCCTGCAATGGATCGACAAACCGATCCAGCCGAGGATCATAGGCGATCGCATTCACCGTAAAATCTCGCCGCCTCAAATCTTCTTCCAGCGTTGCGCCCACCTGTTGAGCAAAATCTGCGGTGCCTTGCGGAAACACAACCCGCGCAATCTGCCGTTCTGCATCCAACAGCACGAATCCTGCTTTATAGTGACGGGCGATCGCTTGAGCGGTTTCAACGACGCGATCGGTCAGCACAAAATCCAGGTCTAAATAATCGCTATGCCGACCCAGCAGCGCATCCCGCACACTTCCTCCCACCAGGTAAGCAGACGCAGGCAACCACTCCAATCCAAAGGGCCAGTTTTTGGGGGAAAGGGCTAAAAAATTAATCGAGGCAGTTGCTTGAAGATCCAATCCCTGACTCAACGTTAAAAGTTCTAAATCCAACAATAGTCTGATCCTAACGATGCGATTTGTGAAATGCACGGCATTTGCAGACCGTTCCAGCAAAATTTTGGAATTGGGTGGGCTGCAATGGTCGTAAAAATCTATGGCTAGAGTGATCAACAATCACGTCGCCTGAGCTACATTAACAGAAAAGCATCTCGATTCTTCGAGTTGTTAAACCGCAGACACGGAGGTTTTAACAATGTGTGTTTGTATCAATTGCCAGTACGTCGATCGCTGCACGACCTACCATGCGGTTGAGGGGCAACATCAACAGCCGCACCTCACCGAAAATCCTACTTTTGAAGCGACTCAACCCAGCATCAATGTCAATATTCGCAACGATGGCGAAATGATTGAAATGGAATGGGATGTAGTCGGCTGCGAAAGTTTTATCGCCGATATGGGCAAATGGTCACGCCTGCGCCCCGGCGAATTGGTGCCCACATAAAAGCGGTTTACTAATTCATCCAAGCGGATTGGGGGAAGTTACTAAATGGAAGAGAACTGATAGGGTCATTCTTGACTTGTCTGACCAATTCGCTGCTCTAAATTTTTCTCCCACTCAGGATCGCTCGGATCAATGGTGATCATCCGTCCTGAAGCCTTCGAGCGATCGACGTAAATGTGAAATGCATTTTCGTCTTCTCTGTGAGTCAGAACATACTGCCGTAACTCATCCAGACCCATTGTTTCGTAGTTTGCTAGCGTCATGGCTCATACCCTCCTGTTGGATTAATCTCAAAGTCAAGGCTATCTCCAGCAAGCACATATAGATTTCCGCTCCGTTCATCCATGCGGACGAGTTCAATCGCCTTATATTGCCAACCCGGATAAATCGCATTGGTCAGCCGATAACAAAGTCGATAAAGCCCTTGAGCTTGTTGATTGTTGGGTTTCATAATCATTTAGTTTAACTTAACCCAACTGGCTCCCAACCACTTTGACATCGAAGCCATCGAAATCTACTAGCACTTCGTCGATGTCTTCTAGATCATCCTCTTTATTTTGTTGGCGTATGAGAAAAGCGTATCTAGCAGCAAAAGGCTGAGTTGAAAAGTAATATCCACTCAACTCAGCTTTTGCTTATTTCAATGGCAGCTATCGCAAAAAATTTAATGCGTCTGGTTGCTTTGCTTTTTCGGATTTCTCGATCGCCTGCACCCAGTCTTGTCTAAGTTGAGTAGTTAACATCGTATTGCCAAATTCTTCCATCCAAACATCAGCAGCAACCTCTTGTAAGAAAATTTGCCATTCAGTCCGAACGCCATCAGCCCGGAGTACTCGATCAATAAACTCCTCCACAATGGCGAAACCCGCTTGACTGGGTTCCTTCAGAAGGGATTTAAGCTCTTTTTCGCAATTATTTACCGCCTCTGCATGAGCTTTCTGTAGATTACTCAGAATTTTTTCAGGGTAGGGCTTAGCTAATTGTTTGTTGCCTAGATTACCCAAAAAGATAGGGAAAATTGGAAAACCTTCAAGCTTAAAGTGGGTTCTATCAGGAATTAAAACATCTAAGTGCTTTCTAATTCTATGTTGAACAAGCCCACGATATTGAAGATCAAAAGTCGCCAGCGTTTGAAAGCCAAGCCTTAAACCAGATAAGTTTTCTGGAACTCTTTCTGTTAAGCTCTTCAGAAACTCACTACCATCGCCCTTTGCCATTCTCCCTAATCTGCCGTGAGCGATTAAGACTTGAACCACACGCGACTTGTCATCCTCTAAAGACTCTTTTAACGCACCATCTAGCGATAGAAATTGTTTTGAGAGATGAGTTCGTACTTGGTGCAAGCATTCAGCATAAGCAGCCATGTAAGCACCAGCAGCAAAGCATTTTGCTTGAATCTCTTCTAACGTAGGAATGCCTGGTTCTGAGCGACAAACTGCGATCGCCGCGTCAACGGCTGATTTAAAGTTTGTGTCCTCGGTATCTCGTTCCTCAATCATTGAGGATGCCAAACATTCAAGTTCTCTGGTTAAATCATTCCAAAATCTGCCGAATAGCTCAATAAATTTGGGGAACCAATCATCATTTGATGCTTGCCTCCAAGACTTCCTGGCTTTCTCTAACTCAAGAGAAATAGTGTTTTGAAGCTGGATTAGCCTATCTTGACAGGCAGAGGCATATTGCCGGTCTAGCTGCTCAATTTGTTGTCCTAAGTAAATCAAAGCTGGATCAAGAATCTCAGTCTGGGCTGCCTCCGCATCAGCACAATTCGCGATGATTACACCTTGAGTGTCAATGTGTTTTTCAGCGATCGTTGCAGCTAAACTTTCGCATATTCTCTGGTTGTCGGAGCTTCCGCTGACGCAATTAAGCACCATAAATGACCATTCTTTAATCGGAAGCTCATTTAGAGCGCTATTAGCTTGGTCATAAAGCGCAATATCTTCTCTTGCCCAGAAGTCACCCGTAGATTTGGGCATACGGACAAACAAAACTAGGTCAATATCTTGTCCTAACGTTTTAATCATGCGCTCTTCGTCGCCAATGCCAGTATCGCCAAGACCCGGCATATCAACTAGCGCAATTTGCCCAACATCTGCATTCGGAAAAGCACAGGTAATTTTCACCTCTCGAACTGCCAAATAATTGAAATAGATTCGTCGCCTATCTACCGTGTCTTGAGCAACATATTCTCTAATCTCATGCTTCGCGATGCGACGTGGGGAAGGTTCTGATAAAGCATTACGGTATCGACATAAATTTTGATGATATCTACAAAGGTGATCATATTTTGTTGCGCCTTCACCCGTAGCAGCTAATTCTGTAGGCAGTTCTGGGAATGGCATCTCAGCAAATTCCTGGATAGTAAGCGGATGCGATCCTAACCGAAGTTGCCAATAGTAAGGAGCAATCACTTCATCTAGAAAAGAACGCTCAGTATGAAACCAAACCTCAGCATAGGTTTCACCTACTTCAGAATTGTGGTGAATGTTGCTACGAACACCCGTACAGTGCTGGTCGTCTCCATCGGGAATTTCGACGGCTGACAGCCCTGTCAAACTTTGGAGTAGGCGACTTTTCCCTTGTTTCGCACGTCCTACGACTCCAATATTCAGCGTGTTGCGCGAAAAACGAGACTTAAGGTTCTTGAGGGCAACTAACTCTGCGTCAATACTTCTTTGAATTGCAGAGCAATCAATCTCGCGGAGTCTTGCGATTGTGCTAGAGTCGCTGACCCTACTCAGTACCTGGTCGCGTTGGTTTTCCAGTTGACGCAAGGCAGTAGAAAGAGTTCTGAGGTTATTTTCGACAGTCTCAATCTTCTGAGCTAGGGGACGGCGTTTCTGAATAATTTGAGCGATTTGGGTAGCTCTGGGTGTTGCGGTTTGATTAGGCTGAATGGCTGACGGCATCACTTTTTGCTTTCCACTATGTTTGAATGTGAGTCATGGGCAGTTCCGTAATTCAGTGTTCCCGCCAATATTCCCGTTAGCACAAGAAATAACCGCTATTGCTTGACCGGGTGCTGTCCATAGAGGGGGAGGACTGCCGACCAGTGCTAAAGCCAAACGTGGATACGCCTTTAACTACGACTGCTCCGCACATCATCTGGTGTAACCACCAAACCCTGGATGCCCATGCGTTTTGCTGCTGCGATCGCCCACTTTAGCAAACCTATTGCAGACGATCGATGGTGCGGTACTGAATTGCTTCAGCAATGTGATGAGTTTGCAGAGTATCGTCTCCAGCCAAATCAGCAATGGTGCGCCCCACTTTGAGGATACGATCGCTGGCTCTGACGGATAGACCTAGCTTGCGAATTGCGGCTTCCAGCAAAGTTTTGGTGGCATCATCTAGGGCACACCACTCCCGCAAATTTTGCGCCTGCATTTCGGCGTTGCATCGCAAAGAGGTTCCTTGAAATCGCTGTTGCGCCTGCGATCGCGCTGCTTCCACCCGCAACCTCACCGTGGCGGAGTCTTCCCCGGTGGGCTGCTGGGTGATCTCCTCCGGCTTGAGGCGATTCACGCCCACCTGTAAATCGATTCGATCCATGAGGGGACCCGATAGGCGCGCCCAGTATTGCTCACGCGATCGCGGCGTGCAGGTGCAGGGCTGGATCGTGTCGCCATAAAACCCACAGGGACAAGGATTGGTGCTGGCAACGAGGGTAAATTGGGCAGGAAAAGTAACAGACTGACGAGTTCTAGAAATGTTGACGTGCCCATCTTCCAAGGGCTGGCGCAAAAACTCCAGCACATCGCGCTTAAATTCAGTCAATTCATCCAAGAACAACACGCCACGATGCGCTAAGGAGATTTCTCCCGGTCGGGGAAAGCTGCCGCCGCCTACCAGAGAGGGACCCGATGCCGAATGATGCGGACTGCGGAACGGGCGAGTGGTGACTAGAGAACCTTTATTTTTCAGAAGTCCGGCAACGGAGTGAATTTGAGTGACTTCTAGCGCTTCTTCAAAGCTTAAGGGCGGCAGAATGGAAGGCAATCGCCGCGCCAGCATGGTTTTGCCGCTGCCGGGAGGTCCCACAAACACCAAATTATGCCCGCCTGCCGCCGCAATTTCCAAGGCACGACGGGCGTGGGCTTGCCCTTTTACATCATGCAAATCGGCACCACAATAGCGATCGCGCTCCAGTTCTGCCAATCCATCTACTTCAGCCGCCAGATAGCGATCGGGGTTGTTGAGAAAATCACCAATTTCCGACAGGTGCTTAAAACCAAACACCGACACGCCCTTAACGACGGCGGCTTCACGGATATTATCTGCCGGAATCACCAAGCCTTTGATGCCCATGCGTTTTGCTGCCGCCGCGATCGCTAAAACCCCGCTCACCGGGCGCAAGCTGCCATCTAAAGATAGTTCGCCAACAAATAAGTAATCCTCCAGCAAGGTCGTTTTTACCTGCTCTGCTGCTGCCAAAATTCCTACGCTAATCGGCAAATCAAAGCTAGGACCTTCCTTTCGCAAATCCGCCGGAGTCAGGTTCACCACAATCTTTCGCATGGGAAAGGCAAACCCAGCATTTTTGACCGCCGTTCGCACGCGCTCCTTCGATTCTTGCACCGCCGCATCAGGTAAGCCAACCACAACAATCCCTGGCAACCCTCCAGCAATATCCACCTCAACTCCCACTTTGACGGCATCAACACCAATCAATGACGCACTCCAAACCCTTGCAAGCATGACAACTCTTTACTATGGGTACTTTCTAGAGTTCCCAAATGCTCACGCCCCTAACATCTAAGATTGACGGCAGATGGCTTTGGTAAGTGAAAGCCCCTTTTATGGTTCTGGTTTTCGCGATCGCCATCTATCTGCAATTCCAATTCTGCTGTTTTTTGGTCATAAAACGCCATCCTATGGCAAATTCCATAGTCTTCCGAAGAGAATTTAATCACGGCTCGGTTCAATTGACTGACTACTATCCACTCATAAACCTGGTTAACCATAAACCTGATTAACATAGATGCAAATCGAATAAGTTTTTGGGCGACCGTTGAAACCGCGCACAAAAAAAGCCCCCGACCCATTGCGGGGTCAGGGTGCTAAATCAGGGTGCATCTACCAATTCATCATTCTGGGCATGAGAGAAGCAGTCCGGATCGTTTCCTAAAAGATTTCTGGAGTATGAAAAATGGATGGAATTTTTTGAGGGCGATCGCTGCACTTTTCAACTTCTAAGGGATCACACTTAGCAAACTGACACAGAACCGATTGAGGTTCATGCAAGTTTCATAATAAGGTTTGAATGGTTGTTAAATGATGTCTGTATGAGCCACAGTAGAGAGGGCTAGAGACGGGGTTGATTAGTGCTGTCTAGCAAACAGATATTCCTTAAAGAGATCTAAACACACATTTATAAAGTCTATTCATTAGATTGTAAAAAATCCGTGAAGAATTAGTTCAAATCGCGTTTCTACCTGATGAATGCGGTCAGTAGTTGTTTACTAAAGATGGACACGATCGCGCCGATTCACGCAACAACGCCTATAGTCTTCTGGGAGGATGATTGTGACCCAGGAATTTCACCTTTCTGTCACACCAGTTCGAGAAAATGAATATTTGGTGCGGACTGAAGACGTTGCACCAGGCGTGCCATTGGCAGAGGAGCAGGTCATTTGGTCGGTCGAAGAGTGGTTGACCGAATCTAGCGTGTTGATGGATGACCCGCTGCTCGGCTTGCTTCGGCATCGAAATATACTCTATGAGTTCAACCCTGCGTTTGTGCGATCGCCGACCGGTGGAAGTTCAGATGTCAATTTAGCAAGCTTTGGGCAAAAGCTTTATAGTGCGGTATTTCAAGGCACCATTCGAGATAGCTGGATGACGGCTCAAGGCATTGCCCAGAATCGTCGAGAACGGTTACGCTTTCGATTGGGCTTGAAGGGAACCCGGCTGCATCGATTGCCCTGGGAAGTGCTATGTGCGGGCGATCGCCCCTTGGCAACAGGCACGGATGTGGTCTTTTCCCGTTATCACTCCAGTTTCTCCACTGTCAAATCTCATCTTTCTGACCCAAAAAATTTTACTTGCGAATCGCCGCACACCCTTAAAATTCTCATGGTGCTAGCGGTTCCAGCCGATCAAGATGCATTGGCTTTGAGGCAAGAAGCAGAACAGTTAAAACAAGAATTGCAAGCATCTGCTAGCGACAACAGCTATCCCAGTATTGAACTGACCATTTTGGAGCAACCTGGGCGTGAGCAACTCACCCAAGCTCTAGAACACCATCACTATCACGTCTTACACTACGCGGGACACAGTGACTTAGGCGTTGCAGGGGGTAACATCTATCTCGTCAATCGCCGCACTGGGTTAAGTGAGGTGCTGAAGGGCGATGATTTGGCAGGGTTGTTAGTCAATAATGGCATTCGGATGGCGGTGTTTAATTCTTGTCGGGGAGGATATTCGGTAACGGCAGGATCGAGCAGTGAGGCGGAAGGCAACCTAGCTGAGGCGCTGGTCAAACGGGGTATTCCGGCAGTTTTAGTCATGGCAGAGCGCATTTCAGATGAAGTGGCGCTTAATTTGAGTCGCTTGTTTTACCGCAACTTAAAGCAAGGCTATCCGGTGGATCTAAGCTTGAGTCGATCGCGCCAGGGCTTAATTTCATCCTATGGCTCGGATCAGCTTTATTGGGCGCTGCCAATCCTATATTTGCATCCCAAATTTGATGGCTATCTCCAACCCATTCCCGCGAGTGAAATCAACCCTGGGATGTCTTTAGATGTTCCCTCTTCTAGCGGATTATATGACGGCAGGGATGCAGAAACGCCCCCCCTGCGATCGCCTGAACTCAGCATTCAGCAACCGGTTGAGCGCAGCGAAGAAGATTTCCCCGATTTTGATGATTGGGAGTTTGAAGACATTCAATTGCCCATTGAAGAAGACGATGTGATTAAGCTGGCAAATGCCTTAGAAAAAATTAGAGATCTAGAGCACGCTGAAGCACAAGATCTAGAATCCGATTGGATGGATCAGGTCTCTAATAGCCCAACGGTGCTGGAACCCGATGACCCTCTCCCTGCCTTATCAGACGAGGATTGGTTGGCTGATGGCGACGCAGACACAAAACTAGACGACTATTGGACGCTGCCAGATTATCCCTCTACGCCCCCAACTGGTGAACCAGGTGGCTATTCCAATTGTGCAGCATCCTTTTACGATCGTTACGATCGCACGGCTACTGCCACGATCGCCCAACCGGTAGATGTAAAAGTTTACTCTGAACTGGAAGCGGTGCTGACAGAGATGGGGACTTTAACGGGGGCGATCGCGGCAGCAAATCGAGCCGTGCAGGCAAACCCAACGAACGCTGAGACCCATATCGCTCTAGGTTGGGTGTACTATCAGCAGGGCTATCTTGCAGAAGCGATCGCGGCTTATCAACAAGCGCTACATCTCGATGCCCGTTCGCCCCTTGCCTATAATCGACTGGGGTTGGCGCTCTATCAGCAGGGCAAGCTGAGTGAAGCGGTGCAAGCCTATACTCAGGCGGTCGAGCTAGATCCTCACTATACCGATGCCAGCAACAATCTGAAGGCGTTGTTATATCGTCCCAGTTTGGCGGCTTCAGCGCTCTCCGCAGCAGCGCCAGTCAGAGTGCCGACTCAATCGGTGCCCGTTGTGCCCGTCTGTTCTGATTCTGGCAACACGGTCAAGAGTTCAACGGCATTCAGTAAACCTCGGCGATCGCTCGTTTGGATGGGTTCCGGCATTTTTGCTCTATCCGCCTTAGTGAGCGGCTGGGTGTTTCATGCTCAAATTCTAGATGCGATTCCTCCCATTCCTTTACCGAGCGGTATTTCTCCGAACCTGGGCACGCTGATTCATGGAAATGACTTGAGCCAGACCAGTTCTGCGGCGTTAGTGACTCTCGCCACCGATCAGATTAATCAAGGCAATAGTGATCTGGCGCAACCCGCGATCGAATTACTGCTGGATCGGCGATCGCATAAAGAGGCGGAAGCCGTTCTCAGTGTGGTTCCTGAGAAGGATGCAGCCAATCCAACCCTTAATTTTCTGAAGGGCAGATTGGCGTGGGAACTCTGGCTAGCGGGCGATCGCACTCACAGCATCGAAAAAGCGCGTCAATTTTGGAATGCTGGCTTAAAAGCTCAACCCAATCCTCGCTACCAAAATGCCCTGGGGTTTGCCTATTATGCCGAGGGCAAGTTTGTTCTCGCCGAACAAGCCTGGTCACAAGCGCTGATTTTAGCTAAAGAAAACCCACGGTCTGTGGGTGAAAATCCTGATGTGCATTCTGCTCCTAATCGGGAAACTTTGCAATCTCGTGCGGGTTTAGCGTTAGTGGCGCTCAAACTCGCAGACAAGCAATCCCCAGAGCAGCAAGCCGCTGCCCGCCGCGTTGGCATGAAACTGCGGCAGGAAATTGCGATCGCTGATCCGGTCAACTTCACCCCTGCCGCGCTGCGGCTCAACTGGATGTGGTCAGAAAAAACCATTCAAGATTGGGAATTGTTATTAGCTGCAAAATAAAGCGGATATCGCCGCCGTAAATCCATGACATCGGCTAGTCGTGCCTCGCCCCAATCAAGCGGCTGAATTTCTTCAGAAATTACCGTTGCTAAAACTGGCTCTGCTGCGTTGATGAAATCGGCAGCATCGAGCGGCTGGACTACAGCAACCCATTCCACAGGCAGCGGTTGAGTCGGCTGCGATCGCTCAACCTGCAAAAAGGGCAATGCCTCCGTCGATTCGTAGGGCTTAAGTCGCTTTAAGGACTGTTTGCCGGAATTTATTTGCGGGTGCGATCGCTTTTCTAAGGTTGCCTGACTAAGCGCGATGGGTGCTTCCAGATCCACTTCATCGGTTGGCATTTCTAGTGGCTTCATGTAGCGACCTAGCATAAAACAGCTTGCAGTGCATCCCAGTGCGATCGCGCCAAACACCCACAGCGGCAGTTGCCCTGGATCGGGCGAGGAGTCGGGCAAGGGCTTCGCAGTTTTGATGTTTATAGGCGGGGCGATCGCCGATACAGTTTTTTGCTCCGTGGCATCGGGGGTGGCATTTGGGTTGATTAAGCTGGCGATCGCAAAAGCAGAAGGCAATGCGATGGATACCCAAATAATGCCCCAAAAAATCATTGGATGCCGTTTCAAGCGAATCAATGGCTGAAACCGTCCCTCGTGACGCTGATCAGCCGACTTGAAAGAGGACGTGCCGCCATCGTTCACCGTTCTAAAAATCGGGCGCTTTGCCATAAGACTCATCAGACGAATCGTCAAAGAATCGCCTTGTACGTTTCACTCCAATCTAGCACTCCAAAAACCGCTGATCTATCACTGCCGCTGGGAACCTTCTCCCAGTTCACACTCAGATGATTGGAACAGACTTTAAACAGTGAAGATTTACCCCAGAACCTCCGTTTATTCCTAAACTGAATATGGACTGCTCACAGAGGTTTTGGCGATCCAATGGAATTTTCGCTTCCTGATCTGACTAATTTTCGTGGAAATGTCCTGCGTCAGACTCCCTTGGGTAGGCTATGCGGCACAAAGCAACGGTTTCGCGATCGCTATGAAGTTCTCAAAATTTTAGGACGCGGTGGCTTTGGAGTCACCTTTTTAGCGCGAGATGTGGCGCTTCCGGGAGAGCCTCTGTGTGTGATTAAGCAGCTTTGCCCCAAAGTAAGCGATCCTACTGCTTTGCAGCGTGCCCGTCAGCGA
The DNA here is from genome assembly GCA_041752515.1 of Leptolyngbyaceae cyanobacterium. Classification (GTDB taxonomy): domain Bacteria; phylum Cyanobacteriota; class Cyanobacteriia; order Leptolyngbyales; family Leptolyngbyaceae; genus ULC077BIN1. Next base: position 30,475 of record JBGSWI010000037.1, on the reverse strand, counting down.
TTTCGTCAAGAAGCCAAAACCCTTGCCAATCTGGGCAGTCATGCCCAAATTCCACTATTGCTAGACTATTTTGAAGCAGAGGGCGAATTTTACTTGGTTCAAGAGTTTATTCGCGGCAATACCTTAGCCAAAGAAGTCAGGCGATCGGGCTGTTTTACTGAAACCGCTGTTAAACAGTTTTTGCGTGAGCTTTTACCGCTGCTGCAATATATTCACGACAATCATGTGATTCATCGTGACATCAAGCCCCCAAACCTGATTCGCTGCAAAGATGACGGCAGGCTAGTGCTAATTGATTTTGGCGCAGTCAAAGAGCAGATTGCCCAGGCTGACGAATCGGGGCTTCGGCATTCGACTACTCAGTTTGTTGGCACTGTTGGATTTGCTCCCCCCGAACAACTCGCTTCTCGTCCGATCTATTCTAGTGACCTCTATGCCGTAGGAATTACGTGTCTATATCTGCTGTCTGGTAAATCACCTTTAGATTTTGACTTTGAATTCATCACGGGAGAAGTGCGCTGGCAAGACTATGCTGATGTCAGTGATCACCTAGCGCGAGTGCTCAGCAGAATGCTAAAGATTTCTGCTCAAGAACGATATCACTCTGCAACCGATGTAATGAAAGCCTTGCAGTTAGAGCAAGATTGGGATAGCTTACGCACCTGCATGACCGATGTTTCGACGGGTCTCCATGTCAAACCTGACTTAGAGCCGCCGGAGCTTAATCTGAATGGCTATGTGCCCTCTCAGATCCGTCAAGCTCAGGCAATTCGTGAATGGAGAGCTAAGTTAAAAGCTAAGCAGGTTCGTAGCGATCGCGCACCTCTCAGGCTCTACAGTAGCTCTGGCTTCTAAAACAAATGCCTTAGACGGTTTATATCTAAGGCATTTATTAAAGCGTATTAAAAGTAACCTAAACCGCGATCGCATCGCTTACTTCACTGCCACAGCATTGACATCAACAAACGAGCCGTCAGTGCTAGAGGTCGCTGTAGAGTTTGCTGCCACGTCTGTATCCGTTGTGGGGTCTTTCTTGCCTTTTAATCGAGTCAATAACACTTGAGAAAGTTCTGCTACTAATAGACCGGCAATTATGCCATCATCAATCCAGCCGATGATCGGAAAAACATCGGGTGAAATATCCAGCGGGCTGATCAAATACAGTAACGATCCGCCGATGACCCACCAGCGATATTTTGGGTTGCGAATCACATCGCGATACCACTTATACAAAGATTCAATTGAAAAGTTCATTTGCTTAACCTCTGACTACACTATTGATCTTGCCAGAATCGATTTGAAAGATCTGGTGTGGATACCTTCTAGTTTTGTCGTAGTAGCATCACTTTTGCCTCTGCAATGAGGCAGATTGTTTCAAGTCTGCTAGAGTTGCGTTTCCGCTACACAACATTGCAATGGCAATCTCTGCCTGCAAAATTTCCACCAGTTCACTTGCTGCCGCTTCAGATTCATTTGCCGCCTGCAAAAACGGCATTGCCATCCCTGCTAGATTGGCACCGAGGGCGATCGCTTTTGCCGCATCCAGCCCATTGCGTAGCCCTCCCGAAGCAATCAGCGGGATAGTTGGCGCAACTGCCCGAATCGAGGTGATGCACTCTGCGGTGGGAATGCCCCAATCGGCAAAGGTCATGCCCAAACGCCGCTGTCGCACATCTTGTGCCCGTTCACTCTCTACCTTTGCCCAAGAAGTGCCCCCTGCCCCTGCCACATCGATCGCGCTCACACCCGCCGCGACCAATTGTTGTGCCATGGCGGCTGAAATGCCATTGCCCACCTCTTTGGCAATCACCGGGATGGGCAACTTTTCACAGAGGGTCGCGATCCTGTCGAGCAATCCGCGAAAATTAGTGTCACCTTTCGTCTGCACACATTCCTGCACTGGGTTGAGATGCAAAATCAGCGCGTCCGCTTCTAACAAATCCACCACTTTGAGGCATTCATCCAGACCATAGCGATAATTTAATTGCACTGCGCCTAGGTTGGCAAACAGCAAAATATCGGGAGCCAGCGATCGCACCTTAAATGTAGATGCCACCGCTGGATTTTCCACCGCCACCCGCTGAGAACCCACACCCATCGCCAATCCATAGCGCTGCGCTACCGCAGCTAACCGACAGTTGATCGTCTTTGCTAAATCTGTGCCGCCGGTCATCGAAGAGATTAACAACGGGCTAGACAGCGACTTTCCCAAAAAAGTGGTCGTTTGGTCAATGTCCTGAAGATCCAGTTCGGGCAAGCAGCAGTGCAGAAATCGATAGCGCTCTAATCCACTGCTCGTTTGACAAAATTGCACATCTTCCTCCAAACACACTCGGAGATGATCTGCCTTGCGGACTTGAGTTTCTGCTGAAAGATCCATAGGTGGCGAATTACGAATAGCGAATTACGAATGAATTTTTAGAGCGGTTGAGCAAAGCCGAAACCACAACAATTAAGGTTTGATCAGTTCCACGCTGTCTCTTCCATCTAAGTCTTGCACATATACCTTGATGGTTTCTTCACGAGCCGTCGGCAACAGCTTGCCCGTAAAATCCGGGTGGATCGGTAGCTGACGATGACCGCGATCGACCAAAACCGCCAACCGTACTACCTCCGGTCTGCCATAGTCTTTCACCGCTTCCAACGCCGCCCGTGCGGTGCGTCCCTTAAAAATGACATCATCCACCAAAACCACCGTTTTACCCGATAAATCAAATGGAATTTCAGTCTTGGCAGGAGTGCGAATCGCGATCACATCTAAATCATCCCGATAGAAGGTAATGTCGATCGCCCCCAAAGGCACTGCCACCTGTTCCAGCATTTCAATCTGTCGGGCAAGCAATTGAGCCAAGGGTACACCGCGAGTGTAAACCCCTAACAGCACCAGTTTTGAAAGATCTCCCGATCGCTCAATCACCTCCGAGGCAAGGCGCGTCATCGTGCGACGAATATCTTCGGCAGACAAAATTTCGATCACTTCGCTGGTCATACGCGCATTCACCCTAGCGTTGAATAGTTTCTCGACGAGTTAACTCTATTCTCTATCCCTCAAAACTCTCTATGACTCAAAACTCAATTCCCGGCTGAGCTTTCACCCCTTGTTCGCGGAAGGGATGTTTTACCAAGGTCATTTCGGTTACGAGGTCAGCGCGATCAATCACCCCTTGGAGCGCGCCTCGCCCAGTCAAGATGATATGCGACTGCTCTATTTTTTGGTCTAGACCTGCCAACACCTGTGATTCAGATAAATACCCTAGTTTTAAGGCAATATTCACTTCATCTAAAAAGATCAGCTTAAAGTCAGGATTGGTGATGTAAGTGAGGGCTTTTTCCCAGGCTTGCTGTGCCAGTTGAGTATCTCGCTCTCGATCTTGAGTTTCCCAGGTAAAGCCTTCACCCATAGCATGAAATTCTAGTTGAGCGGGACTAGTATCGATCGCCACAGTCCAATGGTCAAAAGCAGCTTTCTCCGCAGGCTCCCACGCTCCTTTAATAAACTGAACGATCGCCACCCGATAGCCATGACCCAGCGATCGCAGCACCATTCCCAAGGCGGCTGTAGTTTTGCCCTTGCCGTTGCCCGTGTGAACAATCACCAATCCTTTTTCGGGAACCATCGCCGCTAATCGCTGATCTTGTACCTTTTTGCGACGCTCCATCTTCCGTTTATACTGCTCAGTCGTGAGATCGGTCGCTTGGGAGGCTTCCATAGAATGACTCATACTCTGTTGCTAAAGGGGTTCACGTTACTCTATCTATCCTACAAATAATTAAGATCCTTAAGACTTCCACCTAAAACCCAACACTTGAAACCTAACACTTCCTCCTAAAATCACCCTTCCGAAGCAAGAGTGCCTAAAGTATTGATGTTAAAATGACAAAGCCGATACAAAAAGGTAAGCGAAAAGCGTTGAAGTTCTTTTCTTTAACCCGATACCAACTACTTTGGTACTTGGAAACGAAGCTTAAACGGAAGCGGCAGTGTGACCCAGCCCTATCTTGGGTTGATCGCTGTGAAGCACCCAGTATGACCTGATCGACCTGTAACTGTAGGTTTGTTCGCTGTTGAGTTTCTCCGATAAGCAGTCTGCTGATTTATCTAACTCCAGCTTAATGAACTGGGTCGATCATGACTTTTGCAGAGAATTTTAATTGAGCCGATGCCTTAAGTGTTCGCTAAATTGCGCTGATCTAACGCGGATGTTGAGCCAGTGAATGTTGAATTTCAACGCAAGTTGGATGTTCATGGGTTAAAGATTCAGGAGAACGGGCATATTAGAGTGCTTGCTCAGACGTTTGAAGTCTGGTTTGAAGTCTGGGCTATGCCTTTTGTGATACCTCAGAAAACTGACTTAAGCAGGGGTAAAGCTCGGATGCAATCTTGTGCAAACTGACCAGTCAGCGTTTTGTAACCTGACTAGGTGGCGCTTCGCGATCGCGTTCAGTCAATCAAAGCCATGGCTTACTCAAGTCAGAGTTGTTGATTGGGTTCTCTGCGGAGTTATTAGCAGCATTGAGCGCTGTTTATTCATTTACTTCCTTCTTTATGCCGTTTACACCGTTTGGAGTCCAAAGATGTCAAAGTTACTCAGCCATAAAATTACACCCTCCCCCATGCCTGCGGAGATTAGTGTTGTCGATTTAATTGATGGCTACTTCACCGCTTATAACTCGGCTCGTCTGCGCGAAATCTGTCAACTGCTGACTCGCGAAGTGATGAAAGAGGGCGTGACGGTTGCGCTTAGCCTTTCGGGTGCTATGACTCCTGCTGGATTTGGAGTATCAGTCTTGGCACCCCTCATGCGTCATGGTTTTGTCGATTGGATTATTAGTACCGGAGCCAACCTCTACCACGATATTCACTATGGGCTAGGGCTGGATCTGTTTGCGAGCAGTCCATTTTTAGATGACGTGAAGTTGCGTCAAGAAGGGCGCATTCGGATTTACGATATTGTGTTTGACTACGATGTGCTGCTGGAAACCGATGCCTTTATCCGGGAGATTTTGTGGGCTGAACCGTTTCAACGACGCATGAGTACCGCAGAATTTCATTATCTGTTGGGCAAATACCTGCACGAAATAGAACAGCAAGTCGGGGTGAAAAATTCTTGCCTATTGGCGACTGCCTATGAATGTGGGGTGCCGATTTACACGTCTTCGCCCGGAGATAGCTCGATTGGGATGAATGTCGCCGCGATCGCCCTAGAAGGCTCCAAGCTAATGATCGATCCATCGCTGGATGTGAATGAAACCGCCGCGATCGCCTATGCGGCTCGTGACACAGGCAACCCTGATCTAGAAGGCAAAAGCGCTGCGCTAATCATTGGCGGGGGCAGTCCGAAAAACTTCTTGCTGCAAACTCAACCTCAAATTCATGAAGTGTTGGGACTGAAAGAACGAGGACATGACTACTTTGTTCAGGTAACGGATGCGCGTCCTGATACGGGTGGCTTGTCGGGTGCAACCCCAAACGAAGCGGTGAGTTGGGGCAAAGTTGACCCCGAAGAACTGCCTAACACGGTGGTTTGTTACACCGACAGCACGATCGCCCTGCCGATTATTACGGCGTATGTAGTCAACCAGTGCGCCTCTCGCCCATTGAAGCGGTTGTATGACCGTCGGGCGGAAATGGTGGCAACGCTTCAGCGGGATTACTTGGCGGCGAAGGCAGATCCCGATCGCTTTGTGGCTTCCCCAGTTGCAATGACAAATTTGGAAGAAACTCCAGCCCGAAAACCCGTTGTGGCAACCTATCCCTGTGGCACTCCGATTCGCAGTGGTAAGGGTCATCGCTAACGAATTTTGAGGGGATAATTGACCAACCTTAGAGAGACAATCAATCGTCTTTCTAGGGTTGTTTAATATTTTTGAACCGTTCCTTGGCAGTGGCAAAGGAGTCTTTCATCACCCGTTGAATTCGTTTGGGATCAGGCTTTTTGCCGCCAATCAAGTCGCCGAAATATACGCAGGTTGCCTCTCCCAGCGCCCACGTGTAGGCGGCTGCCCAAGATGCCGCAATCACGCTGCCAAAACCAGGGACAAATTTAATCAGTTCGCGGGCGATCGCCTGGGCTGCAAAACCACCCGCGATCGCGCTAACCAGTCCTCCGGCTTGAGCAGGGGATAGCGTTTGTCCATACAGTTGTCCTAACAAAACCACCATTGAGCCTTGCAGAGCAGTGAGGACGGGCATCGTGGCAAAGGGAAGCGGAACTGCTGCAACCGTTGCTGCCATTACCGAAAACGGTAGGATATACCGTCTGCCAGCATCGCGATAAAGGTCACCTAGTTTTTTGCCCGCTTCCTTGTCTAATAATTGGTGAATCGTGCGAGATTCTGCTTCTGGCAATAGCTCCGTCAAGGCATCTCGCAGCGCTTCCATCCCATAAAAAACTGGCGTATACCCGTCTTCTTCGAGGGTGAAGTCGAGCAGAATTGCGCGATCGCATAACCCTGTAAAGGCTTGCTGACTGGCAGTAAATGCCCGACTGACCGCTTCAAAGGGGGGTGGATAGTCAGGATGATTTTCAGTTCCAGGAGGATACACTTCATGCAAGCAGGTCACCGCTAGGAGACAAGGCACCTCAGGATGAGCTTGTCGCAACTGCTGGGCAATTTGTTTGAGGCTATCGATCGCAAAATCGGTGATTTTAACCGTTAAAATCAACACCCGCGCCCGACGGCGATCGATCTGCAATTCTTCTGTAAGCTCCTGAATAATCGGCTGTGTCGCTTGGTTAACGTCTCCCAAACCCACGGTATCGGTAAAAATCAGGAGCGGCAGGTCATTTGTTGGGTAAGCATAGCGCTGAGTGTGCTGAGTGTGTGGGCGAAACCCTTGACCCACGACTTCCGCAGAAACACCCGTTAGCCCTCGCACAATTGAGCTTTTCCCCGCTTGAGGTTTACCAATTAAAAGGGCTTCCGTGGTGGGTAGCTCGGCTCGAACGGTTTCTAAAATCTCTGCGACTTGAGCTTCGCTGACCCCAAACCATTGACTCAGTGCTTGAGCGATCTGTTCTACTGGCAACGTTTTCTTAAGGCGATCGCCCACAGATCCTAAACTGCTTTTAATCTGATGCTGAAACGATAAAAAACCAGGGGGTGCGCTTTTCGCATCCACTGGTTTCACACTTTCAGAAGCATCCTTTGAATTAGAATCGATGTCCGATCGCTTATTCATTTGCAGTCTATAGCTAAAGGCAAACGGCTCAGACTTATCTTACCGCCCACTAAAGCTCTTCGCGAGGTTCACTACCCGCATTGCTAGAACCGGGCGAGGCTTTATAAAGCGCGTTCAGTTGCTCACGGGCATCTTCCACCGTAATTGAGCGCATCACCAACAGCGGCTCGTTCACAATATTGCCAAACTCATCCAATAGTTCAGGGTGAGGAACAGTTTGTTTTGCGCTTCCATTAGATCGCCCATACATTGCATTGGCGGGTGAATAAGAACGCTGAGACTCCATCCCTAATGTCATCAGATTGCGAAACATATTGGCGATCGCCAAAACGGACAATACAGTAAAAGCAACAATGTAAATAAAGTGTAATATCATGGCGCTTTCCTAACTCCAAAAGGCTTGAACTTTAAATAGCAAAATGTTAACTGATTTGAGCAGACTCACAAATACTACCTGTTTGAGGTCTGACCAATCTAACTTTGCTCTACTCCTGCGGTTCGACTGGAGTAGAAGGCAGCGATCCAGCAAGACGATGGCGGTGAGAAACCTGCCAGCATTCAGCAACTAACTGGTGCCAGGGTGCCAGCACTGACGTTTCAATGCCAGCCTGTCCTCCAATTGCCATGAATAAAGATTGCGCCGCGCTCACCTCTGATTGCGCTTGAGCTACTCTGGCTAGCAAGTCGGCTTGTTGATCGGCAGTCAAAAATGAGACTTCAGTAGCTTCCAAAAATATGCGCGATCGCCCAAACCAGTACTGAAAATCATCTAACAGCGGCTCTAGAAGAGACTTGAGCAACTCAGACTCAGACGAATTAGAAGAGGACATTTGAGCAGCAAAACGAATATATTTATGAGAATATCTTAGCGCTTTTTAAGCTTCTTAAACTTTCTTTACTTTATATAGTCTGCCAGCTTTTTCCAAAAGACTAAGGCATGGAGCAGAGAAATTAGGTTGGTATGGTGCCAAATTTGTCCTAGTCGATGTGCGGTGTGCCTTGGCAGACTTAGGTTAGACTGAATAACGGTGCAGAAGTCAGAAAAACCATGATTTTTTGGGAATTCCAAATTCAGCTTGTTTCATTTCTCATTGCAAATGGAACCGGGCGAACTAGCTAGGGGCAAAGTTTGTAGCCCCATTCAGTCACTTAGCCTGACCTTCCTTAAATGCTTTAGAAATTTGGAGCAATTCCCATGTCTGCAATTCCTATGTCTGTAACAGAGACCCAACCTGAAAAAATTCACCTGCCCAAAACCAGCGAATCCGAGCCGCTTAAAAAGATTCGCCACACCACCTCTCATGTAATGGCGATGGCGGTACAAAAGCTGTTTCCTAAGGCGCAGGTGACGATTGGTCCTTTTATTGAAAATGGGTTTTATTACGACTTTGACAGTCCAGATCCTTTCACCGAGAAGGATTTGAAAGCCATTAAAAAAGAGATGGTAAAGATTATTCGGCGAAAGTTGATGGTTAGCCGAGAAGAAGTCAGCCGGGAGGAAGCTGAGCGACGCATTCGAGCGATCAACGAGCCTTATAAGCTGGAAATTTTAGAAGGTCTGCAAGACCCAATCACGCTGTATCACTTGGGCGATGAGTGGTGGGATTTGTGCGCCGGACCTCATGTGGAAACTACCGCCGAGTTGAACCCCGACGCGATCGCTCTGGAAAGTGTGGCGGGAGCTTATTGGCGGGGCGACGAAACCAAAGCCCAACTGCAACGGATTTACGGCACCGCCTGGGAAACGCCTGAGCAACTGGCAGAATATCAACGTCGCAAGGAAGAGGCTCTGCGTCGAGATCACCGCAAGCTGGGTAAAGAGTTGGGTCTGTTCATCTTTGCCGATTCCGTCGGTCCAGGTTTGCCCCTGTGGACTCCTAAGGGAACTATTCTGCGATCGCTCCTAGAAGATTTCCTCAAAAAAGAACAGGTGAAGCGCGGTTATTTGCCCGTCGTCACGCCTCACATCGCCCGTGTAGACTTGTTCAAACTGTCGGGTCATTGGCAGAAGTACAGCGAAGATATGTTCCCGATGATGGCGGAGAATGACAGCGATCGCGCCCAAGAGCAGGGCTTTGTCATGAAGCCGATGAACTGCCCGTTCCACATTCAGATTTACAAGAGTGAACTGCGCTCTTATCGCGAACTGCCCATGCGACTGGCGGAGTTTGGCACCGTATATCGCTATGAACAATCCGGCGAACTAGGCGGCTTAACCCGCGTGCGCGGCTTCACCGTGGATGACTCGCACCTCTTCGTCACCCCCGAACAACTGGACGCAGAATTTCTCAGCGTCGTAGATTTGATCTTGGAAGTTTTCAAAAGTTTGCAGCTTAAAAATTTCCGCGCCCGTCTCAGTTTTCGCGATCCTACTTCTGACAAATACATTGGCTCCGATGATGCCTGGGAAAAAGCTGAAAGTGCTATCCGGCGTGCCGTGGAAACCTTGGGCATGGATCACTTTGAAGGCATTGGCGAAGCCGCATTTTACGGTCCCAAGCTGGATTTTATTTTCCAGGATGCGCTGGATCGAGAATGGCAACTGGGCACCGTGCAGGTAGATTACAACTTGCCAGAGCGGTTTGAGTTAGAATATGTGGCGGAAGATGGCACCCGCAAACGCCCGGTGATGATCCATCGTGCGCCCTTTGGCTCCCTGGAACGGTTAATTGGCATTTTGATTGAAGAGTATGCGGGCGATTTTCCCCTATGGCTGGCTCCGATTCAGGTGCGCTTGCTGGCAGTGGGGGAGGAGCAATTGCCCTTTGCCAAACAGGTAGCGCTGGAGATGCAAGGGCTGGGGATTCGGGCAGAAGCAGACACCAGCGGCGATCGCTTGGGCAAACTGATCCGCAATGCTGAAAAAGCCAAAATCCCGGTGATGGCAGTGATTGGCGCGAAAGAAGTGGAGGCAAACGCCCTCAGCATTCGTACCCGTGCCGATGGCGAACTGGGTGCCCTGCCGGTTGCCGAAGTCTGCGATCGCCTGAACATCGCCAACCAAACCCACGGCAACTTTTGACCTATTAGCCCATTGCCCACTGTTTTCCGTCTGCTGTCTCAAAATTGGGGGTGGAAAACTCAACGGATTGAGCCGCGATCGCTTTTACGCCGTGAGTAACTTGGTGCAATAGCCAAAAGTCTTGGGTTTGCACCTTGCCAAATCCGGCTGCGCCCATCCACGCATCGGTGCTGCCTTGAGCGTATTCACGAATATAGGGTTCTTCAAAAATGTCGGATAGCCATTCGGTTTGCCGCAATGATTTTTGGTTGCCATCCAAAATCAGCACTTCGCCGCCAACGGTCAGAAGTCGATGGCACTCGCGCAAAATGCTCTTGGCGATCGCGGTGGGCGTTTCATGAAACAGCAGTGACGCAGTGACAAGATCAAATGACGCATCTGGAAGCCCAGTTTGCTCAGCTAAGCCATGTTTCCACTGAATTTTCAGCCCTGCTTCAGCGGCTTTATATTCGGCGGCAACCAGCATATAGGGCGAGAGATCTAGCCCTATCACTGCTGCGTCGGGAAACGCTTTTTTTAACAAAAGCGTGGTTGATCCCGTGCCACAGCCCAAATCTAAGATGCGGCGGGGTTTGCTCTGCACGCTATCAATCAACGCTTGACGAACCCACTGTTCATTGGGCGGCAGGGCATATTGCGTAATCGGATCGTAAGAGACGGCGGCACCAATCGTCAGATAGCCACCTTCGATGCCATGAAAATTTTGGCTGCTATAGTAAGCCGGATAGGTGACGGTCGGGTTAGTCAGGCGATCGCTCTCCGCATCCCAATCAATGCGATCATGAAACCGTTTCAACTCGTCCTGATTGATCACGAGCTTGGCGATAGGAGCCAGAAAGCGCTCAAAAATGGTGTCTGTACGAGTTGCCATAACAATGATTTAGGAATAAGGGATCGCAGAAATGATGAATCATAGAGCTATTTCCTCACAGTTTAATGAATCTTGAAGGATTCAGGCAGAGTTTGCGCGGAAAAACCCTAATTCGACTGATTGGCTAAGAAAACTTGGGTGTTGTAAACCAAATGCACTTGTCCTTGTTCATCTGCCCAGCGATCGCACAATTCTTCCAAGCCTCGTGTCAATTTTTGAGCAGTCTCGTCATCTTTCGGCACATAAGAGCTACTTTGAGCGCGCCCGATCAAGCTCTCCAAATCCAACGATTGCTGATATGGAAACTCGTGCTGCGAGACGCTATCAAAAAAGGGAATGGCGAACAGGGGTTGCGCTGAAACCGTGCGACTTTCAGCCGGATGATAGTTCGCGAGCGCTCGCACAAGCTGAGTGTAGTCTTGAGTAAATGGGTCTTGGCGATCGCGACTATTCCACACTAGCGCCAGTCGCGCCGATGGCTTGAGAATGCGGTGAAATTCTGGTAAACAGAGCGCCGGATCAAACCAGTGAAATGCCTGGAAACAAGTGACCAAGTCTACAGAAGCATGGGATAATCCAGTCTGCTCTGCCGATCCCGCTTTAAAGGTCACATTGGGATGACGAGCCGCCGCCTCACGCATAGCGGCATTGGGTTCTATCGCCAAAACTCGTAATCCTTGCGCTGCCAACAGGCGGGAAGCAATGCCTGTTCCCGCTCCAATATCGGCTGCCACTAACGGATGGGGGTTGCCCAGTCCTGCTAAAATCGCCGCGATCGCTGCATCTGGATAACTGGGTCGATAGTTCGCATAATCGGTTGCCCGGTCTGAAAACCTTTCTAGCGGCTGCATGGCATAAAGCGGCGTGTCATCTGGATAATTAATCAATTGGGTCATCGTTGCGTCTATGAGATGTGATCAGCAATACACAATCTTGTCATAAAGGATATTTAATGTGGCGGATGTTACATAACTGCTCTTGGCTGCTCTGCTAGTATCCGGTGTCTAAAGGATAGTAGACATCCAGGCTATTAATGTAGTCGTTCTTGAGGGGTGAGGTTTGATGGTGTCCATTCAACTGTTTTATAAGGCGAAACTGAAGTTGCCCGTCATGATTTGGACAGCTTTGCTCGCTTCTAGTGCTGTTAGTTTGATTAGCTCTACTGCGATCGCGTCAGAGCGCCAAGCGGCTCAACCCAATGTTTCTCCACTGCTGATTGCAGGTGCAACATCGGCTTCTTCTGAAATTGATCAAGTCATCTCGACTGCCAATAGTCTAAATGATGGCGAACAAGCCGACGAAGCTGAGCAAGATCAAGTCACCTCAGTATCTCAGCTAACCGATGTCAGACCGACAGATTGGGCGTTTCAAGCACTTCAATCTCTAGTCGAGCGCTACGGTTGCATTGTGGGCTATCCCGATAAAACCTTTCGAGGAAACCGGGCGCTGGCGCGCTACGAATTTGCCGCCGGTTTGAATGCGTGCCTAGATAAAATTCAAGAATTAATTGCGGCTGCGACTGCTGATTTTGTTAAAAAAGAAGACCTGGAAGTTGTTAAAAGGCTTCAAGAAGAATTTGCGGCTGAGCTTGCGGCTCTTCGCGGTCGGGTTGATGCGCTTGAAGTGCGAACTGCAACCCTGGAAAAACAGCAGTTTTCCACTACTACCAAACTCAGCGGCAATGTCTGGTTTAACTATGGTGGTGCAACCAGCTTCGACAAAGATATCCGCTACGAAGGGTCTGCTGCGGCTCCAGCAGATGCTCGATTTGCTGCCGCTAGAGATGCAAATGGCGCTCCGCTTGTCTTCACAACTCGCGAAGCTCAGCCTACGGCTAGTTTTCTAACTTGGCTTACCTTCAATACCTCGTTTACTGGGCGCGATAGTTTAGTGGTTCAGTTGGCAGCCGGGAACGGCATCTCTCCTGCCAACCAGTTTGCATCCGCAGGGTTCTTCAACTCCTTTGGTACTCCCTTTACCGATCAAACCGGTGGACCGACCAATGGTAGTGCCGATGTCGTGATCCATGATTTGTTTTACACGTTTCCCTTAAGCGACAAAATTACAGTCACCGTTGGACCGCGAGTTAACTGGTATCGCTACTTTGACTTTAACCGTTACACCTTCTTCATCACCGGTGCTAGCAGTTTTGACTCCATCGGCAGCACGCTCTCAAACGCGATCGATCGCGGGTCCGGTGCCGTCATTGAATGGAATATCAGCCCGCAACTTCGCTTTGCCGCCGCCTATTTGGGTGAGAACACGGAATTTTTGCCCGCAAACTTTGGTTACAACACCTCTAGCAACCCTCAATTTGGCTTGTTTGGCGGCACCAATACCTCTACTGCCGAGTTAACCTTCTCTCCAACTCGCGATATCAACGTCCGCGCTTTGTATAGTTATACTCGTCAGATCGCCTATGGCAACGGGCAGGTGGGCGGCGCGACCGGTGAACCTATTCCCTACGGATATTTGGATGCGGGTCCCGGATTTTCGACTATCGATCCACTCACGGGTTCAATCAATGGGGGGTTGAAGTCTGCTACATCTCACCATGCGGGAGTGAGTGCGGATTGGGCAATTACGCCAAAGTTTGGCATTTTTGGACGCTATGGCTTGGGTTGGACAACGCTTCAACCGGTCAATAAGTTAGTTCGGACTCAAGCATTTCAGGCAGGGCTGGGGTTTCCAGACCTGCTCAAAAAAGGTTCGCTCGGCGTAATCACCTTTTTGATGCCGATGGATATTCAACAGGGTCGGCGATTTTTTGCGGCGGGGGGTGGCGATGGCGGCACAATGTATGAGTTGGAAGCATCTTATTACTATCCAATCACTGACAATATTTCATTGGTGCCTGCATTTTATGCCATTTTCAATGCTAATAACTTTGACAGCAACCCTAATATTTATGTGTTCAATTTAAGAACGCAGTTTAGTTTTTAAAGAGTTTCATCCTCAACATCCTTAGGAGCTTTGCAGTATTGCAAAGCTCCTTTTTTGTTTAGAATTTGCAACTTTATTTTAGATGAAGCGATTGGGTGAGAGTTGGGCAATGAGCGGATCTGTTGTTGTGGCGATCGCGGCTTGGGCAAAGCGGCGGGCGAGGGGAGGCACGATCGCTAATGGATTGCTAAAACCTGAAAACAGATGCACATTCTCGACATCAGCAACAGTGCCGACTAGGGGCAAAGAATCGCGGCTAAAAGCAATGAGGCAATGGTGCCAAGTTCCAGGAATATCTTTCAAGGCTGGAAGAATTTCACCAATTTGGCTTCGTAGGGTCTGTTCACTCACCAACTCATTGATCGCGGCATTCGGGTCGGTCAAACTGCGGCTCACCTGTCCCATTCTGAGGGTGCCATCCATCAATTGAACTGCGCCTGCATCCAAAATTGGAGGACTTGGTTCATGCCCTGGCTCATCCCATAGGGTGTCGAGTTCCACAGTGCTAGAAGTTGCCTCCAATTTAAATCGTTGAGCGTTGGCAGGCATGACCAGCGAGCGCAGGTTGATATCAACAGGTGGCGTTTCAATTAGCTCGGCATGGGTAAAGTACTGGTGTACTGTAATTCCAGCAGATTTCAGCAATGCTCGGCTCATAGCTCCCGCACAAATAACCACGTGGTCACCCCAAAAAGATTCACCTTCACAGGTTACGCCCGTCACTCTGCCTGCCTGTTGCCGCAGCCCAGTCATTTGACCTATTTGAACCTGACCGCCTAATCGCATGAATGCCTGAGTGTAGGCGTTAATCGTTTCGCCAAGGTGAATGTGCCCATGTTTGACGGTTAACGCACCCGCGATCGCGGCAGGATTGAGCAGTGGCTCTAAGTCACAGGCTTCTTCTACGCTGACCAGTCGCGGTGAAACTGCAAAAGTAGCATAAGATTTAGCGATCGCCTGTGGGTCATCCTCTAAGGCGATCGTTAGCACCAAATCCAATTCCCGAAATTGCGTATTTCCTTCTAATTCATTAGACAAAATCGGATGGATGGCGCGGGCTTCGGTACACAGTTGACGAGTCAAATCGGTGTGCCCTGACCAGTAAGCAACTCCGCCATAGCCATAGCGAGAGGACCCTTGCAGCGTGGCATACTGCTCTAACCTTAGAACTGAAAACCCTTGCTTCACAAGCTCGTAGGCGATCGCTGCACCTGTGATGCCAGCGCCCACCACAATCCAATCCACCAATTTTGTCATGTTAAAGGCTTTCAAGATAACGAAGTAAATCTGCCATTTCTTGAGGTGATGGCTGAAACTGCGGCATCGGCGGAGTGCGACCACTGGTAACCTGGTGAATCATGCCCACTTCAGATTTACGAGAAGAAACGTTGCGAAGGCTAGGTCCTACAAGCCCATCGGCAAAGGTGCCATGACATCCAGCGCAATTCATCTGAAAAATGGCGTTCCCCTGAGCAATATCTCCGGGAAGCACTAAAACGCTCTGAATGTAAGGATCGGATGTGTGAATCTGATGGAACCCTAGAAGCCCCAAAAAGGCGATCGCGATCGCTGCCAAGATGCTCAACGCAGCTTGATAAGGAAACCTTACTCTTCCAAGAACTTGATTATCCAAAAGGCTTTTAAGACTAGAGGGAAGTGTAAAACGGCAAGTGTTAAACACTTACAGTACTTTCTAGTTTAAAGCCTCTTCAGATAACTTCGCAGAAATACATCATTAAATCGTGAATTTTAATCTATGGGCGAAGCTTGAGATATTGGTGTGCGCCTGAGATCCATCTTGCCACCCTTCATTTTTTGCGGCTGAACCCGGTACGATAAGGAAAGAAGCTAACTTGTTGGATTTATTAAGACTAGAAGGAGTTTTATCGTGATCGAACCGATTCTTCTGGGTATTGTGCTTGGGCTAATTCCAATCACTTTGGCTGGTTTATTTGTTGCGGCTTATCTGCAATATCGTCGTGGGAACGAACTAGGGTTGTAGGTCAGGGGTCTGACTTGGAAATTGCCTACAAACAGAAAGCCCGGTCATCGACCGGGCTTTCTGTTTGTGATCCTATGCGGATGGCGAGACTCGAACTCGCAAGGCAAAGCCACACGCACCTCAAGCGTGCGCGTATACCAATTCCGCCACACCCGCACAAGGAATACTTAGTTTATCACGCTCTATCACGGTTAATGAGAGCATTTAACTTAAGCTTTGTCAGCATAGCAAAAAGGGGCGATCGCCAGCGAACGACTTAACCTCAAGCGATTAAGGACGATAAAGCCACAGGGGTAGCCCATTGGTAGATAGCTCAAACTCTAGCCACTTTGCCCCAAGCGCTCCCCCCGGCAAATGGATGATTGAGTTAAGCGGGCTTGACTCCCGCGACAGGAGCCGACTGACGAAAGGCTTGCGTTCCTCTAGCGTGAAGCAGCGCGTTTTCTCAGGATCGAGACCCACCAATTCTGCCGTCCACCGACGAGCCTCTTCTTCCGAGCCTAACCGATCCACTACGCCGAGTTCCAACGCTTGCTGCCCCGTAAACACGCGCCCATCCGCAAAGGTTTTAACGGTATCCACAGCAAGATGGCGAGCCTCCGCAATAGTTTGAACAAACTGCTGATAGCTAATATCAATCAACTCTTGCAAAATATGACGCTCTGGCTCAGTCATTTCGCGATCGAACGCCAAAATATCTTTGTAAGGACCTGACTTAATCACTTTGAAAGACACCCCAACTCGTTCTAGTAAACGCTCTAGGTTGTTCCCGCGCAATATCACCCCAATGCTGCCGGTAATCGTGCCAGGGTTTGCCATGATATGTTGGGCACCCATGCCAATATATACTCCACCGGATGCGGAGATATTGCCAAAACTCGCGACGATTTTGATCTTTTCCTGAAGGCGCTTGAGAGCGGCATATATTTCTTGAGAGTCGCCTACCGTGCCGCCGGGGCTATCTATCCGCAGCAGCAAAGCCGGAAACTTACGTTCTTCAACGGTCTTTAATGCTTCTAAGACGTGCTTGCGAGTTGCTCCGGCGATCGCGCCATTGATTTCAATTCGAGCAATTTGTTTTTTAAATCGAGGCTTAAACGGCCAAACCATGATGCGTTTTATTCACTAAAAGGATTCAACGCTGGACGTATCACTAAACACGCCTAGCCCTTAACATAAGTATAGAATTAGTTACGATTCAGATGAAGCGGTCAAAAATTTCAATCAGTCAGTCGTTTAACGAAGGCAGATCGTCGATTAATCAATTGTCTCTGTCTTCTCATTTTCCATTGAATTAAACTCATGAACACCGAGTCCAACAAGCCTAATTTCCCATTCTATCCATTGCTGCTGATTTCTCCGTTTTTCTTTTGGGGAACGGCGATGGTTGCCATGAAAGGAGTGATGCCAAACACGACTCCGCTGTTTATGGCAGGCGTGCGGCTTGTGCCAGCGGGGGCTTTGGTGCTGGCAACGGCAATGATTAGCGGTAAGCCCCAGCCGAAGGGATGGCAAGCTTGGCTATGGATTGCGCTCTTTGCCTTGATTGATGGAACCCTGTTTCAAGGTTTTTTGGCAGAAGGTTTAGTCAGAACGGGGGCAGGCTTAGGCTCGGTGATGATCGATTCCCAACCGCTAGCGGTCGCGCTGATGGCGTGGCTATTGTTTGGCGAAACCATTGGGCTATGGGGTTTGCTGGGGCTAGGCTTTGGCATTGCGGGGATTAGCCTTTTAGGATTGCCCGATGAGTGGATTGTGCATTTGCTTCAGGGGCAAGTGTCATTAGACAGTGCTCAGTTAGGCATTAATTTAGTCAGTGATTTATTTCAAAATGGGCAATGGTTGATGCTGTTGGCATCCCTGTCTATGGCAGTGGGGACGGTGCTGATGCGATATGTGAGTCGCCATGCCGATCCGATCGCGGCGACGGGTTGGCATATGATTTTGGGTGGATTGCCGCTGTTTGCTCTCTCGGCTCGATTTGAAACAGAGCAATTTGTTCATCTAGATGGGGCAAACTGGCTGGCAATGGGCTATTCCACTGTTTTTGGGAGCGCGATCGCCTATGGCATATTTTTCTACTTTGCCGCCAGCGGCAGCCTGACTAGCCTGAGTTCTTTAACTTTCCTCACGCCTGTGTTTGCCCTCTTCTTTGGTAATCTGTTTCTGGGTGAGATGTTGAGTCAAATTCAATGGATGGGCGTGGGGCTGACGCTCGTCAGTATCTATCTGATTAACCAGCGCGATGTCCTCGCTCATAAATTTCAGACCATGGGACAAGTTCCTGTCTCGGAAGTATTGCAGTTGGAGCGATCGGAGACTGCCCCGATTCCAGAGTCCGCTCAACTGCCTGTGCCAATAGTAGAGCAGGACTAGACACGCCATGATGGATTCTATGTTGCCGCTCAAACTGCTGTTTCTTTCAACTTCGGTGGGTCCGTTGGGATCTGGGATGGGCGGCGGCGTGGAACTGACGCTGAAAAATATTGCTCAGGCACTGCGCGATCGCAACCACAGCCTCACCATCGTTGCTCCGGCAGGCTCCATTTTGCAAGGCTTTCCGGTGATTGAAATTCCGGGTCGGTTACAAAGTACGGCGCAGAGTGAGGGGCGAGAGGCGTGGGTGGCGATGCCGCCGGAGTCGGTGTTGGCAACTATGTGGGCTTATGCTCGTCTAGTGCAGGCAGACTATGATCTGATTCTTAACTTTGCCTATGACTGGCTCCCTTTTTACCTGACTCCATTTTTTCACACTCCGATCGCTCATCTCGTCAGCATGGGGTCTTTGACCGATGCGATCGATCAAATCATTGAGCCGATTACGACTGATTTTCCGGGCACGATCGCTCTTCACAGTCGCGCTCAAGCCGCCACGTTTGAGTTTGGCGATCGCTGCCGTGTGGTGGGTAATGGCTTTGATCTGACTCAGTATCAGTTTTGCGCTGAGCCTGAGAATACCCTGGCGTGGGTGGGTCGGCTTGCGCCCGAAAAAGGCTTGGAAGATGCGGTGGCTGCGGCTCAAGCGACTGGGATTCCCCTCAAAATTTGGGGCGTATTACAGGATGTGCCTTACTGGCATGACATTTGCGACCAGTATCCCGATGCGCCGGTGAGCTATGAAGGTTTTTTGCCGACGGCGCAGTTGCAGCAAGAATTGGGCAAATGTCGGGCGTTAGTGATGACTCCGCGCTGGGTAGAAGCCTTTGGCAATGTGGCGATCGAAGCGCTTGCCTGTGGCGTTCCGGTGATTGCCTACGATCGCGGCGGTCCCGCAGAAATTATTCAAAATGGTAAAACTGGCTGGCTAGTAACCCCCGATCGCGTCAAGGGATTGGTTGACGCGATCGCCAAGATTGACCAGATCGATCGCCGTACCTGCCGAGAGCAGGCAGAACGAGATTATTCGTTGGCGGCAATGGGCGATCGGATGGAGCAGTGGTTCGCCGCCATTCTCCCACAAGAGGCTGCCTAAAAATCCCACCTCTGGGATGTAACGGTTTTTTCTTTACGCCAAGAAAGACAGCATTCCCTTGGGTTTGACCGTGAGCAAGGTGCGACCCTGCAAGCCTTCCTGCTCCAAAATGGCATTGCTGGCAAGTAAACCGCTGCTGACGGCGCGCTCCATCAAGCCACAAGGGAAGGGCATTTTTACCCAGTCTCCCGCAAACAGGAGATTCACGGCGGCAGTTTGGCTAGAGGGGCGATCGCGGTAGCTGCCCGGTGGAAACCCGGCAAAATTCTTTTGATTCACCAGTTCGCGATGCAGCATGACGGCATTTTTTAGATCAGGCACAATTTCGTATAGCTCCTGCTCAAACGTGCTGAGCAAGTCTGCTTGGGTGGGAAATTCTTTTTCCTTGTAGCAGTAAGCATGGAGTTCCACCACGCTGCCGCCCGTTTTCTCTGCCCAAGCGATGTAGTCATCCTGAATGCGATGATAAAGCGTGATGCTGTCGGTGAGGCGATAGCCAGAAAGCGACGTGAACCAGCTTTGCTCCCAGACAAAATCGCGATCGAACCAGAGGCGACAGACGGCAAATGGGTCAGCAACGGCAAGCTGTTTCACTTGCTGTTGCACTGTGGCAGGCACCTCGCCCGTCATTCCAGAAAAGAGATTTTGCACGCCTGGAATATCTGCCGCAATCACGTAATAGTCAGCCTGCAAGGTTTCTGGCGGGTTTGATTGGGTTGCGACAGTTTCTACGGCTGCAAGCTGAACCGTGTCTTCTGCTTTGCCCGTCACGTTGAACCGCGGCAGATCGCGTTGAGCCGGTCCCCTCACCACTTTGCCGTTTTGATCAAACACTGCACCGTGGCAAGGACAATGAAATTCGCCGTTGTCTTGGGGATGAACGGTGCAGCCCTGATGGGTGCAGGTGAGCGAAATCGCCGCTTTTTGATCAGCGTTGACGGCATACACGCGATCGCCGGCTCCATAGAATGCTAGGTTGCTTTGGGTTGCCGCATTTAAAGCTGGGTTTGCTTTCACCCAAAAAGGAACGGTCGCGGCTTCGCTGCCCTTTTGATAGGTCAATGATTCAATCTTGCCGTGGTTCCAGTGAATATTGCTGACAGAGACCTCGGTTAAAATCTTGCCGCCCTGGTTCACAATCGACTGCGCGATCGGGTCTACCAAGCTGCGCCCCATATCTTGCCGAGTGCCATTAAACGCCAAGCCCTCTGGATTGCCAAAAAAGTAAAAGTGGAAGAATTGCATCAACTCCCCGGCGCTCAGCACATCCGGCGAATTGAGGCTAGATTTGGCAAACGGCAAGAAATACAGGTCATACAATCCACGAGGAATGCCCTTATTGACCCATTCAGTGACGGACATATCATCCAAACGCGCGTAGCTGTGAGCCGGATTGAACCCCGTAATTTCGCGAAAGACTTGCCAATGTTGGGGGTTCATCAGGTTTAAGCCCCAACGCAGGCGATTAGTGGAAGATATTGCCAAATCAACAATATTCCAAGGGAAAGCAGAATGACTGGGGCGAAATACTTCTGGCTGATAGCGATCGCCTTTATAAACCACCGAGTAATAGTTAAGCGACTTAAAGTTATCGCGAATTTTGATCTCTTCTATCACACTCCAGAGATTGTAATATTGCGGAAAAAAGCCATGAAACCCATGTTCCATCTTCATCGATTCGCCATTGACGTTAATGTGCCAACTGGCAACTTTACCGCCCAATTGGGGCGATCGCTCCAGCAACGTCACCCGAAAACCTCGCTTGCCTAATTCATAGGCAGCCGCAAGACCCGCCAACCCGCCGCCCACCACAATCACGCTTTTGGGTTTATTGACGTGGTAAGGCAGAGAAAGAATCCCTGGTTGAAAAACACTCGGCTGGGGTTTAGAAAAACGAGAATAGCCAACAAACCCGCTAAAGGTGCCAACGCTAGCCAGTTTTAGCAAGGTGCGCCGAGAGATCTGACGCTGGAAAGAAGAATCAAACAATGACTTCATGTGAAATGTACAAAACCTGTCGAGGCAAGCATTAAGGTTGGGGGAATATCTTAGGCGAATAAAACAAGTCGTACCGCATCTTACAGCCCATTAGTAAGAATTCTCGCAATAATTTCTCTGCCGATAATCGCGGGCATGAGGTTAGGTCGAAAATCAGCGAATTTTCGCTTTTAAGAAGCGATGCTATTTCATATCGATATACGCAACTTAGTCTAATCAAGGGTTTAAAGAATAGCCACATCGGAGAAACAGCAGTCATCTCCCGTATTGATAATCTGAATTTATCGAAAATCGGACAAACTTTGTAATTTCTTCGGAAACGCGAAATTTTAGCTCCGTGAAAGGCTGCTCTCTGGGCAGGAACGATTTTTGAGTTTCATCCAGATTTTGCCCAATCTTTGTAGACAGGCAATTCATAAGTCAAGCTCGGACGAAGATTTGTATACAGGCAGCAACACATTAAACGTGGAACCTTCCCCAACTTTACTTTTGACTGAAATCGATCCACCGCAGTGCAACAGTAATTGCTGCACAATCGTTAGCCCTAATCCAGCGCCGCTAGAGTCATCGGCAGATTGACGAACCCGATAAAAGCGATCGAAAATCTTGGGAATTTCGCTGGAAGTAATTCCTATACCCGTATCCCGAATTTCTAACTGAACATAGTCTCCTTGTTGTTTCGCACGCACCGATACTTGCCCGCCAGTCGGAGTGAATTTAATCGCATTGTGCAGAAGATTAATCACAATTTGCTTTAGCCAATTACTCATGCAGGCAACGGGTAATAAGTCTTCTGGCACCACGTAGACTAGCTGAAGTCCTTTTTCCTCCGCAACCGGCTGATAGGTAGTAGCCACACCTGGAACCACATCGCTTAACCTCAGTGCTGGCAGCGCCGAGTGGTCAACGACCTGATCAAGATGAACGAGATCGAGCAAACTGGTAATTAAAGAACTTTGGCGATCGCACTCTTTCTCAATCAACTCCATATATCGTTGACGCTGAGGCAGCTTAATAGTGGGCGACGCTAAGAGCGACAGCGCCGTTTTAATCGTGGTTAACGGGGTTCGCAATTCTTGCCCTACCGTATTCACAAATTCATTCTTAAGTTGCAGTGCAGTCAACAACTCCTCATTTTGCAGCCGCAGTGAATCGGCTGCTTCTGCCTGTTTGCGATAGGTATTATTCCGTTGCCAAAGGTCTTCTTGTTGCTGAAAAGTTTGACCCAATAATTGCTCTATTGCCCTTAAATTGAATTCGTTAGAAGTCAAGGCTAGCCGTTGATTGGTCCAATGGGTCACTAAGTCAGTAGCAAATGTTTGCAGGGTTGCCAGTTCATTCGCAGGCAGCGCCAATTGGTCAGACATGAGACAAGCAAGCATTTGTTCAAGCCGATGTAAGGCGCGTTTAATCAACGTGGCATTCCATGAGCATCGCGCCAAAAGCATCTGTTTGCGATCGCTCGTTTCTAATAGCTGAGAAACCTGCCCGTAGCTGCTGATCGTATCTAAGGCGGCGAGATCAGCAATTTTAGAAGATTGAGCAGACTGAGCGCGGCGAGCAAACAGCGCGATAGGAAACTGCGCCGACCAGATTATTAAGAAATACTCTCGCCGCAACGCATTTTCTGGAGCCAACTGCACCGGAAAAATTGGCGTGGTGTTGATCCGCTCAGCAATGTTAGTCATCGCCGAAATGCCCGGTAGCCCGCTGAACTGAGTAGGAATTGGAGAACCTGGATGAGAAGCTCTGACTGGTTCAAGCTCCTCTCGCCGATGGGCAAAACTGTAAATTGTTTTAGAAATTCCCTGGAGATGGGCGTATTGTTCAAGCGCTGTGTGCCACGTCTCTCCTTTCGGAAGTTTTGCCCAGATTAGGGCTGGAGTTTTTTGCTCAATGAGTAGATTGATGATTGAGTCACTAATAGACTTAAACGAAGTTGGGCTAAGCTGAAGTGCAGGCGGAGAAAACTCATCTTGCAATGCCAACTCGTGTAAAGACATCTCTGAAGCTGAATTCATGGATTCTAGGAAGAACTAGGACTGAGTTCAATGGGGCGCAACAGACCTGCAAAATTTGGTGAGACTGCGCTATCTAGCGACTACATAGAGCAAATTCATCAAAAATGGATCTTGACTAATGCCTACGCTTCCAAGCATACCAACCCAACGCGTTAGCGCTTATCTTAGCAAAAAGTCCTTATAAAAAGGATAAAGCAGGAGTATGGGTTAATAATGCGGGCAAAAATTCGGGATACAGAAATTTATTTTGATGTGGAAGGTTCAGGATTGGTGCCCGATGGCGATCGCATGAGAGAAAAGCCGGTCGCCTTTGTAGTGCATGGTGGACCTGGAGCCGATCACACTTCATTTAAACCCACTTTCACCCCGCTCAGCCAAACAATGCAACTGGTGTATTTTGATCATCGCGGGCAGGGGCGATCGCAGCGTGGCAACCCAGCCACCTACACGCTCGACAATAACGTGGAAAATATGGAAGCGCTCCGTCAGCACTTGGGTCTGGGCAAAATTGTCGTGATTGGCGCATCCTATGGCGGCATGGTGGCGCTCACTTATGCTAGCCGCTACCCAGAAAATGTATCGCACCTGATCGCCATTGTGACTGTGGCAGATTCGCGTTTTTTGCAGCGGGCGCAGCAAACCCTAGCCGAGCGGGGTACGGCAGCACAACAGGCGATCGCCCAGCATTTGTGGAATGGCACCTTTCGGGATGAGGCACATTTGCAGGAGTATTTTCGCGTCATGGCACCCCTCTACTCCATCACCTACAATCCTGCCGCCGCTCAACCCAAATTGCAGCGCGCCATCCTCTCTGCCGATGCGATCAATGTGGCGTTTGGCGGCTGGTTACGAACCTATGATGTGCGCGATCAATTACATCGAATCACTGCTCCTACACTGGTCATTGCCGGACGGCACGACTGGATCTGTCCGCCAGAATTTTCAAAGGAAATTGCCCAGCAGATTTCTAACGCTGACCTCCGCATTTTTGAAAATAGTGGGCACAGCATTCGAGCCGATGAACCAGAGGCATTGTTGAATGCGATCGCGAACTTCATCGGGCATCCATAATCAAAAAACAAAGTTTTAAAGAACAATTTAAAACCCAAGCTCCCGGTGAAGAAGGGAAGACATTTTTTGCACTCCAACCTTCGATTTGCAAACTTCAGACTCCAAATTTTGACCCCAAATTTTAACCTCTGACCTATTTCAACGTCATGATTCCTGAGAAAATGAAGCTGAGTTTAAGATAAAACTTCAAAGCGACAAGCCGTCTGCAACACCGAACGAGCGGCAAAAAGCAGGAAAGCGACTGCCCCAAACAAGGACGGCGCGGTTGCTGATTGGATGAAAAATAAGTTAAATTTAATTAACAATTCGAGTTCAACGGTAATAGATTCATCTGCGGATTGTTGATTAAGCAATTCTAGTAATAGATTTCTAGTGATAGACATTGCTGGCAATGGCAGAGAGAGTTGAAAGCATGGGTGCTGTCGGGTTAGTGAAGGCATAGATGTGCTGTTATTAGGTGGTTAGTTACGGCTGTAGTTAAAGGGCGCGATTTATGAAATTTTCTTGGAGAACGGCTCTACTGTGGGCATTGCCAGCTTTGGTAATTGGCTTTTTCTTGTGGCAGAGTTCATTTGTTACTCCTACGGCAAACGTCAACAGCAAGAATGCAGCCAGCACCCGGATGACCTACGGGCGTTTCCTGGAATATCTGGATGCATCACGGGTTGTCAGTGTTGACTTATATGATGATGGACGCACGGCGATCGTAGAAGCGGTGGATTCAGAGTTAGACAACCGCGTTCAACGGCTCCGGGTCGATTTACCCGGCAATTCTCCCGAATTGATTTCTCGTCTAAGAAAAGAAAATATTAATTTAGATGTTCATCCCGCTGGTAACGATGGCACTGCCGTTTGGAGCCTGTTAGGTAATTTGATTTTCCCAGTGTTGCTGATTGGGGGGCTGTTTTTCTTGTTCCGCCGCTCAGGCAATGTGCCCGGTGGTCCTGGACAAGCAATGAGCTTTGGTAAATCGAAAGCGCGTTTTCAAATGGATGCCAAAACGGGGGTCATGTTTGATGATGTGGCGGGCATTGAAGAAGCGAAAGAAGAACTGCAAGAAGTTGTGACCTTCCTGAAGAAGCCAGAGCGTTTCACCGCAGTTGGCGCGAAGATTCCTAAGGGTGTGCTGCTAGTGGGTCCTCCTGGAACGGGTAAAACTTTACTTGCTAAAGCGATCGCGGGTGAAGCAGGGGTTCCGTTCTTCAGCATCTCTGGCTCAGAGTTTGTGGAAATGTTTGTGGGTGTGGGTGCCTCTCGCGTCCGCGATCTGTTTAAGAAAGCGAAAGAAAATGCGCCCTGCATCGTATTCATTGATGAAATTGATGCTGTGGGTCGGCAGCGCGGTGCAGGCATTGGCGGCGGCAACGATGAGCGCGAACAAACCCTAAACCAGCTATTGACCGAAATGGATGGGTTTGAGGGCAACGCTGGAGTAATCATCATTGCGGCAACTAACCGCCCTGATGTATTGGATTCCGCCTTGCTTCGCCCCGGTCGATTTGACCGCCAAATTGAAGTGGATGTGCCCGATATAAAAGGGCGTTTGGAAGTCCTGCAAGTTCATGCTCGCGACAAGAAAATAGCGGACGAGGTTTCTTTGGATGCGATCGCCCGACGCACTCCAGGTTTCTCTGGGGCTGATTTGGCGAACTTGTTGAATGAAGCTGCCATCCTGACCGCCCGTCGCCGTAAAGATGCAGTCACCATGTCGGAGATTGATGCTGCGGTTGATCGGGTGATTGCTGGCATGGAAGGGACTCCCCTCATTGATGGCAAAAGCAAGCGGCTGATTGGATACCATGAAATTGGTCACGCTGTCATTGGCACTCTGGTAAAAGGTCATGACCCAGTGCAAAAAGTTACCCTGGTTCCTCGTGGACAGGCACGCGGTTTGACTTGGTTTTCGCCCAGCGATGAGCAAAGTTTGATTTCGAGATCTCAGATCTTGGCACGGATTACCGGAGCTTTGGGCGGTCGTGCGGCTGAAGAAGTGGTGTTTGGCGATTCGGAAATTACTACAGGCGCTGGCAATGACTTGCAGCAGGTCAGTTCCATGGCGCGCCAAATGGTTACCCGCTATGGGATGTCTGATTTAGGTCCTCTTTCCCTAGAAAGCCAGTCTGGCGAGGTGTTTTGGGTCGAGATTTGATGACGCGATCGGAGTATTCTGAGGAGATTTCGTCCCGGATTGATGCTCAAGTTCGTTCTATTGTGGAGCATTGTTACAATGACGCTCGCCGGATTTTGCGAGAAAACCGGGTTGTCGTTGATCGCTTGGTAGATTTGCTGATCGAAAAAGAAACCATCGATGGAGATGAACTCCGCCAAATCGTGGCTGAGTATACAGATATACCGGAGAAGGAGCAGTATATTCCACAAATGTAATCTCGAAACTCTCAGTAAGTAGACAAACGGGGATGATGCACTCATCTCCGTTTTTTATTGAGTTACTGGATTGGGTGACGCACTAACGGAACGAATTGTGCATTGAATTCGGGTGTAGTTCAACGACAGTGAATCTGGCAGAGAGACCATCTCCAAGCTTCCGTCCATAGAAACTAATAGTTTTTCAGCCAGCAATCGCATAAAGCTGAGCGAGGGAAAGGGGCTATTCGCTTGCTGCACGATCGCAGATTTTTCTAGGGTGTTTTTCATTAACGCGGGTAGCGCGATCGCCGGGGGAAGAAATTCTAGCGGTTGATTCCACGCCGTTAGGGGGAGTGGGGTCAATCCAAAGCTGAATCGAGGTTGAGTCAACAGCACCGAGCAATACGGTAATGCTGCCATCCTCTAGGTTGGCGATCGCGCTATCCACCAGATGAATCAACACCTGCTGCAATCGACGAGGATCAGCCATAGCATAGAGAGTTTCACTGACCGCTGGAATCTGTAGCTGCAAGTTGCGATTTTGCGCTTGCAAGTGGGTCGCGGTATGTAAGTTAAACAGCACCAAATTAAGTTGAACGGGTTGGAGTTCAATTTCACTCACCCCATGCTCTATTTTGGCAACATCAATGACATCATCCAGCACCTTCACCATGCGGAGTGCGGCTTCATTAGCTTGCTTAATGAAGTCTCGTTCTTCTGCTGGATCATCACATAAATCTGCCAAAATTAACTGGTGCATCCCGATTAACCCGCTCATGGGCGATCGCAGTTCATGCGAGGTTCGCGCCAAAAAACTGCCCTTCAAACGACTCATCTCTGCCGCCATGTGATATGCCAGTTGGAGCGATCGCAGCGACTGAGTTTCTGCTTGAACCGGAGATGTCTTTTGATTGCTTCGGTCAACCGGTAGAAGCGTTTCTAAATCAGGGGGCGATGGAGACCGTCGGCGGAGTTGGCGGAGTTGCCACCCCCCTACGAACCCTCCCACAAGCCCAATCGTTAGCCATCCTAAATTCATCAAATTTTCTCTCGCGATAGCCTGCCGTTGCAGATTAAAAGGAACAGGGGATGAAAAGAGCTTGCATTCAGATTACATGACGACCTGCCCTAATCTTTGTGGCTACTACTATACAAGTCAATAGCGCCCTGTCGTAAAATCTCCCATCCAGTGCCATGCCACCGAATCACGGTAGATGGAACTCCTGAGGCAGCGACAGGGGGCTGACTGCCCATAATCTGCTGAATCTCGTTGGGTGCCAAGGTCAACGCCATCGGAAATTGCGCTTCAATATCGCTCATGGTTTGCAGGGGCGACTGCCCAGAAAGATTGGCGCTCGTCGTTGCGAGGGCACCCGTTCGAGTCAAAATTGCCTGGGCGATCGCGTGATTGGGCACCCGCACTCCAATAGTAGTGAGATTTTGAGGATTCACCGCAGACGGTACGCGATCGCTGGCAGGCAGCACCAACGTTAACGCTCCCGGAAGATACTGATCGGCAACCTGTTCCCACTGATGTCGCTCCGTCACAGTTCCGCTGACATAATCCCAAAGTTCCATTACAGTCGCCGCCATCAAAATGAGTGGTTTATCAAAACTTCGGTGTTTCGCCGCAAAAATTAGCGCTGCCCGATCCGGACGAGTTGCCAAAGCTGGCACCGTATCGGTTGAGAAACTGGTTAAATGTGAACCAGCAGACACGTTCATCGTCAGTTCATCTAAAGAAACTTGGGGCATAGAGCTAAATGAGTTTTGAGCTATGAGGGGCTTGCCTGAAAATGGAGGTGACAGCGGGTTTCGACTTCGCTCAACCCTCAACGACTGGAGGCTGGCAGACTAGCAACCCACCCATCCCTCGGCAGTGAATTTGTTCTGCCGCTGTCACGCTTTCCATATCTTCTCTCGGTTCAATATTGAGCAGTTTTCTCTTGAAGATTGCCTTATGCTTGGGCATCCTAAAATGTATCGCCACTAAAAATCTTGACTAGACTCTATAAACAAAACTTATAATTATCCAATCAGGGTCTATGAGCCATGCCTCAGCTAATACCATTTAGAGCCAATTTAACGAGTCTAGCTTTGATCCAAACCTTCCAACTGACTTTAACAGGTAGCCCAAGTGATTGGGTTAAGCTAAAGCCTTTGATCTGTCTGTAGAAAGAATTTGCGTGAATTTTATTTAAGTAAATTTGTTGAGTTTTCTTTTCGATTTACACAGTATGGAATTAATTTTGCATGGTGAAAAGCGGTGAAAAGCGATGAAAATATTGAAAACTTCTTTGATGAGGATAAAGGGCTAAGCCAGATCCTTAACCTTCGTCAATATTGCCGTGATGAGGATGCATTTAATGCATTGCAGCGCGTTCTTTGGTCTGCGGATGCAGCGCACCATCGCCTTCAAGCACACTTAGAAACCATTCAGCATGAACAACGAGCGCAACTTAAGCAGCTTAGCTTTCAAGCTGCTTTGCTCAGTCAAGTGTGTAATGCCATTATTGCCACGGATTTACAAGGCTGCATTACCTATTGGAATTTTTATGCTGAAAAGCTTTATCAATGGCAGGCAGCAGAGGTTATGGGAAAAGAGATTCTCACGGTGCTAACGCCTATGCAGGATCAGGCAAAGGGGCAAACGATCGCCCGCCAAATCGTCAGCCAGGTGTTTAAGTCGGAGTTGTGGGCAGGGGAGCTAATTCTCCACCGCAAGGATGGCTCTCCGGTGTGGGCGGAGGTGAAAAATACGCTGCTGTATGACGATCGCGATCGCCCAATTGGCTTCGTCGGTATTTCTGTAGATATCACTGAGCAAAAACAAGCCCAAGCGGCACTGGCTCATCAGGCTGCTATTTTGCAATCTCAAGCAAAATATCGCAGCATTTTCGAGAATGCCACTGAAGGGATTTTTCAAACTTCACCCGATGGGCGCTACCTCAGCGCGAACCATGCACTTGCTAGTCTCTACGGGTATGCATCACCAGAGGAGTTGATTGCCCATTTAACCACCATCGGGCATCAACTGTATGTTGCGCCTGATCAACGGGCTACGTTTTTAGAGATCATGCATCAACAGGGATCGGTTTCCGAATTTGAGTCCCAGGTTTACCGTCGGGATGGCAGCATGATTTGGATTTCAGAAAATGCTCATTGTGTTTATGGTGCCACCGGAGGACTGCTTTATTACGAAGGCACCGTTTCTGACATTACCCAGCGTAAACAGGCTGAACAGCAGCTACAGCAGCAGGTCGATCGCGATCGGTTGTTGGGGGCGATCGCGATCCGAATTCACCAATCTTTGGATTTAGAAGAAATCCTGCACTGCACCGTAGATGAAATTCGACAGTTGTTGCACACTGATCGCGTTTTAGTTTATCTGAGATCTTGCACCAGTTTCAGTAAGGGGTTGCCAAGAGAACGAAAATCTGAAAGAAAGGGCGTAGAAATCATTTGAGTTGACGGTTATGGAAACCATCGTTCAGCACGCCCAAGGGCTAGTGTATAGCCTGCTTT
>JBGSWI010000036.1:0-13582 GCA_041752515.1 Leptolyngbyaceae cyanobacterium | reverse complement strand
TGTATGGCTACTTTCGCTTGTGGGTGCGTTTGGGGATATGGGAATCTATTAATCAGGCTTTAGTCAAACAGGTACGATGCTCAGTCGGACGAGCAGAAGCACCCAGTTTGGGCATCATTGATAGCCAGTCAGTCAGATTGGTAGAAAAAGGGGTGAGCACATTGGTGTAGATGGCTTCAAAAAGATCAAAGGTCGAAAGCGAACGATTGTTGTTGATGTCTTAGGACTGGTGCTCAAGTGTCATGTGGGAGCGGCGAATCAAGCGGATGTGAAAGCGGCTCCATGGGTATTATTTAGGGCAATAGACACGTATGGGCGATTGGCTAAGGTTCTAGCAGACCAGGGCTATCGAGGAGACCTAGAAGTTGATTTAGCCCAGGTCTATGAGGTTGACTTTGAGATTGTGGAGCATCAGGGAAAAGGATTCTCAGTCCAACCAAAGCGCTGGATTGTGGAACGAACTTGGGCGTGGTTAGAAAATTGTCGAGGATTAACCCGCGACTACGAACGATTGCCAGAGAACCATGAGGGGTTGGTGTATGTTGCCATGATTCGGTTGATGCTGCGACGACTAGACAATAATCGCAGAAGGTGGAAGAAAGAAACTCCTTAACACTCTTTTACAAACATCCTCTAACGTACGATTTTTTCCGAATTCTGAAGTGACCCCTTCATTGATTGCTTTGAGATGTCGATCTTTTTTTTAACTCCTCAATCACCGTAGCCGGACTAATCTTCAACACTCGTGCAGTATCTCGGATGCCACTGCCGTTGACTGTCATATCAACAATCTGGTGTTTGACTTCAGGTAAATACCCTCGATAAGCATAGTCTCGAAGGTCGGTGCTGCGACCGCATTCCGAATTGCGACATTTGTACCGTTGCTTGCTCTCCTCAGAGCGACCGTGCTTAACCACGTTATTGCTTCCACAGTCAGGACAAAGAACAGGTTCCAAAACCATGCTGTAAGTTCAGGAGTAAACGTCTGCCTTTATTCTCGCATTTCCACAGGTCTAGAACATGACCAATAGCTCAATGCTTCTGTAATCAACTCGAATGTAACCTGAAGACGCGATAGCGCTAAAGCCTTCGACATCCCAGAAACGTGCGACGTTGCTTGCTTCCCGCAGGGAATAGTCGTTCGCACGATATAACCCTGACATTCAAATGACAACAGTTTTATTGCCTACATAAAACCCCTTGCCCGCACTCTTCCATTTCCCCTTGCCCATGCCAGTAGAGAGCACATTCGCAAGCGAAACCTTCGCTCGTTGAAAGGTCTTGTCGGATACCTTGCCATACATTTGCTCAAGCAAATCATCAAGATGCAGCGGCTTGTTGGCATCCTCTAAAATTTGGGCAACCGCATCCGTGAACGTTGTCTTCTGAAACTCAGCCTTGAGGAACTGCCGCAAATCAGACGATGATGTTGGTGGACTCTTTTTACCTGTTGGTTTTGATGAGGGCTTTGTCTGCTTCGCTTTAGCGGCACTGCTTTTACTAGCAGTAGCCGACTTCGAGGCAGGTTTTCTCTTAAAGTTGTCGTCCTGTTCTTGCCCATTAATCTGAGGTTCAACCGAAGAGGAGAGGTTTGAGGGAATCGCTCTCACTGGAGCATCAGAGTCATAGGTGGTCGGTGTTGCGACTTCTGTTGTCACATCAGAAGTCAGAGTGAGCAATCCTAGGTCAATTGCCTCCGATAGCAGCGTCTCAACCCCTTGAAGCTGAATCATCTTTTGCTGTACCTGCTCATTCATCCACTGGAGTTCTTGAGTCAAATGCTCTCTCACCTTTTGTAACGACGCGACCACCGCGATCGCCTCATTGTTACGCAAAGTTTGTAGATAAGAGGGTGAAGTCGCCACAGCTAATCCCTTTGGGCATTGATTTTGCTTTGATTTTACGCTTCATTAATGGAATGGTAGAGCCGCCAATGATTTTGTTACATTTCTCAATGCTAAGAAATGATGTCGTAATTCACTGCACGAGAAAAGCAAGTCTCCAACTTCACACTCCTATCTCTGCATCCCTGGTTCATGACTTCTGGGATCAGATTGCCCCTCCAGCCAGAGATTCCATTGCGCCAATTCCATATCATCTAGCAGTCCCTGACTACGCTTACCCAACAATTGCTCCAAGCGATCGCCCACCTGCTCTCGCGTCCATCCTAATCGCTGAATCTGAATCGATATAGTCGCCAGCACCCCAGACAGATCATGCGCCGAGTCATCCAACTCCAAAGCCTCGAATAACGGTAGATTCAGGCGCTCCACCCGCAACACCCCCGGATTGATTTCAGCCCACGCGATCGCCTCCGCCATCAAAATTGGATCACCCGATTCTAAATACTGCTGCATCCGAGCAATCGGGGCTGCCTGCTGTGCTTCAAAGCGGATCTGATTTACCTGTTGATCCGCAGATTGAGCCGCCGCTTGACCCACATCCAACCAAGTTTGCAGGTCAAATAAAGGGAGTTGGATAGTGGGATCACTTCCATTTGCCCCCCCTATCCCCTGTTGAGAACGTCTAGAAGTTTGATCTAGCTGAGCATTACCGCCTACTGAGGATAACGGCTGCCCCAGGCGATCGCTCAAATCCTTACTCTGTAAAGCATTACCGCCATTCTCTGATAATAAGCTTGTAGGATTGTGCCAGTTAGATGCGTCCTCAACGCAATCTAACTGGGCATCCGTGTTTGAAGCTGGGGGGGCGGGGGGGATTTCCACAGCTTCAATGGCTTCTAGCGACAAATAGTTGGGATGCCATAAGTCCCGATGGCGATAAAGCGCCCCACCGCCGATGCTGTATTGCGTGAGTGCGTGAAACCGAGCGGTGGCACCAACGGGTAAGGTGTTGTGGTTGAGTAAGTCAGCGATCGCCTGTTGAATCCGCTCTCGTGCTGCTTGGGATTGACGTTGATTCCAACTGGGTTGTTCTGGGTTGCTTACTTCAGTTTTCGATTTATATTTGCCATTCCCATCCCCATAGTGAAAGTAGCGGCTGCCTTCAATGCACCTTGCCCATTCTTCTGCTCGCTGCTGAATCTCATGCTGATGCTGGCACCACTCCTCGTAGCCTGGTAATGATGTAGCAGTAGCAACAATCTCTTTAACCAACGCTTGTCCTGCTAACGGTTCACCACCACTGAGGATGTGGTGGAAGATATAGGCACGCATCGTGATGCGACCGAGCAATCGATTGGTTTGTCCAGCGCCAGTCCAACCCAATTCAATTTCAGCGTTCAGGTCATTGAGGAACTTCTCGGCTTTACCGGAAACGCGATAGTGCTTGCGCTGAAATTGTTTGAGCAGTTGTTGTAATGGTTTGCGCTCAACACTGTTGCGTTTCTGTGCAAACTGCCAGTGTTGAACGAAGGTGTGTTGGTCACTCCAGATAGGTGGAAGTCGTTGTCCAGTAAATAGGAGCCTGCTTGTAGCGGCAGGCGGTGGGCATTGAAAAGACTGAGGCTCCCTTCAATGGCGTAAGGTCTGGGATTGGGAAATAGTTCCAGTTGTCCGGCTGTGAGCCGAAATCCGGCATTTTCTAATAGTGTCGTAACGGCGATCGCCAGTTCCCAGGTGTTTTGAGCGATTTGAAAGGGGAAGTAGAGATGAAGACCGCCGCTGTAGGAACTAGTGCAGGGAACGGCATTAACCAGTCCCAAGGGTTCAAGGGCAGCGAGGATACGGGAGACGGCAAAGCGATCTCGCTGGGGATGATAGAAGCTGCTGGCATCGATGTCGAGGATGCAGTAGTGAGTTTCTTTGCCAAAGCGTACCCCGAAGAGGGAGGAGCCTTGGCGCAAGATGCGATCTGAGAGGGGATGACGGCTTTCAGTTTTCCAATCGGGTGTTTGCCCCGGTTCTGGATGGTTGGCATAGATATAGTCATAGCGATGCGGAAAAAGCGCGAGAAATTTGTCTTCCCACTCTTGTACATAGTGAAACTGTTCCGTGGCAGCCGTAGCGACGATACAAACTCTCCAGATAGCAACTTAAGGTCGCTGCTATCTTGCCAGGATTCCTCTGCCCCTATTTTTAACTGATCAGTCTTATCAGACTGATCAGGAGTGTCTCATTTGCCTATAACCTTTATGCATCAGGAGTTTTAAATTTGCAAAGTGAAGTGATACGGAACTTTAAGTGACACGAAACGGATAAATAAGTGAATTGATCTGGAGTAGTTTGTCTCATCTGTGATTGCTTGTGTAGTAGCACTTTCGGCTATTTTAAGACAAGTATTTTAGGTGAGACAACATAAGCAGGTTGAAAAAGACAAGCAGTCGTGAGAAAAATTGCTAATGTTTGAAATACCTGAAACCATTACATAGAGGGCGATTCACGATTTTATCAATCCATTAGATTAGCTAAGCCTACCATTTTTTGTAGTGATAGCACCCGGAGAAACCTGTCTTAACCCTATTTTTAACTGAGGATGCGTATTCGTTGTTGATAAAAGCCAAAAGCCTTACGAGTCAACGATTTAAATCTGTGGGTTTGTCATATGCATATGAGCGAGTGATAAAACTCGGAGAAAATAGTCTCAATTCGCTGATGATGAATTAAGTTGCTCAACTAATTAGAGAGAGACTAGATTCGGAGCAAGTTGTCTGAGAAATTTTGCTGGCAAGGAAACGGCAATCGCGAATTTCAAAATAGGAGCAAGCGTTATGATACGGAGTTACTTGTCTCATGGTCTAAGCATTGTGGGATAGACTTTTGGGAGTTTAAGTGTAGAAAAAACAGAAGTGGGATAAGGATGATTTGGTATTGCAAAGTGAATAGGTGGGCAATTATTAAGTGATTGAATACGGAAGATATTGTCTCATTTGATTTACTAGTCTGGATTGGGCTTTGAACATGTGGTTGATGATGACAGGCTGGTGAGGATAGACGGAGTTTGTTGTCTTGATTAGGTATAGTTGGGAATGATTGCTCTCAAATTCACAGGGCTTATGTCACAAATTTGCCATCATCGAATATACTTGTTCAAGTTAATTGATTGTTGTTTTGAGGCAAGTCCCGACAATTTAGCTTGTGACTACACTCGGAGGTTTTTGTCTTACTTCACGAACAAGCAACCAATCGTAAATGAGTCTTTCTTACTTCAATTAAAAGCGTTAGTATAAGCCTCCAAATGCTACCCTATTCAGGGGTTTCGTTTCTTTTACTTCCTGACTTCTCTGGGCTAGAGTGATGAGATACGGAGTGATTTGTCTGATTGAGTGGTATGTTGTCTTTTTTCAACTGATACGGAACAATGCCTTCTCGTTTAAGCGAGGGGGTAGTCCTATTTCTTAAAGGATGAAGAATAATCGCTATGTTTAGAGAGCTTGCTAGGTAAGGCTCTCAGAATCAGGCTTTTTTCTCTGTTCTTTACGTAATGGTACTACCAGCGAGGGTAATCTGATTCGGAGCGTTTTGTCTTAGGAGCGATTGGGCGAATTGTCCACTGTGAAGGGGTACTGGCTAAGACAAAACTGCATTGAGACAAAATTGCTACAGATGTAAAAGTTTTTTCAAAGTGGTTTCTAGTTCGGCAGTCACTATGCGATCGCCGCGTTCTAATTTGCCAATGTAGTCCGCACTCAAATTCAGGAATCCGCCTAATTCCTTACGACTCCAACCCTGCGTTTCACGCGCTTTCTGAATTTCTTCTCCAGTTAATTCTTGGAGTGGTACAGCCTCTAAGGTTTTAGACTTCTTCGGCTCCTTAATTTTTGCTAACAACGTCGGAATCGGATGGGGTGGTTTAATCATTACTTTTGCCCGGAGCAGGCGATCTAGCACACGAACCTTACGCCAGTCTTCAGGTTTGGCAGCGGTGCTGTTAGGCTGCAACCAATTAGGGTAGGTCTCTGGATCAAATTCTATCTGCCAACCCAAACTCATCAGGAGCTTCAAAGCGTTGTTCCAGCGATTTCTGAGATCTCGTGCCTTATACTTATCCTGAACGGCTTTATCAATGTCTGATTTTGCTAGCACTTCTTCTAGCAAACTGCCAACGCGATAGTCGTAGGGATGCTGATTACGAACTCGAATACGAGAATCAAGGGTGAGTTGAATGGCGAGTCGTAGCGCTAACTCATTGTGATACGGATCAATTTTTAGAATGTCGCGGGCAAGATAACCAAACTGGTGCAAGGCCTCTTTCGCGCGGCTACCAGCACGGTTGAGAAAATGTTTTGTCCACAACCCCGGACTCACGGTAATATAAACCTCTTCTGGGCGTTCAATTTTGCCCGTCACCCAGTCAAACTGTCCATGCACATCGATCAGCACATCCCACATTCTGCCGATGGGCGTACTGGCATCAACTTTACGTTTTCCACGCCCTTCCACCCAAACTGACTTCACTAATAGGCATGACAGAGCATAAGCAGTGCTGGCAACTGAACTTCGTTTCTCAGATAGACTTGTACTGTGATTCTTATCCCAACCCAACAGATGCACAATGTCGCTGGCACGTAACGTAAACCCACTGCTCCAAGGTTCATCCTCTTCCATTGTCCGGGACGCAAAAATCAGTTGCAGCTTAACAGTATCAAACCCAAACTTGTTAATAATTTGCTCTGCAGCTTCCCAGGGTAGCATTTCAATATCACCGGGATTGGTGATGAAATGTTCAATAAAGTTGTTTGGATTGCTGCGGCTACGATAATGAAAGACAGCGGTTTCGTCTGCGCTTTGTTGCCAGAGATCAGGGCGTAACTGGGCACGAATGCTACTAGCGATGGGAATCGATGTGGGCAATACCGCGATCGGATCGAGATCCAAGTTGGTTTCTTTGTTAGGAAGAGGACGTTGCTTTAGCCCTAACAGTTTCTCCATGTCTTCCAATGAGCAAGCGGGTAGTTGAAATCCGGTGATGATCTTTTGGGCAATCTCCTGGCAATGGATTTGTCCGATGATTTCGCCTCGTTCTAATAAGACAGTTGGGGCGAGGCTATACAGCTGCTCTCCAATCGCCTGCCCAATATCAGGATCGGATAATTTTTGAAATGCTTCTGTTCCAATTGTCTTCTCTAGGTTCTCGATCGCCCAAACAACCAGATTTGTACCAACGACTCTGGCAAATTCCATCCAGATTCCAGCATGAGTAAAGAACTCGATCAAAGAATGCTTTAGATAATTCTTAATTTTGTCATTATCGAGTACTATTTCGAGGCGCTTGGTATTTTGTTTGCGATTATTAATTACCTTGAAGTGGGGCAAATTAGTATTGATTGCATTAATTCCTTCTGCTTGCACTACCGTTTCTACTTTATCTTTATACGTATTGAGCAAGTGCTGAAACAGTTGGTCAGTTACAAGTTCTGGCAGAGAAGACTCTTCTCGCAAAGTTTGAATTAGACCTTGCAAATATTCTGGAGTTAGGACATCTTGAACGATGGTTGCCCACAAGGTTCCCTCACTGGTTTTCAGAGAGGATGGAGCTTTCACAGATGCCACTTGCACATTCCATTCAGGAGCCTTTGCATCTGGATGGACCTCTTCTGTCTGGGGCGAAGATGAAACAGTATGAGGGATTGCTTTGAATGACTTAGTATCAGATGAGGGATGGTTTTGGGATGCCATGAGGAAGAAAATAGACTGAGATGAAGGATCAATAACAGGTCAACTAAGGATGTTAGCTCATACTATAAGCGCAATCATCAAGCATGGGGCAATTGCCCTCTCAGTCTTAAGAATCTAACTCTGCTAATTTGTTAAATTGTTCGCATCCACATCTTCCTCCAACTCAACTGTCAAAACATTCAACTGCGTCTCCAGTTCCGCGATTGTTGGCAAGTTCCCCTTCAGTGATTCTGGCAAAGCATCGCGAAGTTGGTACGTAGAAACCCCAATCGGTTTGTTCACATCCCGCAGAGCATACTCAACGATCGTGTTGTCTTGCGTTTTGCATAAAACAATCCCGATCGTTGGATTATCTTGAGGATTCCGCATCAGGTCATCCACAGCAGAAACGTAGAAGTTCATTTTGCCGGAAAACTCTGGCTCAAAATCGACGGTCTTGAGGTCAATTACCACAAAGCAGTGCAGGCGAAAATGATAGAACAATAAGTCTAATCTGTACTCCTTTCCACTGACTTGAATTGGAAACTGACTCCCGACAAACGCAAATCCCACTCCTAATTCCAGCAAAAATTCTCGAATGTGTTTAACCAGCGCATTTTCTAGCTCCCGCTCTTGCGCTTCTTTACCCAGGCTGAGAAAATCAAAATTATACGGATCGCGCAGCACCTGTTGAGCTAAGTCTGATTGTGGCTGAGGCAAGGTCGTTTGGAAGTTTGTCATTGCTTCTCCCTGACGCTGGTATAGTCCTCGCTCAAGCTGATGAATCAAAACACTGCGACTCCAGCCTTGCTGAATCGTTTTCTGGATATACCATAGACGCTCTTGCGGATCTTTCACTTTGTCCAGCAATGTGCAGTTATGAAACCAGGGAATTTGTCCAGCAACTTGCTGGACGATTGGTTCATCTGGATATGCCTCTGCAAAAGCTCGCATGTAGAGGAGATTTGTCCGAGAAAAGCCTTTCATTGACGGAAACTCTTTCTGTAAGTCTTTAGAAAGCTTTGTCACTACTTTTGCTCCCCATCCCTGCTGCCGCTGCCGCAGTAGGATGTCCTGTCCAATCTGCCAATACAACAATGTTAACTCTCGATTGACTGCAAGCGCCGCCCTTACTTGGGCAGTCCGAATGCGTTCTTTAAGCTCATGCAGAAAAGTTTCGTAGTCTTCAGGTTTGAACAAATCAGCCATATAGCAAATAGATTTGAATCGAAAATGGGTATGTTCCTCGCCGATTGTGGTATGGGCGGTGATTATGTTGGCAACTCAGAAGCATGGTACTCAGAGTAGCTAATGATGAGACTTTCCAGATCCAGAGTTAACTTGTGATGATCGCCTCTAGCTGACTAAGCAAATGTTCTAACTGTTGAGTCTTGTCCGGGTTGCTCCAAAGCATTTTATCTTTTTTCGCTAATTGAATAGCCTGATTTAATCGCTGCTTCAAAGTCGCTGGTTCGGATGGTTTTGACTTGCTGTTGAGAACTTTAAGCCGCTGCTTAATTTCAGATAGGCTGAGAGAATCATTAACAACCTCTGCCAGCATGTGCTGACGGGTATCTATATCTTTGAGGCTGGCGATTAAAATTCCTTTGGTGTAATGAATTTTCCCCTGACGAATTCCATCCAGAATCTCTTGAGGCTTTTTCATTAGGGGTAGGCGGGTGGCAACAAAGGATTGCCAGGTAATGCGTCCAAAAGAGTCAAAAATTTGTTTGACTAGTTCTGCTTCCTGGCTAACCAAAACGTTTTGGTTAGTTGTTCCTTTTGCTGCATTGTTCATCCGGTAGAGTAGACTGACAACCGCTTCAACGTCACATCCCAATTGAATTTCAAGCAGACGTAACGTGTTGTCCAGTTCCTCCAAAGCGCTAAAGTCTCGACGATTGGCATTCTCTGAAATTGCAGCGTGAAAGGCAGTGCGATCGTCCCAATTGAATACTTTGACTGGAACCGCCTCAAGCTCAATGATTCCTGCTGCTTTAAATCGACGTAACCCGGCAACCAGTTCATACTTACCTGACTGATCAGGATGAGGGCGAACCCAAAGGGGCGATCTAATTCCGTTCGGCTTAATATCATTTAAAGCCCACTGCTGGAGTTCCTCTGGGTCGTAGTAATGTCTAACTGGCTTACCATCAGGAACAAACGTGAAAGTGCAGAGAATATCACGGCATGAAATCAATTGCTCCTTGGTTGCTTCAGCCGCCTGAGTGATTGTCTGACTTGCTCGTTGACCGAAGACAAAGCTCAATTCTTCATTGCCAGCGATCGCATCCTTTAACTTACGTCGTGTTGTCATGATTCAGACTCAAATAATTTCAATGCTTCAGTCAAAAGTTTGTTGTAAGCATTTGCGGCAGATTTAGGGGACGTTCCTTTCATCCGAAATACCGTACTACCCTGCCCCGGTGAATCTTTGATGCATTGCCGATCTGGAAGAACTGTATTTAGTAAAGGTAAAATGCCTCCTTGTAAAGCTTCTTGAGCTTCTCGCAGCAAAATCGTGTTGTCCTTGACAGCATTCAAATACACGGCTGCGGTTGGGAGACCACCTCTAATCTCGCGCGCTTGACGAACAAACTGTACAATTTTGCCAGTACTTGCCAAATCAATCATTGAGTCTCGGCAAGGAATCAAAACAAGGTTGGAGCGAATGAGTACTGCCTTTGTTACCTCACTTGCGTTTCCAGGTCCATCAATAATCACAATATCGTAGTGTTCGGTTAACTTTGGCAGTTCGTCAAACAACTCCTCTGGATCACTAATCACCCTGCAAGGTAATCCTAATTCTTTGAGCCAGCCCGATGAACTCTGCTGTCCATCTGCATCAACTAGAAGAGTAGCGTAGCCTTTTTGCGTAAACCAATCAGCAGCGTGAACTGCTCCTGTAGACTTTCCCGCCCCCCCTTTCTGATTTGTAAACGCCAAAATTTTGGGTAGCTTTGTGGGAAGACTGACATTTTCCCCAACTTTAGATCTGGGCATGAGTTAAATAACCAAAATCTATGGTTTGATAGTATCACTGATTCAGCAATGTGAAACATCCATTTAACCAAAACGTTTTGGTTAAATGGATGTATTCTAATTTCTCCTCTTCACTTTAGACTTTTCCAGCATTGAAATTGAAGTTGTATAGCTATGGTCAGCAAGCTTAGGACATGAATAGCACCTGAGATGCTGAGTATGGGTAGGCTTGCTGACTGGGTGCGACCCTTATTTGATTTAGTTATTGTGCTGTGATATTACTTGGTAGTAACAACAAGAGGGGCAAAGATGGGCGCTCAATTGCTGAGTATTGAAGGGTCTCAAGTGAAGATAGAAGTCACGATAGACCTGAGCCGTTCGATGCTCACGAGTGAGGAGAATATCCAGCAAACCCTAAACGAAGCCGGGTGTATGTCCACAACCGCGGCCCTGAAATATTTGGATACCGACGGTTCAGCGATTGAGATTGCAGGAGAGGTGATGCGTACCAAAGGCGAGTTGCCCAAAGCCTACCAAACACCTTATGGGGAAGTGGTGGTCGAGCGCCATGTCTACCAACGTTCTGGAGGGGGTAAAACCTATTGCCCTCTGGAGCGAGAAGCCAGAATCATCATGACTTCAACGCCCCTGTTTGCGAAACAGGTGTCCTCAAAACTCGCCTATGGTTCAGCTCGGGATGTGCAACGCGATCTGGGCGACAATCATCGTCGTTCAGTGGCAGTGTCCTACATTCAAAGAATCAGCGAAGTGGTTGCTAGCATCATTGCCGCGAAAGAAGAGAGTTGGAACTATGTCCCTCCCCCAATGGAGATTGAGATTGCTAGCGTTGCGATTGGCTTAGATGGCACCTGTATGCTGCTGTGCGAAACGGGTTGGAGAGAAGCAATGGTAGGCACCATCAGCCTTTATGATGCGTTAGGAGACCGACAACACACGATTTATATCGGTGCCACACCCGAATATGGCAAAGCCAGCTTTCTAGAGCGCCTGGAGCGAGAAATTGGGCGTACTAAAACTCGGTATCCCCAAGCGACCTATATTGGCATTGCCGACGGAGCCGCCTCAAATTGGCAATTTCTCAAAGCTCATACTACGGAGCAGGTGCTTGATTTCTATCATGCCTCTGGGTATCTGGGTGCCGTTGCGGTTGCCCTTTACCCAGACAACTTAACGCACCAACAACAATGGCTTGACCAGAGTTGCCATCAACTCAAGCATGATGCAGATGCTGCAACTCAGCTCTATGAACAGATGGTTCAGTTATCGATGTCTCAAAACCACTCCAAAACGATTCAAGAGCGCCTGGATGCAGCCGTCACTTACTTTTGCAATCATCTCCATCAAATGAACTATGCGGCTTACCGAGAGAACCACTATCCCATTGGCTCTGGTGTTACCGAAGCCGCCTGTAAAACCGTGATTAAGCAACGCTTATGCTGTTCTGGGATGCGATGGAAAGAGACGGGGGCAGCGGTTGTACTCAGTTTAAGAACGTTGGTCTTAACGCCAACTCGATGGAATCAATTTTGGAACAAACTCAATCAATATGGCTTTCCTGTTGCTCTCTAGTTTATCAAGTTGAGGTCGCACCCGGTGAATGTGTGTTGAGATTATCTTGAACCACTGTAATTTGAATGGCTTCAGGATAGTCACAATCGACCAGTGCTTTGAGTACATGAGCATAGTCCACTGCCGTGCGACGTTCAGTCACCTCGACTCGTCGCCATCCAACCATCGGTTCACAAACCATAAACAGATTCGCGGTGCCATTGCGTTCATACTCATAATCCACTCGTTCCGGTTGACCGGACTGTGCCGAAATCGGCATCACCGTTTCTTTGACCAATTGCTTGCTGGACTCGTCAATACAAACAACGGGAAATGCTGGGTTATAGCAACGTTGATAAACCTCTAAAACTGCTTCCATCCGCCAGACAAATTCAGCATTTTGTAGAGGGGGTATCACCCAGCACTTCTGATTCCAAGGTTGCAGCTTGTTTTTTTCAAAACTTGGCGCACACTCTCATGGCTAATTTGTTCCACATAATTGAGTTCTACCATCCGTTTGGCTAGCAACCGTAACGTCCAATGCCCCCGTCCTGTTGGAGCATCACTACAGCGCAACGCAATCAAATGAGCTTCTACATCGCCATCCAATTTCCGTTTTCGACCTGCCCCCGGACGACATTTTAAGGCGGCTTCTATTCCTTCTTCTACACAGCGTTGTCGCACCCGTTCTATTGTTCTGATGCTCGTCTCGTAAGCCGCTTTGATATCTGCGTCTCGCCAACTTCCGTTGGGTTGATTGCGATCTGCTTTCAGCAAGATACGAGCATGATTGATTTGATACGCAGCATGTTTGCCAGTACTCGTAAATCGTTCGAGGTATTGCCGTTCTTCTTCGGTTAGCGTCACGATGTATTTTTTGACCATCTCACCCCTATTGAATGCACCTACTCTATCTTACCCTATCACCCGTCAATAATTATCTGACTGACTACTAGCGACTTTACTTTGCGTGTCTATTGGATATTTCACACCAATATCGGCAGATATCTTTTGTGCAAGGTCAAGATCTAATAAGGGAAATTGCTCCCGAATATCTACTATCGTGTCTGACCACTCAAGGAGATAGAACAGCCGAGTTTCGTGATCTGAGAAGAGGTGATGCAATCGATTCGTCTTCCAACCTGGATTTCTCGAAACTCTACCCCTTGAAGAAAATTCCGACACCTTAATCCAAGGAACGTACTTTCCCCCAGATCCTTGTCCACGTCCTTCTTTAAGATATTGATCAAACTTTTCCTGAGTCCATTCCCCTCTCCTCTTTGGCATGGTAAATCCTGGGCGTAATGATGTACTGCCCAGGATTATATTGTTTTTCTGATTATTGTTTAACTTTTTTATTTATTGTTTAACTTTTTTATTTATTGTTTAACTTTTTTATTTATTGTTTAACTTTTTTATTTATTGTTTAACTTTTTTATTTATTGTTTAACTTTTTTATTTATTGTTTAACTTTT
>JBGSWI010000035.1:0-4320 GCA_041752515.1 Leptolyngbyaceae cyanobacterium | reverse complement strand
AGAGATTTTGCAAAAGCTCCTCAAAAGTATCGCCTTGGGTAGCACAACCCGGAATAGCTGGAACTTCTGCCCAAAATCCCCCTTCATCTGCCGCGTGAACCACTACTTTGATTTTCATTAATCCTTCAGACCGAAACGTTCCCTTGAATTAATCATACTCAACTCTACCGCCGCAACCACCAGATGAGGAGCGCGATCGCCAACCCTACCCCAAACCACAACCACCCGTTCTGCATTGGGCGGGAAGATGGTGAAGCAGATGGTTTTCTTTGGGCAGGCAAGCTCTTGGTGTACCAATCGTCATCGCTGCGTTTCTGGGTGCCAATATTGGGTGCCATGCGTGGCTGAGCCGCGATGATTCGATTCCGTTCTGCAAT
Source organism: Leptolyngbyaceae cyanobacterium (assembly GCA_041752515.1). Classification (GTDB taxonomy): domain Bacteria; phylum Cyanobacteriota; class Cyanobacteriia; order Leptolyngbyales; family Leptolyngbyaceae; genus ULC077BIN1. The sequence continues at coordinate 3,943 of JBGSWI010000035.1, read as the reverse complement.
GGCGATTTTGCATTGCTCAATCCTATAGTCCAGCTTTAGCGCTTCGTAAATTGCCAATGCCTGTTGAAAGCTCTGCAATGCCTCATAATGCTGATCGAGCCGAGCTAGTGCAATGCCCCTATTAAATAACGAGTTCGCTTCACCGTGGCGATCGCCAATCTCGCGTGTAATCGCTAAGGACTGCTGATGGAAGTCGATCGCTTGCGGGTATTGCCCTAAGGACTGGTACACATTCCCCAAATTGCCTAACGAGGCAGCTTCACCGTGGCGATCGTCAATCTCGCGTTTAATCGTTAAGGACTGCTGATGGAAGTTGATCGCCTGCGAGTATTGCCCTAAGGAACGGTATGCCGTCCCCAGATTGCCTAACGAGATAGCTTCACCCTGGCAGTCGCCAATCTCGCGTTTAATCGCTAAGGACTGCTGATGGAAGTTGATCGCCTGTGGGTACTGCCCTACGGACTGGTATGCCGTCCCCAGATTGCCTAACGAGATAGCTTCACCTTGGCGTAGAGCAATGCTTGTGCCGAAGGCTTTGCCAATCTTGCGTCGAATTGCTAAGGACTGACGATGGAAGTTGATTGCCTGCGGGTATTGCCCTAATGACTCATATGCATTCCCCAGATTGCCTAGCGAGTTAGCTTCATCCTGGCGTAGAGCAATGCTCGTGCCAAAGGCTTCGCCAATCTCGCGTATAATCGCTAAGGACTGCTGATGGAAGTTGATCGCCTGCGGGTATTGCCCTAAGGACTGGTATGCAGTCCCCAGACTGCCTAACGAGATAGCTTCACCGTTGAGATCGCCAATCTTGCGGTCAATCGCTAAGGACTGCTGATGGAAGCTGATCGCCTGCGGGTATTGCCCTAAAGACTGGTATGCAGTCCCCAGATTGTTGCAAACAACGGCGTAGTTCTGCTGTTGGTCTGGCGTAGGTTGCCAGTCGGTGTAGAGTGGGGTGTAAAGGTCAACCAGGAGTTGATAATAGCCCCGTCGCCGCAAAAACGCATCACAGGCAGATACGGTGGCTGTGGCATCGGCATAGCGCCCCAACTGACATAGGTGATAGAACGTTTCTGCATATTCAGTGACGGCTGCCTGGGTATCCTCTGGGGTAACTTGGGTCTGGCGCTGGCTCCAGAAATAGGCAATGGCGCGTTCGTGGGCGGTGGTCAGATCAGTTCCCTGTTTTTGGACAAACTCGCGAATGCGGGGCTGAAGTTGAAACAACCGTTGTCCATCTGGCTTGAGCTTGGGGAGTTCTTGCAGGAGCGATCGCCGCTCTAAATCATGCAAATCAGCATCGCTGACGGGAGGTTCTAGAACCAAAGCCGTTGCCAGTTCTGCATCAAAAGCCCCTCGCAAAACACTCACCTGGGTTAAAAGATACCGTTGTGCAGATGTCAGGCGATCAAAGCTCCACTGCAAAACCCTGTCCACACTGATGTTTGCCTCCCCCCGGTGCTTTCCTTCCAGTTGAAATAGATCAGTGTGCTGGCTCAGGTGGCACACCAATCGTTCTTCGGGTTGGCGATACTCATCCCGCAGCCAACCGGCAATCAGCGATAGGGCGAGTGGATTCCCCTGGACTTGCTCGGATACTGTGGCTCGATTTGCGATCGTGTCTGCCACTTCCAGGCTTGCCAGCAGCGCGGCTCCTTCACTAGGCGTTAAGCCATCCTCTAACGTCAGCCAGCAAGAGCGTCGCCAGCCAAAATACTTCTGAGGATATTCTCGCCCTGCCAGTAGCAGCACACTCTCGCACCCCAAGTTCTGAAAGCCATCCAGAAACTCTTCATAGCCCCCTCGCCAGTCTCCCTCTGCCGTCAGCACCGATTCTAGATTGTCGATCGCCAACAAATAGCGCCCCTGCTGCAACTGCCGCAATAGTCGGGGAATCAGATCCTTTTCTTCCAGCGATCGCACCTGTTCCAGCGATACCCCAAACTCTTGCAGCGATCGTCCTGCGAAAGCGGCGATCGACGTGCCTGTTCGCACATCAGCCCAAAACTTACCCACAAACCCCAGGCTCTCAGCAAACACCTTTGCCATCAACGTCGATTTGCCAATCCCACCTTCGCCCCGAATGCCAATCATCGAGACAGCGCGATCGACTAGCCAGGTGTTAAGTTTCGAGAGTTCATTTCCCCGCCCCTGAAAAACCCGTAGGTCAGGCACTGGGTCACTGTAGATCAGCGATACCTGTTGAGCTTCGTGAATGGTGACGTTATTGGTTTGACCATAGACCGTCCCCAGATTAGCCACGCCAATCTTGTTGGCGATCTGTTCCATCATGGCTCCACTAGAACGAGTTGGTATTTGTCTGGTTGATGATCGTTCCCTGGTTCACCACACCAATTTTTTCTGCCAGTTTTGTTAAATTAACGATCGCACCGGGCTGCACTTGCACGGCGGTCTGAATCTCCTGCGCCACCTGCCGAATCTCCGCATCTTCTTGAGCAACTGCCTCAACTTTGGCAACAAGAGCCGATGTGCTGTAGATTTCTGGTTGTTGTTCTGCTAATTCTGGCTGCTGGGCTACAGTAGCAATGGCATCAGCCGTCTTGGGATCTTTTCGCCGTAAAGCACCAAGGAACTTGGGGATTAAACCTCCAACTGCTTCACCGATTTTCTCGCCCGTCTTTTCAAAGGCTTTTGTTGCAATCATTGTGGCGATCGCTGCTGCCGTCAGGGTCGTTACAGGTTCCACTATCAGCCGCTCCAGAGTTTAATTACTTCAGCTACCTAAATTATGGCAGCTAGAATATTAGGTGAGGTAGCTTCATCGTTTCATCATGGAGCCTAAATTATGCAAATCACCATCGATCTCCCCGAAGAACTCATTCAGCACTTTAATCGCGATCGCCATTCCTTGAACAATAGAACTTGGAGTTAAACTGAAGCGGTCAGAAAAGAATAGCCAGCTAACCTGGTCGATAATAAGGTTTAGTCGATGAATGGGTGTGGAGTGAGGAGATGCGATCGCGTGATTAAAAATATAGTTTTAACAAGGGTCTTATCGAGTGTATGGATTGTAGTGCTGTTGCCTGTTACAGCGATCGCTCAATCTCCTCCAAAACCATCAAATATAGTAGTTCCCACTCAATCCCTTGCGGCTTCTTCGGTGTGTGCCTCCCAACTCCCGATTGACATCAATCGAATCATCAGTCGCTTACCTGCTGTGCGCTGGGGCGTTCAGGTGCAAACCCTCAGCCCACCATCCACTCGAAAAACGCTCTATGCCCGAAATGCCACGACGCTGCTGGCTCCTGCTTCCAACAATAAACTGTTCACCACTGCCGCCGCCTTGCAAAAACTAGGGGCAGCCTACCGGATTCGCACTTCGGTGACTGGCAACAGTACTACCCCGGCTCTGACAACTTTACGGATTATTGGTCGAGGTGACCCTAGCTTAAAAACCTCGCACTTGAATCTGCTGGCGCAGCGCTTGAGTCAAAGAGGCATTCGGCAAGTAACGCTGCTGGTGGGCGATGACACCTACTTTCGGGGTGCTGCCACGAATCCTAACTGGGATGCAGAGGACACGCTGCAAGGCTTCGGCGCACCGGTGAATAGTTTGATGCTGAATCAAAACGGGATTGGGATGACGTTATTTCCTCAAACCGTTGGGCGATCGCTGCGGGTGCAGTGGGATGACCCGACGGATATTCCCGATTGGCGCGTAAATAATCAATCGGTTACGGTGTCCGCAGGGCAGAGCGAATTTGTGGATGTGGCCCGCGATCGCACCCAGCCCATCATCAATATTGAAGGACAGCTTCGGGCTGGCTCCGCCTCAGAACCGGTTGCCACATCGATCTCCAATCCAGGAAATTATTTAATCCAAAAATTTCGCACTGCATTGACTCAGGCAAAAATTACGGTGGCGCAATCCACATTGGTTAGAGCCACTCCTGCCCCTGCTGGAGAAGTCGAACTCGTTTCG
>JBGSWI010000034.1:0-14520 GCA_041752515.1 Leptolyngbyaceae cyanobacterium | reverse complement strand
AAAGACTGAACGATAGAGGAGGCAGTAATCATCGATGTAGCCCACTGTGGCAATCGAGGGTCGTAACGCGAACATCTTCTCAAGGTAAACTCTACTGACCTTGAGTCTAATTTACTCTCCTAAAGGTAACAAAAGAGGGATGAGATCAACTTATCCCTCTATTCTAGATAATCTCTAGATAGAGTGATTTAAGAGGGGTAAAATATCTCCTGCGGAGACGCTACGCGTTGGCAAAGCCAGTCCGAAGGACTTACAAAACTCAAAATATCTCCTGCGGAAACGCTACGCGAACAAAACTCAAAACTCAAAACTCATTTCTTGTACCGCAGTTCTCAAGTTTCCCTGATGATGGCTAAGTAGGCGATCGCCAGCCTCTTTTTCCAATCCTGTCCAGTGCATCAGGAGCGCAAGTTTGACATTGCGATCGCTGTGTTCTAGCAAAAGACCTGCATCTTCACGGGTGAGTTCAGTCAAGTCACACAGAATGCGGAGGGCGCGATCGTGGAGTTTGGTGTTCGTTACCGCCACATCGACCATGCGATTGCCATACACTTTCCCCAATTGCACCATGGTGCCAGTGGAAATAATATTTAGGGCAAGTTTAGTGACGGTGCCCGCTTTGAGGCGAGTGGAGCCTGCCAAAATTTCGGCTCCAACTAAGAGACGAATATCGATATCAACATCGACATCAACTTGATCTTTGGGCACACAGGCAATGAAAACAGTCGTGGCTCCTCTTTGGCGGGCGGCTTGCAATGCGCCGTGAACGTAAGGCGTTGTGCCCCCTGCGGTAATACCGACGACGACATCTTGAGACGTAATTTGATGATGGGCGATCGCGGTTGCCCCATCTTCGGGGCGGTCTTCCAACCCTTCCGAACTGCGAACTAGCGCGCCAGCCCCACCGGCAATAATGCCCTGCACCTGCTCTGGATGCGTACAAAAAGTAGGAGGGCATTCAGCGGCATCTAACACGCCCAACCGCCCGCTCGTGCCTGCACCAATATAAAATAAGCGCCCGCCCTGCCGCATTGCCGCCGCCGTTTGGGTAATGGTTTCTGCCAATACTTCACGCGCCTGGGCGATCGCGGCAATGGTTTTTGCGTCCTCTTGAATGAATAAATCCACCAGTTCCAACGGCGATCGCTGGTCTAAATTATCGCTGTTTGGGTTTATCTGCTCCGTCAACAGATAACCCCGTTGCAAATCCTTCATGCCCTACCTAATTTAAGTTTTTATTCCTTACAACAGCCCTTCTAGCTGTCGGCGAATCTGCTCTAAAGTATCATTTGACATGGTACTATCCCCATCATCTAAGTCCGCTTTATTCTCACCTAAAGCCTGACGATTAATCTGCCAATCTGCGTCTTCCATATTTGTTTCAGGGGGCGCAAGTAACAGCCGCTCTGCATCAGATTGCGGTACAAATCCTTTAGGCACAATTTGGCACTGGTAGCTAGAACTTTGACAAAACTCCTCAATCTCTTCTTGGTCAAACGCTTCTACTCCTGGCACTGGAAAATCTTGCGCTTCTAGTAATAGGGCATAGCGAGTTGCATCATCTTCTTCTTCAAACATCAACACAACATTATGTTCGCCAATCTGAAGGCTATGAAGCCCTTCATTGTTTGTTCCAGCATTAAATAAAAGTATAAATACACGCATAGTTTCGATGATTAAAGTAGCACTTTCCAAGTTTACCGGAGATTTACACCTGCACTAAAATCCATCCCGTGAGAGTGGTTATTTTATTAGATCAGACGGCATTACAACACGTATGATTGATTCTAAACAGTCGAGCATGGCTAAATTTTAATTAGGAGAGTTAATGATGCGGTTGCCGCCATCTTCCCACTCATCGCCAAATTTATGGCAAACCTTAAATAACTCTGCCCTGCTGCGTTATCTTTTGCTGTTTGGCTGTGGTTGGGTCACAGTATTGTTGATTAATTACTTTTATGGCACGATCGCCCTTTTTACGGTTGCAGGCATCTTTGCGGCGCTGTTGAATTATCCGGTGGTTTGGCTATCGCGTTATTTACCCAGAGGCTTGGCGATCGCCGGTGTATTCATTGCATCAGTCGCTTTGCTGCTGGGAATGGTAACGCTGGTTGGGCTAGAAGTGTTGAACCAGGGTCAAGGCTTGTTGGTCAATCTCAAAGATGCGTTGAATCAGCAAAGCCTGCTGCCGTTCCGAAGTTTTCTGGATCAACTGGATGTCAGCAAAATTATTGACACCCTCCAAACAGGTCTGGTTTCTGGCTTAGGCTTGGTGCGGAGTCTCTTTTCCAGCGTCTTCGTAGGAATTTTTGGGGCAGTCATTAGCCTGTATATGTTGATTGATGGAGATAAACTATGGCATTTATTTCTCAACCTAATACCCGTTAGATCGCGCGATCGCTTTGCCACAACATTCCGCCAAAGTTTTCTTGGTTTCTTGCAGGGGCAACTGCTATTGATGCTGTTTCTTGCAATCACGAGTTTTATAATTTTTTCAGTTTTAGGAACTAAATATGCTCTAGTTTTGGCTGTGATTATTGGCGTGCTGGATGCTATTCCTGGAATTGGCGCGACTCTTGGAGTGGTAATCATCACCCTGTTAGTGTTTGCATCTCAGGGCGGTGAAATGGCGGTGAAAGTGGTGGTGGCTTGCATGGTACTCCAACAAGTTCAGGATAATTTTGTGCATCCTAAAGTGATGGGAGGAGCATTAGAACTAAACCCAGTACTGCTGTTTTTGGCGCTATTTATTGGCGAACGGGTGGCTGGATTATTAGGGGTCTTTCTATCTATTCCGATCGCGGGGATGATTGGCGCTTGGATACGTTCAGTTCAGGCAGAGCCAACCCCTTTATTGGAAGCAGAAGTAGAAGATGTTGAGCCGCGAGCAGAGTCATCTTGATGACGGGTTTCGGCTACACGTTCGACTGATCCTGCTCATGCAGAAGTGTTCGATATATTTCATGAATTGAGAATTATGATATGTTTGACTTCCTTAATCTTGAAACCGCTCACTCCACGCCTCAACAGATTGCCCGATCGCTGCGATCGCTCGGCTGGATTGGCTTTTGCCTACAAGCTCTGTTGGGGTTTATTCCGATTTTTGTAGTGGTAACGATTGCCCTATTTAGCCCCGTGCAGCGCCAGATTGGGTTCTCTCTGGGCTTATGGCTGGCGATCGCGTGTCTCATTATTTTGCTCTTCAGTATCTATTGGTGTTTTCACTATACGCAACTGGCAAACAAGCTAGAAATTCGGGATCTGCGACCCGCGAAGTCTCAGGTGATCCATGACTTGAGACTGGGATTGATTGCCAACTTGGGTGTCATGGCGATCGCGGTGCTAATCGCATTATCACGAGTGGGAGAATTGACTTTCAAAATGATCACGCTTCCTCAGGGTTCAACAGTGATTGCGCCTCAACCAGCGGGCACGGTAATGGCATCAGGAGCATGGGTCACGCCTTCTAACATGATCGCCATTCAAGCAATGATATGTGCGATCGCGGCTGGATTAGTGGGTGCGATTGTGTCGCTGTTGCTGCTTCATCAAGTGGGGCACCATCGCAATTCACCGGATTAAGCGATCGCCCTCCAGCAACCAGATGATTCATCGAGCCGATCCGTCATTTGCAGCCTGGGGCTGAGCAAGGGAAAAGGCGCAATGCTGCATCGCAAACGCTGATCTACCTTAGAACACCACCGATGGTTTACGCAGCGCTTGGATGATGGCGATCGCCTGTTCTGCCACCCGATCAATTTCAGCGTTTGTATTAAACCTGCCAATGCCAAACCGGAGGGAAGCGTAAGCTAGAGCGTCAGAGCGCCCAATCGCCTGAAGCACATGAGAAGGAGTAGCTTTAGCAGCGGTGCAGGCAGAGCCAGAAGAGAGTGCAACATGGGGTTGCAAGCTCAACATTAGAGCGTGACCATCTACGCCATCCACGCTGATGTTGAGGTTTCCGGCAAGGCGGCGAGTGGGGTGCCCATTTAAGGTGATCCCGTCTAGTTGGTTGAGTGGCTGCCACAGGCGATCGCGCAATTCGGTCATTCGCGTCGTTGCCGCTATCATCTCGTCAACGCCTAGCTGCACGGCGGCGGCAAACCCGACGATTTGCGGCGTATAGAGTGTGCCCGATCGCAGTCCACGCTCATGCCCACCACCATGCAGTTGGGGCGCAAGCTGCACTCGCGGGTTGCGCCGCCGCACATACAGCGCCCCGATGCCTTTGGGACCATAAACCTTGTGGGCAGTCAGCGACATTAAATCGATCTGCATTGCATTCACATCCAGCGGAATTTTGCCGATCGCTTGGGCGGCATCGGTGTGAAACAAAATTCCGCGTTGATGGCACAGTGCCCCAATTTCAGCGATCGGCTGCAACACGCCAATCTCGTTGTTTGCCGCCATCACCGACACCAAAATCGTATCGGGGCGCAGGGCGTTTTCTAAGTCAACTAGGTTAATGAGTCCATCTGGCTGGACGGGTAAGTAGGTGATGTCAAACCCCAGCGATCGCAAATAGCGGCAGGGATCAAGCACCGCGTTATGCTCGGTTACCACAGTAATCATATGCTTGCCGCGATCGACATAGGCTTCCGCCACCCCTTTAATCGCCAAATTGTTTGCTTCAGTGGCTCCACTGGTAAACACAATCTCTTCGGGTGTGGCTGCGATCGCGGCTGCTAGCTGTGCTCTTGCTTGTTGAATAGCGGCTTCCGCTTCCCAGCCATATTGATGACTCGTGCTTGCAGGGTTACCAAAGTGCCGGGTAAAAAACGGGATCATTGCCGCCATGACCCGCTCATCTACTGGCGTGGTGGAGTGGCAGTCTAAATAAATTGGACGTGAAGAAGTATTCATTCTTTAGATTAATAAACGAAAATGCCGCCCGTTTCCTGAATGTTAACGGTGCTATATCCAGGTCTGCTTTCTGATGACTGTGTAACGGTCACCATTACCAGATTGTTGTGTGTTGAAACAGTGTATTTGAGATTAAACCGATCATCTAACGGATTAATGGGCAAATAAACGGGAATAGGTAACTGTTTAAGGGTGGTAGTGCTGCGGGGTGCCAGTCTGCGGGGTGGAAATTCATGGGTTGTGGAGCTATATTCCAACTCGATGCCTGTTGTTGATAATTTGAACCTGAAAAGGTTTGGCGGGTGCAATCCGGGCGACGGGCTGCCAAGGAGAGTCAGTCATAGTGCGACCCGGTGCCGCGATCGCTTCGGGCAATGTCAACATGGGCATAGCGCACAGAAAAAGGCTGGTGATGACAATATGCCAACTCATTTTAGATAAACTCCATCCCAGTTCCATAAGGCTGCAAGTAGTCTACCAAGGATCTCTATTTGCACTTTTCTACTTGCACTTTTCTACTTGCACTTTAAAGAGTTGAAGACAGTGTTAGAGGTTTGCTTCGCGTTCTGCCCGATCGCCGTCAATGTGACCTGCCGTTTGCTGTTCTCAAAAGCCGCGATCGCGTCATATTTAACGGCTGGAATTCCGGGAAGCTGATCGCTCAAAATAAGCTCACCGGTTTGAATGCGAACGGGCACAATGGAGCCGCAAAATTGTTTGTTTGCGATCGTTTCAGTAGCTGCCCGAAAATCTTCTCCAGAGCGGTAGGAAAAGGAAAAATCAGGCGAAGAAAATAGATCGTAAGGATCAGTGGATTTGGCGGCATACCCATCTGGAATCACGACACTACCCACCGGAGTTTCTACGTCCAGTGGCACTCTGGCAATGAATAATTCAACCCCGTTGAGGGTTGCCAATTTAGCGGGAGACACTAAGTTGCCATCTCTAGGAAACCCAGGGCTGGTGACGATCGCCACCTTCGCGCCGCCAAAATTTGACCCAAAAGCGCCTTCAGCACCCCCCGGAATTTGATAATCCATTAAGCTACGGGCAATCAAAATCGCCCGCTGAGGGTTAGCGGCATTGCTAAAGAATTTATAAACCAACCCCGCTGACCCGATCGCCACCAGTGAAACGGCAGCCAACGCGATCGCGATCGTTTCCCAAATGGTCACGGAATGCTGAGTTTGTGAGGGTTTATCTGCCGTGTCAATCATCAAACTAAACCTTGCTTTTGAGTGACGGGGAAAAGTGCGAAGTGCGGAAGGAAAAGTACGGAGTGCGGAGTTTAGGGTTCGTCTATCTCAGTTCTGCTCACTATTTCATAAACCCATACTCCCAACCCCGTACTCTGTAAACCCTTATGCCTTCTTCAACCAGCTAAACATAGCGCGCAGATCTTTGCCCACTTCTTCAATTGGGTGTTCTGCTTCACGGCGGCGCATGGCGGTAAAGCCGGGTTTGCCAGCTTGGTTTTCTAGCACAAATTCCCGCGCAAACTGTCCGGTTTGAATTTCGAGCAGAATTTTTTTCATCTCGGCGCGGGTGTCATCGGTGACGATGCGAGGACCACGGGTGAGATCGCCATATTCTGCGGTGTTGGAAATGCTGTCGCGCATGGTTGCCAGCCCCCCTTCCACAATCAGATCTACAATCAGTTTCACTTCATGCAGACACTCAAAATAGGCTAGTTCGGGCTGATAGCCAGCATCCACCAAGGTTTCAAACCCGGCTTTAATCAACGCACTCAAGCCACCGCACAAAACAACCTGTTCGCCGAATAGGTCGGTTTCGGTTTCTTCGCGGAAGGTGGTTTCCAACACGCCAGCACGGGTGCCGCCGATGCCTTTTGCGTATGCCATGGCGCGATCGCGGGCTTGACCCGATGCATCTTGATACACTGCAAACAGTGCCGGAACGCCTTCACCCTGCTCATAGGTGCGGCGCACCAGGTGACCCGGACCTTTAGGAGCCACCATCACCACATCCACCTGGCTGGGAGGCACCACTTGAGCAAAGTGGATATTAAATCCGTGGGCAAACGCCAGCACTTTTCCTTCGGTCAAATTCGGCTCAATTTCGTGCTTGTAAACGCTCTTTTGCACTTCGTCCGGCAGCAAAACCATGATGAAATCTGCCTGTTTGGAGGCTTCATCTACACTTAAAACAGACAGTCCAGCATCCTTGGCTTTGCCCGCAGACTTACTGCCGGGATATAAGCCTACAATCACGTTGATGCCGCTGTCTTTCAAATTCAATGCGTGGGCGTGTCCTTGTGAACCGTAGCCGATAATGGCAACGGTCTTGCCCGATAGCAGATCTAAGTTGGCATCTGCGTCATAATACATTCGCGCCATGATTGGGGTATCTCCTTGCGGCATCGTGTTTGCAAACTTCTGATCTTATCAAAGGGAGTAGCAATATAGGAATTATTCTTAGTTTCTACTAAATCTTAGGAATAGGGAATGGCAAGGAACAAAGGGTGAATATGATAATCAACTGGGTTTTATGGGCTGTTAGCTGGATGGCGTGTGGGATGTTGAGTTTGAGCCAACCCGCGATCGCGTCCGTGCATACTTATCCTGAAGGTGAGAATCAAACGATGTTTCGATCGCTGCAAACGCTAAGAGATGAGAGCGATCAGGCGTGGCAATTCGTTTTATTTAAACGAGTTCACAGCGGGCAGGTGGAAAGTATTCACCTGCGCGTGGTTGGCTTTCCAGGTGCCGGAGAGCTAGAGCATCCGGCAGATTTGCAAATTCTGAGTCCACTACAAACTTGGACGGCTGCGGATGTCTTGCCAGAAAATTCATCATTTCCCGCCAATGTGGGGGAATACAATGCGCGAGACATCATTACCAATCTCCCATCAGACGCGCCGTTAAAGCTAGAATTGCCTGCTATTAAAAGCAAGGTGGCGATCGCGGTGCCGCCGTTTGTGGTCAAAGAGTGGCGCAGAGTTGCCGCGATGTGGCAAGGTTCTTAAATGGCAAGGTTCTTAAAGCGCCTTGACCCACGATCTCAGCAAATTATTCACCTGGTCGGGCACCTCGTCATGGGGGCAATGCCCCGCTTGTAAGTAATACTCGGTCAACTGGGGATAACATTCGCGAAACTTAGCCCCGCGATCGCGGGCATTAATCCACGGGTCGGCTTCACCCCACAGCATCAACAAGGGGCAAGCCAACTGACCCAACAGCACATCCACCCGTTCCCCTTGGGGTGTACGAAACACCGATGCAAACACCTTGGGCGCACCGGAATCGCACGAAGGCTGATAGATTTCTTCCACTAGGCGATCGGTAACAGCGCTCTGGTCGAGGTAGACCTTTTCTAGGGTTCTGCGAATCAAAAACTTTTGCCGCACATATTGAAACAGCAAATAACTCGCCCAATCCTGTTGAAACAAGCTGCGCGTTACCGCACCCATCACTGCCCGAATTGGGTCAGGTTTGGGCGGCGTAGCTTTCACGTCGGTAAACGGTCCTGCACTGTTAACCAGCACCAACCCAGCCGCCGAACTGGAGCGCTGACTTGCCACACACAACGCCGCATAGCCGCCCAGCGAGTTGCCCACCAGCACCGCAGGCTGAGCTATTACTTCGGTGATGAAGTCATGCAGTTGGTCGCGCCACAAATCCCCGTTATATTGCCAGTCGGGTTTTGCCGATCGCCCAAACCCCAATAAATCTATCGCCCAAACCTCAAATTCATCGCTCAAGCCGATCACATTTTTACGCCAGTGATCGGTCGAAGCACCAAAGCCATGAATTAACAGCAGAGGCGGGCGATCGCCCCGTTGCCCCGCCTTCACATAATAAACTTGCTGACCGCGCCACTCCCAAAACTGCCCCGGCACCGCGATCGTCGATTCCATCACCTGCATAAATTACAAACCCTAAAAATTGACAAACTACAAACGAGTTACCCAGCTTCAACTCAAAACATCTCCTGCGGAGACGCTACGCGTGGGCAAAGCCAGTCCGAAGGACTTACAAAACTCAAAATATCTCCTGCGGAGACGCTGAGTGCAATGCACACGCTGCGCGAACGCGAACAAAACTCAAAACTCAAAACTCAATTAACTCCCACCAATTCTGGAGTTACCTCAGCGCGATCGGGCATTCCTTCTTGAGTTAGGGAAGGCATCTTGCCCCCTTTTTGTAGAAAACCACCCACCATCGCGATGAGAGCGTTGACTTTGCGAGTGCGCCACAGGTCGATCGCCTCATCCACCGCCGCCGCCGCCAAATGCCGTTCCATCGCTGCTCGCAGATAGGCAGCGTGCCCGGTTTCATCTTGGGCAACACTGAGGATACCTTTTTTCAAATTGACACTAGCGAGATCAGTTTCAGGTAAAGCGTTTGCCATCCGAACAAAATCTTTGCTGGCATCCAATTCAAGAATGTAAGTGCTGGCAAAAAACACCGTCCAATTAATATTTTCGGGTTTTAGCTCCTCGCTAGAATAATCGCTGAAATAAGCTTCAAAAAATGGGCTGCGGCGACGTTCATCGGGTGTGCCATCGGTCGTGGTTTGCGGAATCGCTTTGAAGTCAATCAGTTGCTTATTCAGTTGTTTCAGCGCTTGGGCAAAAATTTGACCGTGGCGGCGTTCATCCGTGGCGTGACGAGCGAGCCGTTCCGCTAGCCAGGGGTTTCCTTCGGCGGCTGCCCGCGCACTCAGCGCTTCTAAGAAGGGAACAGAGCCAGATTCCGCCATTTGCAGAGCGGCGAGGGTGTTCGGGCGAGTTTGCAAATCGCGCATATTTCGGGCAGAAATGTATGCAGAGGCACCAGAGCCAAGAATATGAAGCAGTTGGGTGGAAAGATTCATAAAATAGTTGCCTAGGAATGTAATTTTCAGAAGGGATTACAGACGAGATCCTAGCGTTATTTCCCGATTTGAGTCGAGAAAGTCTCGACCGTTTCTATGCCAATTTTGAGTAGAGACGTTCTTCTGTCAGAGACTCTAGCGGGGCGTGTCATAGCAAGAATTTTTCAGAGTAGATTCTTCAAAGTCGCATGAGAACTTTGAGCTACATCACCCAAAAATTCATAGCCGTCTAGAAGAAATCTGGCTACAGTTTATGAGGATATTTGCGGTGAGCTTTGATTTGATCAGCCACAAAGTTGAAACCAAGGTCTACAAGGGGCTACAAGGATAAGGTCTACAAGGATAAGGTCTACAAGGGGCTACAAGGTCGCGATCGCAACTTCATTAGGGAATCCTTCAATGCGTCTGTTCACAACTGTATTAGGCTTGCGCTGCCATCTAGATTCATGTCGCCTAAAACGGCATGACTTAGCGCGATCGGGCAGCTATTTAGATGGCATATCAGATGGCAGAACAATTGCCCTAGAAATTGGTTTCGTGCCCACTATGGGCGCTCTCCATGCGGGGCATCTCAGCCTCATTCAGCGCGCCCGTCGCGAGAACAAAATCGTTGTCGTCAGCATTTTCGTCAACCCACTGCAATTTGCACCCACCGAAGACTTTCAGCGCTATCCCCGCAGCCTCGAACGGGATCAAGCCCTCTGTGAACAAGCCCACGTTGATGCTTTGTTTGTGCCCAATGCAGAAGAAATGGGAACAGCCTCTACTTCCCTGACTCAGGTGCTTCCTCCCGTATCCATGACCCGCGACCTCTGCGGACGATCCAGGGAAGGGCATTTTCAAGGCGTAGCGACGATCGTGACCAAGCTGCTCAACATCGTGCAGCCGACTCGCGCCTATTTTGGACAGAAGGATGCCCAACAGCTTGCGGTGATTCGTCAGTTAGTGACCGATTTGAACCTGCCTGTGGAGATCGTGGGATGCGCGATCGCCCGTGAAGCCAGCGGATTAGCCCTCAGTTCTCGCAACCAATATTTGACCGACTCAGAGCGACAACAAGCAGCTATTCTCTATCAGGCATTGCAGCACGCCTCCCACACCTTTCGAGCCGGAGAGCGATTAAGTAGTACACTAATCGAGGTGGTTAAGGCAATATTAACAACTGCACCCGATATCATCTCAGAATACGTTGAACTGGTTCACCCCATGACTATGACTCCCTTAACCCAAATTGAGGATGCCGGCTTATTAGCGGTGGCGGCTCGGCTTGGCTCCACCCGCCTGATTGACAATGTGCTGCTGATCGATCGCCAACCCATCGTGGCGATCGATGGACCCGCCGGAGCCGGAAAATCCAGTGTGTCGCGGCTTGTCGCCCAAACCCTCGGCTTGTTTTACCTCGACACGGGAGCCATGTATCGCGCTTTCACTTGGCTAGTCATGCAATCAGGGATCGCGATCGACAATGAACCCGCGATCGCTGAATTGGTCAGCCAGTGCGAGATAGACTTCAAGGGCCAGGAAGGAGAAAATCCAAGTCCTCAACTCAAAACTCAAAATATTTCCTACGGAAACGCTATGCGTGGGCAAAGCCAGTCCGAAGGACTTACAACACTCAAAATATCTCCTGCGGAAACGCTACGCCTTAGCAAAGCCAGTCCAAAGGACTTACAAAACTCAAAACTCAAAACTCAAAATTCCCTACTTGCCCCGCCTGCCATTTTCGTCAATGGACAAGATGTTACCCAAGCAATCCGTAGCTTAGAAGTGACTTCCCAAGTTTCGGCTGTTTCTGCTCAACCTGCGGTTCGGTGGGCGTTGGTGCAGCAACAGCAACTCTATGGCAAACAGGGCGGTATCGTGGTCGAAGGGCGCGATATTGGCACCAACGTGTTTCCGGATGCCGAACTGAAGATTTTCCTGACGGCTTCGGTGCAAGAACGTGCCCGTCGTCGTCAGCGCGATTTGCAAGATCAGGGCATGGGTGAGATTGATTTAAATGAACTAGAACAGGCGATTTACGATCGCGACCTCAAGGATAGCAGCCGTTCTCTTGCGCCCCTGCGTAAAGCGGATGACGCGATCGAACTGATTACCGATGGCTTAACGATTCAGGCAGTAATCGATCAAATTGTTGAACATTACAATGCCGTAACAATGCCGTAATCAACTTTTAGAACCATTGAAGCTTAGTAAAGTCTTCATTGTGACTGTTTCCTTCCTGTTGACCTCTTTACCTATTTTTATATTCTTTGCACTATGGTTGAATCAGTTTTGACCGTAGCCCCTCAATAATGTTGGTGATGTTTTATGGCAAAGATCCTGTTAACAGGCGCAAATGGACAGGTTGGAGCAGAATTAAAACAAACTTTAGCGCCTCTAGGTGAACTGAGTGCGATCGATCGCACTCAGTGGGATCTGGCAAACCCCGACACCATTCGCGCGATCGTCGAGCAGTTGCAGCCCACGATTATCGTCAATGCAGCCGCTTACACTGCCGTAGACAAGGCAGAAAGTGAGCCAGATCTGGCAACCCTGGTGAATGGCAAAGCTACGGGAATTTTGGCAGAAGCAGCGGCAAGTGTGGGAGCCGGACTGATTCACATTTCCACCGACTATGTGTTTGATGGCAAGAGCAGCAGCCCTTACCTGGAAACCGCTCCGACCAATCCTTTAGGCGTGTATGGCGCATCAAAATTGGCAGGAGAGACAGCAATTCGGGCAGTCTGTGAAAAACACATGATCATCCGCACCGCCTGGGTTTATGGCGTTCAGGGTAAGGGAAACTTTGTGAAAACCATGCTGCGAGTGGGTGCCCAGCGAGATGAATTGCGCGTGGTCACCGATCAAATCGGCGCGCCCACCTGGTCAAAGGATCTGGCAGAGGCGATCGCTCACCTTGCCCCCCAACTCACCGCCGAAACCGCAGGCACCTATCACTACACCAACAGCGGCGTATGTAGCTGGTATGATTTTGCCGTTATGATTATCGAAGAAGCCAAAGCCATGGGCTTTCCGCTGCAAGTGCAGCGCGTCATCCCCTTGACCACCGAAGAATATCCCCTGCCTGCTCCCCGTCCCGCCTTTTCCGTCTTGTCTCTCAAAAAAACCTCTGCCCTCCTCGGCACTCATCCCCCCCACTGGCTGCAAAGTCTCCGCAAAATGCTGACAGAACTGCAACAAGCGTCTGGTTAAGTACTTCACTCAGCAATTGTCTTAACTCAAGTGAGTTTGAGTCTTCAGCGATCGCCGCAAGGCTCAAATGACTCCGTTATTGTCTTCGGTATCTGAGTCGTATTCAACCTTGTTGTTTGAAATCATCATGGTACAAATTGGGTGAAGCACGCCACTATAGATCCTTGCGCTTTAATTTAACAGGGTGGTCTAACCCCTTAAGCACACAATTCATCTCCCAAGAGAACATACTGGAAAGTGTAATGGAGCGTACCTCTGTCGATAAAAACTGGGGGCAACGCCAGCCCACCGCTTGAACGCTTTGCTAAACGAGACTTCAGATTCATAGCCCACCCGTACCGCCACGTCTTTCAGATCCAATTGGCTTTCACGCAGGAGTTCTGTAGCTTTGACCATGCGCCAAGTGGTGAGATATTTCATTGGCGGCTGCCCCACCAAGTCAGCAAATCTGGCTGAAAACGCCGATCGCGACATGGGAATTTTTTCTGCTAGGGCTGCCACCGTCCAGGGTTTCTCAGGCGATCGGTGGATGAACGACAACGCAATCACCATTTCAGCATCCGTCAGGGCGCGTAGCCAGTTGCGTTGATCATCCGCTTTGGCAACGTAAGCCCGCACCGCTTGAATAAATAAAACATCGACCAACCGGGCAATTACCGTTTGAAAACCAAGCTGACTAATGGCAAGTTCGGCGGTGATGTAGCGCAACGTGGTTTCCAACCAAGGCACCAATTGCCCATGATCGCTACGGACATAAATCAATGTTGGCAGTGACGCTAAAAGGGGATTGCGGCGATCGCTTCTGACTTGAAAACAGCCTGCTAATAGCTCGATCGCTAGCCCATCGCCCCCAAACGAAATGCTGTTATAGCCATGATTAGGACGCATGATTGATGTATTTTCAAAGTCTGTAACCGGGCTAGAGAGGGTATCAGCGAGCGTATGCTCGTGCCCATGCGGAAACATCACAAAATCGCCAGTTGCCAAGAGCAATGGTTTCTCCCCTTCTACTTGTAGCCAGCACTGCCCCCGCGTGACGATGTGAAATGCCGCTTCGCCGTCTTCTGCGGGAAAGCGAACGCCCCAAGGTGCGGTCAGGTTACAACGACACAAAATGGTGTGTTCTAAGCGCATCGTCTGCAAAATATCGGTCAATAGATCGGGCAGTAGCATCTTGTAAACCTGGACGATTGGCTAAGAACTTGGGACGACTAAGCATTCCCTGTCTATCACATTACTGACTATTCTACAGATCAATGAATATATGTATAAGGGCTCAAACTCAATGAAACTCTCTCATGCCACGCTGTTAGTCAAAGATGTCCCTCAATCGGTTGCGTTCTATGAGAAGGCATTTGGTTTGAAAAAACGGTTCATCCATGAAAGCGAACAATTTGCCGATATGGAATCGGATGGAATCGCCCTGCATTTCGCTGCCAGTGCAGCGGTAAAAGCAAACTTGCCATCAGGGTTTCAGGAAAACAGTCTAAGAGGGTGTTTGAGAAGTCGGTTAGGACGTAAAAAAGCCCACTCAGTGTACGCTGCGATATAAAAGTACACAGCACCGAGAGAGCGATATGAGTAAAGCTTACCCTAGCAACCTGACTCAAGAGCAATATGAATTGC
>JBGSWI010000033.1:0-4572 GCA_041752515.1 Leptolyngbyaceae cyanobacterium | reverse complement strand
AACTTTAGTAGCTGCCGCTTGACGTACCCCTATTTCCGCTTCCACCCCTAGCTCTAAAGCAACCATGGTTGCAGTTTCTACATCCAGAGTTTGGGTCACGGTTGCCATGATGCCTTTCATAAATAAGGCTCTAATGATGTCTGTTTCGGGAGTTTCCATTTTGGCGGCAAGTTCCTGAACCGTTAAGCTGCCCAGCAAGGTGATGTTGGTTGGCTTCTCGACCTTGACCTCTTCTCGTCGATCGCGGCGATCGCGAGATCCAGATCCACCTTTTTTAGGCTTTTGGGTGATGGCAATAGGGGGTCTAGTTGGAGTCGGACGCATCCCCTTTGGCTTAGCAGGACGGACTAACGATAGACTCACATTGCTACCATTTCCATCTTCACCTTCTTCTCCTTCGAGAAGCGTGTCGAGATCTTCCTCTTCTGCATCCAAATCAGGTTGGGTTCTCCGTTTGGCTTTAGTGCCAACCTTAGGAGACTTTAATTGTGATTCTTCATCTTCGCCGTCTTGCCAGTCTTTACCTTTTTTGACTGTTCGTGGTAGCGCTGGCTTAGGCTGCAACAGGGGATCAACACCTACTGCGACATCGCCTATTGCAGGGGTTCTGGTGGGACGATTGACCCGCAGTTCAGGACGCACTAAGTCGTCCATCGCACCCGGCATTCTGCCCTCGGTGGAAACTGCATCGGCATCGGGGCGGACGGGTTTGGGTCGTCGTAATTCTACGATCGTTTGCTGTTGAGGGCGGGGAACGGGTTTACCCTCGGCTGCTTTCCCAGCCGTCGGACGAGCAGGCATCACTGGCTTGGCACTGGGCACTAGGGGTGCCGAAGGTTTTGCAGGGGGCTTGACTGCACGCGGCTCCATGTTGGGTTGCCGTGCCGAACCGGACTCTGGATCTGCCGTTGAGGCAGGTTCGCCAGTCCGAACTTTCTTTAAAATTGGGCGGCTTGAGGTGTTCGGAACTAAGCTATTCCTAGAAGCAGTTGGCGTAGCGCGTTCGGGACGCGGGGGCGGCGCAGCTAAAGTTACAACATCCTCTTCGGGCACTATCGGACGGACGGGGGATGGCTCAACCGGTTGAGATGCGGGTGGTTCTTTGACTTCAGTATTAGCGGAACTAGGAGCCTCTGCTTTTGCCGATGGCTTAACTAGCGTCTCACTCAAATTGCCTGAGCGCTCTGGACGACCCAACTCAACTGCTTTTGGCGATGCTTGGAGTTGTGGTGGCGCTCCCGCTTCCATCGTCGGAGGAATAGGGGTGGGAGGAACCGGCGGTTCAACATTGGGCGATCGCGTGACAGATTTGATTGCCACAATCTGTTGCTTTTTTTGAACTGGCACAGACACTCGCTGTTTTGGTTCTGCTGCCGATGAATTATTTACTGGTCGCGTCACTGGTTTAACAGAGGATGAATGAGTAGCAGTGTAGGTCTTAGCCGCTGCGCGAATTCTCTCAGTTTCGGAATCTGTAATCGTGCTGCTATGACTTTTAACTGAAATGCTGAGTTGCTCACAAATCGCCAATATATCTTTGTTATCCAAATTTAATTCCCGTGAAATCTCGTAAATTCTGACTTTTCCACTATTCATCCAATTTCCTCTTCGTGCCTATCCAGTTCTCACATAGTTGTCACCGTTCCAACTAAAACAACAGTCAATCCAAACCCTAACCCTCTTCTGATTCTAAGTCTTACGATGCCTCTAGTTTAGCAATCAGAGAGAATAAGACTGCTTAAAAAACCTTCTTACAATTCTAAAGTTGTTTACAACTTTGTTATCGTTTCCACTCTAAATTTTGCACAAATCTTGAAAAGTGGAAATGACTTTAGATTGCACAGAATTATGCCTCACCCTAACCCCATGCGATCGCCGGTCTGCGGTCTTATAGCTCACCCGATTCCCATCCATACCTTTAAAGCCAACCCACTCCCCACACTAACTTATATCATTTACCCGTGTTCCGCCTAGAATCAGAAACCCATACTGCACCCCTGTAAAACGTTCTTTAACTTGGCTGCACTGACAAACCCCGTTGCCCCGTACTGCCGCACTCCAAAGTTGCTTAGAAAGAGATCCTCTATTTATCTCTTTAAATCTTCCGCTAGAAGACGTTGTTCCAATTCTTCGTATAAAAAATTAGATACGGTTGCTTTCAGCACCTTTCCCAGTCGATTTTTTTTCCGTACAGTCTGAAGGCATTCCGTTTGAGGACATAGGTAAGCAGAGCGCCCCATTCCCTCATCTAAATGTATTTGGTGTGAAGGATATATCCTAACAATGCGCCAAAAATCTTCTTTAAGAGCGATTTTTCGGCAGGCAACACATCGGCGATAGTTGGGCTTCATCGTCAAATCCTATCCTGCTCCGATCAATCTGATTGATTTGATTGATTTAAAGTTTCTCGGTTCACTTTACTTCTGTCTCCACTTCCGGTGATTCATTCTGCTCCGCAGGTTCAGTAAAGTCAGCAACAGGAGTTTCGAGGGCTACTTCATGCAGTTGTTCATCTTCATCTTCATAATCTTGATCCTCGTAGTCTTGATCATAATGAGCCGGTTCGCGACTATTCAACACCTCGGATATTTTCTGATCCTCTGCTTCATAGTCGTATTTGGCAGAATCTTTAATATCAATCTTCCATCCTGTTAATCGAGCCGCCAATCGGACGTTTTGACCTTCCTTGCCGATCGCTAAGCTAAGCTGATCCTCTGCAACCAAAACGTGGGTTTGCCTCCCCTCCGGGTCCATTAGCCGAACTTCATCCACTCTTGCCGGACTCAGTGCATTAGCAATGTAAGTAGATGGATCAGGCGACCAGCGAATCACATCAATTTTTTCACCCCGTAGCTCATTGACAACGACTTGAATGCGAGATCCCCTAGCACCAATGCAAGCACCCACTGGATCGACATCTCGCTCTAAGGTATCCACTGCAATTTTGGTGCGAGGACCGACTGAGCGTGAAGGAGGATTAGCCTCCCGTGCCACTGCGACAATGCGAACAATTTCGTCCTCAATCTCCGGCACTTCATTCGCAAATAAGTATACGACCAGTCCAGCGTCCGATCTCGAAACCATCAACTGTGGTCCCCGGTGAGAACCTTCGGACACTCGCTTTAGATAAACTTTAAATGTTGCATTTGCCCGATAGTTATCGTTGGGTAACTGCTCCCGTTTTGGCAATTCGGCTTCAACTTCAACCTGTCCAAAGCCGCTCAACACTGCCATAATCACCGACTGACGCTCAAATCGCAGGACTCGCGCTTGCAATACGGTGTCTTCCAAATCTTGAAACTCCTCTTGCACCAGCTTTCGCTGTTGATCCCGCAGTTTTTGCGCGAGAACCTGCTTCGTTTGAATGGCAGCCATCCGTCCAAAGTCACCCTGTTCTGGGGTTACATCCAAAACCACCGTGTCACCCGTTTGCGCTTCAGCCGCCACTTCAAGCACTTCTTGCAAAGCAATTTGATGGTCTGGATTCTCTACTTCTTCCACAATGGTTTTTGCAGCCAAAACCCGGAAACCTTCTTCTTCGATGTCTAGTTCCACCTCGAAATTATCAAAATAGTCTTCGTCAAAATTGCTGCCATCTAGCCGCTGAGTTCGACGATAGCGCTCATACCCTTTGACCAATGCTTCGCGCAGAGCGGCTTGAACGGCAACTTTTGGTAAATTCCGCTCTCGGCTGATGCCTTCAATCATTTCTCGCAGTCCGGGTAGGGCGACCATTGACATAACAAAATCTCCGTGGGGGTGGCAATGAAGTGAGAAAAAATAAATGAAAATAAAAAATGAAATGCTTAATCAGGTGCAACAATTTGGACTTTGGTGACTAAATGACAAGGAATCGCGATCGCCCGTCCTTTTTGGCTCAGGTGAACCGCTTCCAGATCGCGTCGAATCAACCTTCCCGTCCATTCTTTATGCCCAGCGTAA
Source organism: Leptolyngbyaceae cyanobacterium (assembly GCA_041752515.1). GTDB lineage: Bacteria > Cyanobacteriota > Cyanobacteriia > Leptolyngbyales > Leptolyngbyaceae > ULC077BIN1. The sequence goes on along the minus strand of JBGSWI010000033.1, from coordinate 630 downwards.
GGCTCAGAAGCGCTAACAGTCACAGTAAAGCCTTTAAATGAGATAAATTCTCGATCGGTGCTAAGCAAACGAGAAACTCCAGGGCTAGATATCTCCAGCGCATAGGCATCAGGGATAATTTCAGATTCATCTAGTACTGCCTCCAGCGCCCGACTCATCCGTTCACAATCATCTAAACCCGTGTCGGCTTTTAAATTGCGAATATCAACTCGCAAAACTGGAGGACTTTGGTTCGTCCGAAACATAGCCCCGACAATTTCTAGGTCGAGAGATGCAGCGACGGGGTGAGCAAGTTCAAGAATTTGCGGAATCAGTGGATGAGTCATTGACGCTGAATAAAAACAAAAAAAGTGGGCTTAGACCCACCTCCAACTAATGCACCAGTTTCTAAAAGTCTAGAAATTCTGCGAGAACTCGCAGTGGCACCCCTTAGTGTAGCTCAATGTTCTAACGCACGCAGGATTTGTTAGAAAAAACTCTACGCTGTAGTCTCAGCAATTCTCATTATGACCAATAGCTGTTCAATCTGTGAAAAACCCAGTAGTGTAAGGACATCTGAATGACCCAAGAGAGTCAGAACGGTTGAAACAGCTAGGGTTGTTTGATGGGATAGTAAAGTCTTTTCGCCAG
>JBGSWI010000032.1:0-72792 GCA_041752515.1 Leptolyngbyaceae cyanobacterium | reverse complement strand
CATTGGAGTTTTTCGCCCAATTCCGCTATACATTGCAAAATCTGCTAACGTGTTGAGTTGCTTAATCGCGATCGCGTCGGCATCCCCTAAAATCCGGTAGCCAATGGTGCCCATACAGCCTGCCCACTTGCCTTCTGGATGAGTGATCAGTTCGGTGCGAATATCAAAAAAGCTGGGAAATAGATAATCAATTAGAGTTTCAGAAAAGGGGCGATCGCTATAGCGATTCCAGCGACTCAGCAAGCTATTGAAAACACATTCTCTCGTCGGGAGAGCGGAGTCGTATTTTCCCTGTCGAAAGGTGGCAGGTGTACATAGGATAAAAGATAGCTGGCGGGTCGAATCGGATGCTTGCTCATATAGTTGAGCGTAGGGGCTAAAGTTTGCCCAGGGCTGAGTCGATTGAGCAGTGCCGAGAATGCTAGTGATTTGTAGATTTGCTGAACCCAAGTGCCAAGGCTGAGCAGGATTGAGGTTGAGCCAGAGGGGTGTTAGATGGCTAAATAGAGAATCGTCGAGCAGAGAAACACGCCACCAGCAGGGAGTTTCGGCGGGGATGGTTTGGGAGTGATGATATTGAAGAATGTTGCATGAGTTTTGAATTTTGAGTTTTGAGTTTTGAGTTTTTTGGGGTTGATTGTTTAACTTAAAACTCGAAACTGAGGGTTGAGAACTGATCTGCAACGGGCTGAGAGTAAATGCTTTTTCTTTTTGCTGCTCATGTAGGCGATCGCCCAAGGCTTGATCTACTGAACTCACCAACGTTAAAAACAATGCATGTAGATGTTTACCCGTCAGATATCCCGGTGCGATCGGTGAGCTAGGAAGTAAATTGAGAACTAAACTATGAGGCATAGTAAGCAAGGAATAAAAGATGCAGATCGACAATTATCAGGAAGCGCAGGACTTGACGGAGCGGTTAGAAGCAACGATTCCGTTTCAGGTGCGGGCTGGCAAAGAATTGTTGAAGACGATGCGCGATCGCGGCAAAACCGTAAATGCAAGTACTGTGTTGACCGTGGATCTGGTGAAATATTTAGGAGACATGGGTGGCATCAATTGTGGATTAGAAGTATTACCAGGACAGACCGAAAAGCACCGCTATGTGGTTTCACTCACTCACCTTGAAATTGACCCGGAGCATCCGCTGGCGGCTGAGGTCAAGGCATATCAGCGTAAACGGATTCAGCGGTTGATGCTGCAAAATCAAGGTGGGTTTGCAGCGGAGCTATTAGCGCAGCGAACCACCCGGCAAAAGAAAAAATCAAAAAAAGGATTTGGCTGATCATGATCGAAATCGATATTGCATTCGAGCCGGAACTTGTAGATCTTTGATGCCTTCAAAGGTGTAGTATTCACCATTCATTCGCACGTTGCGGATGAGGCTAACGGGCGGCATATTCACGGTGTCGTAGCTCAGAACTTGATTAGAAAACATCACATCTAAAGGATTGAGTGGATAGGGAAAGGTAAACATATCAGATTGATGATGTTTGGGCTTTAGCAACTCTTCCAGTCTTACCTCAGCCTTGCTCATCCACTTCCCCAACCGAATCCACTTTGGCAAAGAGAGAGCTTTTTCGGAGATGATGAAGCACTCAAATTGACTTTCTGGAGCAATCTCTTTCGCTCTGCCGAAACTGGGAATATTTTTCTGTGTTTTCTCCATCTCAACATGATAATTATTATTGGCGTATTTCCAGGTATTGAGAACAGCCGCATGATGCACGGCTCTAGCTGGCGTGACGTAGATTCCCTGTTGATTAAGTGGGATTAGATGCTCCTCATATTTAGGGACTTGCTCTGGGCAGAAGTAGCGGTAGGAATGTTCTTCAGGAACGGTGGTGGAGTGGCGATCGCTATCCACCAGCCCCAACGCATAGCACAGGGCGTAGTTATGCAAGATGGGTTCGGTTTCATACAATCGCCCAATCTCACGAGTGGCAAAGTACATCGAGTCGTGAAGCTCCAATGTGCAGCGATAAATGTGAGTCATGGTGATTACCCCGCTTTTGCAGCGGCTTTCTTAGGCTTTTCAACATACTGTGTAAAGTAGGCTTTTGATTCTTTATCAGCCTGAGCCAGAACTGCTTTGATTGACTCTTCATTGCCGGTCAAGGCTTTGATTTCGTCCAGCAGAGGCATGAAGCTATCTCCAATCAAATCGGTATGAACAATGAATTCTTCTGTCATGAGGTTTGCAAGAGTAGATTTTGCGGCGGCAGTCACATCATCTTCATCTAAAGGATCAGGAGAATGCAGCGTTCCATTAGTCTTCATCGCATCATAGATTGCCTGAGTCCAGCGTAGGTTACTGACAATTTCCCCATCTGCAAAGACTACTCCAATCAATTCATTGCGAACCCGCCCTGTGCGAGTTGTCTGTGCGCCATAGTGGCGAGTCCGCAGAATGTTGTTGCAGACGTAGAGGAAACTAGCTTCAGTGGGATCTTTGAGCGTGACGATGCTGGGAAAAAAGACTTGGGGACGAATGTGATCCTGCTGATTGATGCGGCTGGTGACGGTTCCCTTCTCGCTCATTGTGCCGTTTTCAAAGGGTGCATTCAAGGTAAATGTTTCATGGGATGCATCAAAGGGTGTGATGGAGAACGCGGTATCGACCACCACTTTTGACTTCTCAGAGCCAGAATCCCCGATCGCAAACCCGTAGATGATGCAGTCGGGGTTGTTCATCGCAAAACTGACATTATATTCGCACTCTTCAGCCGTCATTAAGCCATAGTTTCGCAACAGTTCTCGACCGACCAAACGTTCGGGTGTGGACTGCTTACGTTTGAACATAGTCAGACGACTGATGGGAGTTGCTTCGATAATTCCGGCTCGAACACGGGCTTTATTCAATTCGCTGTCGGTCTGGAACAGCGGGTAGGATTCAGTGACGCGGATGGTCAAGAAGTGAACATATTTCCCCATCGGCTTGTAGGAAATTGCCTCATGGAAAAACTTTGCAGAATTAGCAGCATTGATTGTCTTCAAAAAAGTCATGATTGCTCTCCAAGAAATTAGTTGTCAGATTCAGATTCGGATTCGGTCTGTTCACCTTGAGTTTGTCTAGCTTGATTTTCACGATCGTCTTCCAAGCGATAAAGGAACTCGCAGGTATCTCGCAGGAGATTCAACTGCCGACCCGCAAGACGAGCGCGATCTCCTGTAAAGGCTTTTTCAAACACATCAATTACAAAGTACTCGGCAAAATCGAGAACTGCTTGTCGTTCTTCCTCTCGCTTGCTGATTACCCAGCGACCTTCAGCCGTAGATGCATGGACTCGATCCATTAGCTTGAAGACTTCGGCGGCAACTGTGGCAACGAGCGTGTCACCCTGAAAAACAGTAGAGTCGGCTTTCAGCAAAGTTTCAGCCGCCAAGTCAATCGGTTTTAAGACAGCGTTTGCTTTTGGGTTGTACCGTTTATTAGCGCGGTAGAATTTGCGGTATAGGTCTATGAGCTTTTGCGGATGATTTAAAGGGGATTGTTCTGGATCTTTCACAATTAACATCTCCGAATTCATATCGAATTCAATATAGGGATCAAAACAGGGATAGAAGTGATAGGCATAGAGCTTGATCTTTTTCGCACTAGGAACATCATTAGTCTGGCTTCGTGACCACTTTGAGAGATAGGAAAAGACATAGAGTGGACTGGTATCTAAGTCCTTTGCCAATTCGGTTAGTCTGCCCCAATTCGCGTCGTAGCCACTTTTTCCTTGCTTGGCGTTCACATCTAGATGGATAGCATAGGCAGCAGTGAGCGCCGTCAATGGAGCCGATCGCTTAGTTCCATCCGCCGTTTGCCAGCCTTCTAAAATATGGTCAAGCCGAAATCGATCGTTGCCTAACAAGACCCGAAATGCTTGCGGGGCACTGTCCAAAAACACCGTTTCCTCAAACTCTGCACCATCGTTAAACGGTGGAATCGGTGATTCGGAAACTACAGTTTTGACATCCAAAATCATCGGAAAGGCAAACGCTAACCAGGCAGGCATCACCCAGGATTCAGTATCAGTCGGGTCTTTTCCGGGTGGCAATGCCATGAAGTAGAAGGTCAGTGGTTTGTCATCAGGGTAGGCAAGTTTGAACGTGCGATCGCGCTTAAAGTTCGGGTCATCCTCATCTAGATTTTTCTTCCGCTCTAAGTCATCATCAATTAAGAATGCATCCACTGTTTGATAGCGATCGCGCCCAAAATCCGCATCCAAATCTCGACTGATAAAATGATTGCGGATGCTAGTGTCAAAGCGGGTTTGAGCAATGCCGCTATAAGCTTTCTGTAAAAACTTGTTGGTTTCTGGCGTGAAATAGTAGGTCGGATAGAAGTACAGATAGCGGTATTTACCATCTTCAAATCGTTTGCCCACTGCTTGAGTTTGATTCATCAAAATTTGCCGCAACATCATCTCAATTCCCGCAATGCTGGAAATATTGCGTTTGGCATTGGAGCCGCGTAAATGCTGTTTGTTAGTGTAAACCTGAGGAGTAAATAAAACAGCGGATTCCATTTGCTCAGTGACAGTGTATGCCGAATGGGAAATGGAGCAAATCAGTTGCCGCCCGCGTCCAGACTTTTTAGCATCGTTGTATGCAGAGAGTTCTCTAAGGAAAATATCGACTTGTTCAGTAGGCGATTGTGCTTGAGTATCGCTGGGTAGCATGATGACGCGATCGCACCACTCTCTTAAGTCTTTCCATTCGTCAGGCAATTCATATTGTCTAACGATGGGATCAATGACCTCTAACCATCGATTTACTAACTGTTGGGAAATTTCGCGGACATTCTCTAGCCCTGGATTATGTTCAAGATATTTTGCAGCGATGTAGTACCAATCATATGCAATTCCTCCAGTATCCTTGAGTTGCTGAAAAGTTCTGATTGCAGCAGTATGTTCAGATAAGCCCAAAAACTGTACAGCTTCTACCGTAAGATCTAGCGTAGGAAGTGGAGGAAGATTTTTATCCTTTTTCAATAAAGCTTTGACTTTATCGAGATACTCTTTCCAGAATTTCCCGGTGACTAAAGCTCCCAATTCTGCTAGATGATCAATCCGAATATCTTCTGAAAAATTAGTGTCAATATTCTCAGGTAAAGCACCTTTACGTTTAAATTGAGCCAGGTTTGCAGACTTATCTGCTGATTTGCTAGTTCTAATTTTGCTCGGAACTGCACCAACAGCAAAAAGGAGCAAACCCTGAAGATCAAAGAATAAATTATAGTAGTCGGCATATTTCATGCAGATATTGCCGCGACTGAAACCGACTTTTCTATCCTGAAGCTGCTTTGCACAAAGCTTTTTGATGTTAGCAACAACAAGATCGCTTAATCCGTCTCGTTCAACTTTCGGAGCATCTCTACGGGCTAAGTAAATGACTCCGGTTGGTAAATATAGCAGTGGCTCGTAATTAGTGCGATCGTCGATATTTAGGCTAGTATGCGCGTCAACGAGGGCATTGTTCACCACATTGGTCAGTACACCCCGATTTTCGGAAATGCTGTGATAGGTGAACTTCAGTTGCCCATCACTGAGACTGTGCAGTAAGTCATTGAGTCGAGTGTTTTCAGCGTCGTAGGGATGTTTAACGATCGAGGCTAAAGAATCTGCTAAACAAGTCAGGTCAGAGAGACTGCGTAGGGTGCGATCTTTTAGCGTTGGATTGAGTCCAAATTCAGAGAAATTCCAGTTAGTATCCCACCGTCGCTGGGCGTTATATGCCATGCACAGTAGATCATCAATGTAGTCTTTGTAAAACTCTGGAGCGTCGGGATTGATGAAGCGATCGAGTCCAAGTTGTTTCGCTTTCTGATCAATGATTTGTCGATGTGCTTCTAAAGGCAACTTGCGGCAATCATCGGGCGCATCGGGAAATTTCTCAAAGTCGTGTAGAATAAAGCCGGAAATTACCAACCGTCGCTCTCGATCGCGCACAACACGTTTAACAGTGGTATCCATGTTTGCCAAGCGACGTTCAATCAGATTGGCTGGAAATAAGCCATTCAACAAGTGTGTATTAAGAGACTGATCGGCGGCATTATCTCGCCGTACTTTGGCTTTGCCTTCAGCTTCATTTTTGCGATCGAGTTCATCGAAGAACTTACCGCCTTTAGCAGTGACCCCGATCGCCACTCGCAGCAAATTCGGCAGTACACACTCTGCAAAATCCCGCATCACCGCATCATCAGGATTTTGTGATTGAATCGCTTCCTGCAATAGCTTGAGGGTGAGAAGTTCACGTTGGGTTGGGTTGAGCGCGCGTTGGCTCAGCCCGCCGAAGGCATCGCTCTCTTCATCAAAACCAAAATCGCCTTCTAGAAAATCATTGTTCATCTTTTTCTAGTGAATTTAGGTAGGTTTGAATTTGCTGGATATATTGCGGATATTGCACCACTGACAGTTGCAGAGCGCGATAAGCCATTTCAGGGTTGATGTCATCGTAAACATGAGCCAGTATGTTTCTAAACCCAGCCGATAAAGCTAGTTGAGAAGCCAGATCTGAAGTGATCAAACCCAGTTCCCCTGAGAGTGTAAATACTTCCGTATTCGTTAGTCTTTCCAAATCAATATTTTCTACACGCTTGATCAGCATTTTGTTGATGTCGATCGCTGCCTGAATGACAACTTCCAAATACCGCTCAATGCTTGCCTGTCGATCCTCGTCCTGAAGATATTCTTCAAACGTCAGGGATTGATATGTAAACAACCGATTGAGACGTTTAGTCATCCCAATCATTTTTTTGCCAATTCCCGTCAGGTCAAGACTAGTCATAATCCCCACTGTTTTAGTGCTGCTGCAATCTCTGCCTTTTGTTCACAACGAATGGCTTTGAGTTGGTGCGGTGTCATTAAAAACTTTTGCCGAAATTGTTCAAACAGCCCAGGGTCACTTTCGTAAATCACTACACCATCACGAGCGATTTCATGAGCCAACACATCCGAAGCATCTTTTAGATCAATCCAATCCATTTCGTTATCACCCAAATCGAGAATTTGCTGAAGTACACCCCACGATCGATAGCAGCGTAACCCGCCACCCGGTTCATAGTGCTGGCGGAGTGCTTCATCAAACAGCAGGGCAAAATCCCAATCACTAGATGGAAAATGATCACCTCTGGCTCTAGAACCAAAGAGAACCAGCAATTTCAAATAAGGAACTTGCTCCAGAATTTGTGGGATGGCTGCTTGGATATCGGCGATCGATGAATCTAAACCTGACATCACAATGTCTCCTGCAAAATTGTCTTAATACTTGCCTTCAGGTTGGGGTTTGCCCCTGGGTGGCATGGCGTTCGATTTGGGCGATCGCCTCTACAATATCGTGTAGCCGTTCGCGATCGCTCCTCATAGTGGCACAGCCTCTTTCAAAACCTGTTCTCGAATCCGCTGTTTGAGTGCAGGCTCTGTTGCCACATCAACCTTGCGCCCTAGCAACTTCTCTAAATCCAAGACTAGACCCGCCGGAAACCAAGCACTAATTTTATCCAGCGAATAGTCTACAAGTAAATCAATATCGCTCTGTGCATTTGCTTCGCCTCTTGCCACCGAGCCAAAGACCCGAACATTAAAGGCTCCATGTTTCGCAGCAATATTGAGGATTTCCTCTCGACGACTTTTCAGGAGTTGGGCAATGTCTGAATCTAAATGATTTGTCATGCTATTTTACTCCTTGACATTGAACTGTAACTTCAAGCAATCCATATTTCGCCTCCTTCGTACTTGCTTAACCTGCAATCCATATTTCGCCTCCTTTACTTTTCAACTGATACGCCAACGTATCTAACAGCAGCGCACTCTGCCCAAACGCGATCGCGTAGGGTGCTACTGCATCATGAAAACTGTAGTTATCGCTGATCGGGTAAATTTGGAAATGCATTGGCAGTCTTAACCGTTGCCGCACCTCACTCATCGGGCGAGGCAAAACATAGCTCACCAGCGCCCGATCGCGCAGCTTCTTATTGATCTCTCCTGCCCAACGATTATCAGGTTGCCAAATCTCAATCCCCTTCAACACCTGCACCTTCCACGCATCTGCCACACTTTCTAAAGTGCCAGGAAAGTGAAACTTCCAGTTCAATCGTTCCTCGCGGTAAGCCTTGAGCTTCATGAAGGCGAGACAGTGAGTAAATCTGCCTTTGGGAATGGGCTGCTTGGTGCGTTTGGCAGTGACTTCCAGCGATCGCCAAAACGCGGCTTCAGTCCATAGTTCAATCTCCAAATTTCCCAGAATTCCCGGCAAATCATAGGTTTTGTAGCGATCGGCTTCATGGCTCTCTGTCTCATCATAAATGCCACACTGCAACGGACTCGAACCCCGAAAACTACAAGCATCTTCCGCGATCGGGTTGCCATTCTTCTGTCCAGAAAATTGCTTCCACTCATCCGCCCATCGAAATACCCGACCCGCAACCGACTTCAAACTTGCATCAAACACAGTTTCACAAGCAGTTTGAAACTTTTCTCGGCTCTCTGCATACTGTTGCTGGATTGTCTTGTGGTTCAAATCAACACATAATTTGAAGGATTGTACGGCACCCCAGCGTTTGTAGTACCCACGAAAATCATTGATCTGGCGATACTTGTCGTTGATAGCAGCATTGAGAAAGGGGCGATCGTACACAGTCCCATTGTTCAAAGCTGGTTCATCGCCTAAAAATAATCGCTCCACTAAAAAATTAGGAACCAGTGCATAAGCAGTAAAGCTATCAAACTGAATCGATCGCCCATCGCGATCGTAGCCATCATGCCGTCCCAAGCGTCCCAAGCGTTGGATAAAATTGCCAGCATCAGAGGACTCAAAAATCAGAAAATTGATTTTGAAATCCACCCCAACATCGATCGTGCTGGTGCCTAGAATCAGATCCGCCGAGAGCGATTTTTCTCGCTCCGTTTTCCCTGAAAGCCCAGTATTCTCACTCACCCTTAACCCATAGGGCTGCAACAGCGCTTGAAAGAACGGGGTTAATCGTTTCACAGCCGCGATCGAATTGAGAATGATTGTGCCCTTACTCCCCGGATGCTCTTGGAACTGTTGCAGAATTATCTCTGCATTATCTTTTAGCCAAGTCTCAGACGATTTCGCTACAGGTTCTAAGGGCACAAAATTTAAGTTGATCAATCGTGCAACCTGCCGCCAGCCGTCATTCTTGAGTTGTTGCTGCTGTCCCAGTGTTTCAGGAAATTGATATTTGTTTTGTTCCAACGGATCAATCACCCGACAGCGAAATCCAGCATCTTTAAGACGTGAAATCAATTGCTCATCTGGAGTTGCGGATAGAAATAGAAACTTTTTGCGGCGGTTGGTTGCCCGAATTAGCAACATTGTGTTGATCACACCCGCCACTTGAGGCGCAGCATAGACATGAAATTCATCAAAAATGAATAAGTCAAAATCTTTGTCGATGCGATTCCAAAGTTTATCGGGACTATCACCTTTTGCTCCTTTAATGATGTAAGCACCTCGATGTAAGTAATGAAAAATATCAGGATTAGTCAGCAGAACTTCCCGTTGCCCAGTCAGGGTTTCAATGGCGGCGCTTTTCCGCAGCCCCTCATTCTCTGCATAGATTTCTAACTCGGCTCCACTCAAGCGCGTCACCCGTGGATCATTGGGTGGCTGAAAATCTGCAATATATTGACGAGTTTGGATTTCTTGATCGCGGGCAAGCTCGTTGGTTGGATAAAGCGCGATCGCGTTGCATTCTCCCTGCAATACCTTCAAATAAGCCGCCAAACTTTTGCCATCGCCCGTCATCGCCGTGTTAAACACGACATCAATCTCTGGGTCGCGCAGTGCTTTCAATGTCTCTGCTTGATGCCAAGATAGTGTCCAACCTGGAGGCAATTTGATGTTCTCAGGAAGTTCTAGTGCGGGACTGGAATAAATCGGTTTGAGTGTAATGTTGTATGCCGTCATCGTTTTAAGGTGTACGTGACTGGTTGCGATATATCCATCATGGCAGCACAACAAAAGAATGGCAAGTACAAAGTGGACGTACACTTTTGGAGTTCTATGGGTCGTCGTGGTCAATCGGTTACGCTGTCGATTTCGGATAGAGACACAGCGCAGTTAGAGCAAATTCGGCAACGCAGACTCTGCAAAGTCTCGCATCACCGCATCATCAGGGGGTAGTGCTTTTATGTAAAGGATAGAGAGAAAGATACCCTCTGCTCCCGTTGCAGTTTCTCTCGAATCTGCTGATTGTAGTGATGAATAAAGTTCCAAATCGCTCCAATGTGATTTTCTAGCTTCTTTGAGAACGATAGGCTCTGTCGGACTAAGCGTGAGATGAGTTGACGCAAAGTGTTATTCAATCGCTCAATATAGCTGGCTAAACCAGACTCCTTACCCACTGCGAAATGTCGTTTACTCGGTAACACACCAGCGTAGGCTTCCCAATGGTCGGTGTAGAGGCGGGCATATTGCCGATAGCGGCGAGGCAGAGAATCCCACAATGCCACTGCCAAGGCTAGTTTTGGTAGTTTTGGCTAGGATGACCAAACGCTGCAAGTGAATGGCACGATCGCGCCCATCAGCTATTTCCTCGGTTACAACCGGATACAAGCAGACTATAATGCCATTTGGACATTTGGCAGCGTGACTTGGGCGCAAATGCCCTTAATGGCGGGTGGAATTGCGATTGGCAGCGCGATCGCTTTCACAACCACGATGATATTAAATGTGATGTTACTCGGTGAAACTCAAGCGATGACGCTGGGCGTGAATCTGAATCAACTCCGGTTCCTGGTTTTGCTCAGTTCCTCGATCTTGGCGGGCATCGTCACGGCGTTTTGTGGTCCGATCGCATTCCTCGGCGTAGCTGTTCCTCATTTATGTCGAGGGGTGCTGAAAACAGGCGACTTGCGTTGGCTCTTACCCGCCGTGATGATCGTGGGTGCTGGACTCGCATTGGTGGCAGATTTGCTGGCTCAAGTGCTGGTGCGATCGTCTATTTTGCCGCTGAATTCAGTCACGGCTTTACTAGGCACTCCTATTGTAATCGGGGTGATTCTCCGTAGTCGATCGCGATAAATCGCTTGCTTTTGGATGGGAGTGGAATCAAAAAGACTACATCAAAAAGTAGGTGGGGCAGGATTGAGCATCAAATTCTAAGCTGGCATCATCTGGAATGGGAAGATTGAGCCAAGTGTTGGATCGGTTCGCAGAATCGCGATCGCAATCCACTGTTTTTTCTACGTTGTTAGAAGAGATCGGGGCAGCGTCGCCATGCTCAATTTCTTTGTTCCAATTCCAGTAGGTGTAAGCGAAGTTTTCCATGAGCGGGGTCACACTTTATAAGAGGGTCATACTATCTACAACACGGGTTATGAAGCAATATCAGAAAATTTCTGTCGAAAAATTCTCTATTATTTCAACGTTGATCCGTTGGCGTAATCCTACCTTTTTGGATAGGGGGTTACACCCCTCAGATGAGTGATTCTTGATAAAAGTTCCCGTTTTAATGAATCCAAGCCGGAAGATGGCGAAAGGGTTCTCTCCCGGCTAAGAGTGCTAGATCTGCTAGGCAACTTGATAGGGATAGGTCAGGCGATCGAGTTGTTGAATCAGCAGGCTGAGGAACAAGCCCACATCGGTGACGACTCCCACCGATTCGACGGAGCCGCGATCGCTGAGTTTAGTCACCACCGCCGGATTGATATCCACGCAGACCATTTTCACGCCAGCCGGAGTCATGTTGCCCACCCCGATCGAGTGCAGCATCGATGACAGCATCAAAATCAAGTCGGCTCCTTCAATCAAGCGTGAGTAAGCTTCTTGCGCTTTGATTAAATCCATTTCGGTGTCGGGCAGGGGACCATCATCCCGGATGGAGCCAGCGAGCGAAAAGGGAACATTATTCTTAACGCATTCATACATCACGCCGCTGGTGACTGCACCAGCTTCTACAGCTTTGGCGATGCTGCCGTAACGCCGGACGATGTTGATCACTTTGAGGTGATGGCGATGTCCACCCCGCACCGAAACTCCGCGTTTCATATCCACGCCTAAGGAGGTGCCCAACATGGATTGCTCCATATCGTGAACCGCGATCGCGTTGCCACCCAGCAATGCCTGCACATAGCCCTCGCGAATCAGATGAGACAGGTGTTCGCCGCCGCCCGTATGAATCACCACCGGACCCGCTGTAACCACTACTTTGCCGCCATGATCGCGGATCTGGCGCATTTCCCAGGCGATTTGCTCCACCACCAGTTCTACCCGCCGTTCGCTAGAAACCCCAGACCCCATAAAGCTAAATTCTTGGCTGCGAGTCTCGCGCGATTCGGGTTTGCGGATGGTGCGAATACCTTCCACGCCGACGATCACGCGATCGCCTACCTTCAAATCCCGCAATAATCGACAGGTTGCTGTGGGGGTTCCGGTCATATCGACGGCGATCGCGCCATCCATCCGCTGCTTTTGCACCTGCACCCATTCGCCATTCACCCGCACTTCCGTCGGGTAAATCGTGGACACATAGAAATCATCAGGCGCTACACCATCCTGAATCACCGCCTCCCAGAGGATGTCACACTGCTCATCCATCCGAGGCAGTGCCCCCAAGTCGATCAGTTGTGACATGATTGCTTCCATCACATCATGGGAAGGAGCCGTGACCTTCACTTCTGCCGAGGACGTGCTTTGCCGCTGTTCACCCAGGTTAAAATTCAACACCTTAAAACTGCCACCGCCTTCCACAATCAGATCGAGCGCCTGATTAATTAAGCCTGCATCCAGCAAATGTCCTTCCATTCGCACGATTCGGCTTTCCACTGTGGCACTTGCATGAATGTCTGCCAGTACGGGTTCCGTCGTCCGCAAGGTCAGGCATTTTGCCGCGCCCCCAGCTTTCAAAAATTCGGTTAGCGGCGTTTCCACAACCTCAAAACCTGAAGCGGTCAGCCTGCGCTTTAGCTCATCGCTGGCTTTGTTCATCACAACGACATTGCCAATATTTACCGTATTGCAGGCAAAAGTCAGGGCATCCGGTTCGCTAATGGGAATCCGCTTGGCTTCGGGCACCCGCATTTCGATTAAGCGATTGGAGTAAGAATCAAACGCAGGCGGGTAGTAAAGCAAATAGCCGCCTGTCAGGGGACAGAAGCAGGTATCGAGGTGATAGAAGCGATCGTCCATCAGCCGCAATGACAGCACTTCTATATCCAGCCACTTGGCTAAATAAGGATGAGAATCAAGCTCTGAGCGGAAGCCATATCCTGCCCACAACCAGCGCCCTTCGCGATCGAGCAAGGCATCGCCTGCCCCTTCAAACGGTAAATCTTTAGGCAATTCATGCACCGTAAAGCCTTGATCTTCAAACCACTGCTTGAAAAACGGTTCTTCGCCCTGGCGTTCTTTGTGGAAAAAGCGGCTCAGCACCACTTCTTTGCCCAGCACTAAACCTGCGTTGGCAGTGAACACCATATCGGGCACGCCCTTCTCAGGCTTAACCAGTTCCACGATCGCCCGGTCTTTAAGCACCTGAAACAGCCCTTGCCATTGTTGCACGGCGCGATCGCGAGACGACTTGTGGACATTTCCTTCCATCCACGGGTTAATCACATAGTCCACGTCGTAGTGGTCAGGCGCACACATCAAGATGCGGATTTCAGAAGTCATAACATTAAACTTGTAGATGGGTAGGAAATAAACGTGAACACAGCCAAAAATAGCCAGACTCCTATCTTACTATCGACTGGATTGCCAAAAAGCTAATCCAAACCCGTATAGTTATAAACTCCTGACAATCTACAAAAGCATTTAGAAAGCTTTCTATATTTTATGAAATCAGGTAGGTTCTAGTAGATTTAACACGTCATTGACTGTCTTATCTGTCTGGGTAATGAGATCTCGAAATTCAGCTTGAACTTTGGGTTTGCTGAATACTGAGATTGAATTATGCTCAATGACTTTTTGTACTCCTGAAGCAAGAGCGATTTTGACGCTGTACGATGTCTTAAATTCAGTTGGTGGCTCTTCTGGTGTGGGTTCTTTAGGAAAAGTCTCAAAGGAAACCTCAAAAAAGATTCCCTTTACGTCACTGAGTGAATATAGGTTTCGTATATCTTTAGAACCCCATACATCCTTACACTCTACATTTAATGAGTTTGTGCTTCGGTCGAAAATATAGGTGTCAATTTCATAGAAATTGTCTCTTTGATATGAAAATGAATAGAAAAGCAGTCCAGAAATATAAATAAAAACTACAAGAAAACAAATTACCAAAGTACTTATAAACTCAGATGGTTCTGCTGATTGATGCCACAAAACATTGAGTAGAACAAATATTGATAAATATCCTGATAAATTTGTAAGGTTGTTATCAATATCCAAAAGTTTTACTTTATACTTCTGAATTTTAATTATTAGCCTGGTGTCGCTTACTTCAATAGTCTTCATGTAATTGATTTTACTGGTATAAAAGTAGTAACTAGGTAGACTTAATTATGTAGGATGGCTAAAGCAAAATGAAACCCGTGCTAACGCGATATGCAGTCGTGATTGAAGCAGCAGAGGGAAACTATTCTGCCTATGTACCTGATTTGCCAGGGTGTGTCGCTGTGGGAGACACGGTAGAAAATATTGAGCCAATGATTCGCGAGGCGATCGAGTTTCACCTAGAAGGAATGCGGTTAAATGGAGAGCGGATTCCAGAACCATCTAGCCTATGCCAGTATGTTGAGGTGCCAAAGGTTACATAAGCGCCGCGATTCGTGAAACGATCCCTTTGGGAATCGCCCATACCTAATGGAGTGCTAGACCCATGACCAATCGTGAACAATTGATAGAAGAACTTGAACAGGCTCCTGATGACCTAGTGGGAATAGGGCTAGATTTTTTACATCAGGTTAAAGTGACGCGGCAAACTCATCCTCTTGCAAAGTTTGCCGGAATTTTAAGCGACGCAGAAGCGGCAGAACTCAACCAGGCAATTGCATCAGAGTGTCGGCAGGTAGATGCAAATGAGTGGTGAATGAAAAAACAAGTTTGACAGAAGACGCGATCGCGGCTGTTGATTGGTAAGGTTGGAACGTGCGATCGCCCCCGTGAATCCTAAAATGACCGACTATCTTTATCACTATCCACCGCTGCTGGCAGGCAAACTGGTTCAGCGCTACAAACGTTTTTTTGCCGATGTGGAATTGGCTTCTGGGGAAGTGGTGACGGCGCATTGCCCCAATACGGGACCGATGACGGGCGTTTCAACTCTGGGCAGTCCGGTGTATGTCTCTGAAACCGACAGCCCAACTCGCAAACTGCGCTACACCCTGGAAATGATTGAGGTGTATGACAATCAGCCGACCTGGGTGGGAGTGAATACCAATTTACCCAACCGAATTACCCAGTTGGCGCTAGCAAACAAGCTGATTCCTGAACTGGGCGACTACAGCGAGATTCGGGGGGAAGTGCCCTATGGACAGGATAAAAAAAGCCGCATTGATTTCTTGCTGACGGGTGCTGAGAAACCGATCTATGTTGAGGTGAAAAGCACGACTTGGGCGCAGGGGAAGTTGGTTTTGTTTCCCGACACGGTGACGACTCGTGGGCAAAAGCACCTGAAGGAACTGATGGCGCTGCTGCCCGATGCTGTTCCCGTAATGCTGTATTTTATCAATCGGGCAGATTGTCCCTATTTTGCCCCCGGCGATCGCGGCGATCCAACTTA
Source organism: Leptolyngbyaceae cyanobacterium (assembly GCA_041752515.1). Taxonomy (GTDB): domain Bacteria; phylum Cyanobacteriota; class Cyanobacteriia; order Leptolyngbyales; family Leptolyngbyaceae; genus ULC077BIN1. The sequence continues at coordinate 57,119 of JBGSWI010000032.1, read as the reverse complement.
CGGCACGCTGTTTCGAGCGGCGATCGCCCTAGGGGTAACAGTGCTGCCCTGCCGCTTTGAGATTTCGCCCGTGGGCATTCGCTATTTGGGTTTGGCAGAGTTGAAACTCAGTTAGGCAGGAATCGCGACCCACCAAAATATTAGCCGATGCGATGTGCGACTTTCCTAATCTCCCTCACCCTAAATCCCTCTCCCAGAGCGGAGAGGGACTTTGAGAAACTCTTGCGCCCTTTCTCCTACCTTGGGAGAAGGGCAGATCGGATATTTCCGGTTCCCTCTCCCGATGGGAGAGGGCTAGGGTGAGGGCAGTTACTTCGCGATCGCGCAGGTGCCTCTTGCCCAGCCCCATTCTTCGGTGCCGACTGAGACTTCTGAACCCGGACGCACATTGCCTTTGCCTAGATCCACCAGCGAAATCGCAGTGGCTGCCTGGAATGCTCCCCGGTAGATAGGCTGTCCTTGCTCATTGTTGCGATCGAACGTCAGGGGTGAGACATAGGTGGGTTGTCCTGATCGCGTCCAGGTAATTTGGGTAAAGCGCCCATCCAGAAACTTGGCATCATAGTCCCAGCCGTTGTTTTTACGTCCAGTACAGGAAAATGTTTGAATCGCATTGGACTGGGGAGTTGAACTGGGCTGTGGAGCTACATTGGGTTGCTGAGTCACAGGGGGCTGTGGGGTAGCACTTGCCTGTGGAGTTGCACTTGCCTGTGGGGTTGCATTGGGCGGTGTGGGAGCGCAACCCGCACTAGCAACCATCAGGCTAATTCCGGTTAACCCAGCGGCGATTGTTTGGGTCATCTTGTTTGTCATCAATCGTTTCTCAAAGTAAGTTATTTTGAATCAAAAGTTAGTTCTTGCCGTGATTTAGATCAGGCGATCGGTGATGCAGCGTTCATCCCTTTCAAGATATTTTGCAGAGATAGCTGTAGCGACTTACCTTACACGATAGAGCAAGAAAATATGAAACTAATAGGACGAGAAACACCGCTTTCTGCTCCTTTCGTTTGAACCAGAGTGTCCGGGTATCTTTACTCAAAAACTGTTTTCACAACGAGATTCAGGGCAAACGCATACTGCTCTTAACCCAGAATTGATGTAGAACAACTTCAGCAGAATCAGGCTTAGGGCGGTTGGCATGGTTAAAGTTCTCGCAGCCGATTCTGCAAAATTTCTGCTTGTTTTTGCGCTTCTGTGAGGTTGGCTTGAGCGGCTTGAACGACCTCGGCTGGAGCTTTGTTGACAAAACTGGGATTATTCAGGCGACTCGCAAGTGCTTGAGCTTCTGCTTCGATTTTTTTCAGATCTCTTTCTAGTTTGACGCGCAGAGCATCCATATCGACGATGCCAGAAAGAGGAATGAGAATCTGCACTGTTCCGGTTACTCCGGCTACCATTTTTTCGGTGGCACTTCCGGTGGAGATCGTTTCACGACTTGCCGGGTCGCTGTCAGGTGGGTGCTGAATCGTCAGCGTTTCCACTTTTGCCAAATCTTGAATAGATGATTGCCCAGCGGTCAGAATTTGACGTTCGCGATCGCTTTCACTTTGCAAAATCACCCGAATTTTCACCCCTGGTTTAATGTCGGCTTCTGCCCGCAGGTTGCGAATCGTGCGAATCGTGTCGGTAATTAAGCTAAATTGCTGCTCCAATTCGGGGTCAATCAAAGTGAGATCAACCTCTGGATAGGGCTGGAGGGCAAGGGTATGAAGCGTGTTGGATGGGGCTGATCCTGAAGCTGTCAACGTCTGCCAAAGTTCCTCAGTGATGTGCGGCATGAATGGATGCAATAGTTTTAAGATGCCGTCCAATACAAACGCCAACACTTGCTGCGCGGTCTGTTTAGATTCGGCATCGTCTCCCAGCAGGCGCGACTTCACCAGTTCAATGTAGAGATCGCAAAAGTCGCCCCAGAAAAACTCATATAAGCCCTTCGCCGCTTCTCCCAAGGCAAAACTGTCGATCGCAGTGCGAGTCTGTTGGGTCACTTGATGAAAGCGGGACAAGATCCAGCGATCGGCAAGGGGAAGGGGAAGGGAATTTTGAGTTTTAAGTTTTAAGTTTTGAGTTGCTTTTTCTAGCTCAGCGTTCAACATTGAAAACTCATAACTGTCTCCGAGGTTGATCATGACGAAGCGGGAGGCGTTCCACAGCTTGTTGGTGAAGTTGCGGGAGGCTTCCACCGATTCGGATTCATCAGTTTTTCGGTTATACAACAGGCGAATATCTTGTCCTGCACCCGCCACTTCTTTGATCAAGGTGTAGCGCAGGGCATCGGTGCCATATTTGTTGATCAGCAGCAGCGGGTCAATGCCGTTATTGGCGGATTTGGACATTTTTTTGTTGTTTTCATCCCGCACCAAGCCATGAATGTAGACGGTTTTGAAGGGCATTTGTCCGGTAAAGTGCTCTGCCATCATGGTCATGCGGGCGACCCAGAAAAAGATGATGTCAAACCCGGTGACTAGGGTGGTGGTGGGGTAATAGCGATCGCAATCTGCGGTTTCGTGGGGCCAGCCCAAAGTGGAAAAGGGCCACAAACCCGATGAAAACCAGGTATCTAGCACATCGGGGTCTTGTTTAAGCTGCACCGCTACGCCGAACTGCGCGATCGCTTTTTCCCTCGCTTCCGCTTCATTGCGCGCTACGACAAACGGCGTGTTGTCCAAAATCTCGCCGCCTGTTTCACTCACGGCATACCAGGCAGGAATTTGGTGCCCCCACCACAACTGCCGCGAGATACACCAGTCGCGCAAACTCACGAGCCAGTCGCGGTAGACTTTCGTCCAGCGATCGGGCACAAAAACGGGCGAGTCTTGCTCATCTAAACAACCCAACGCCTGTTGAGAAAGGGAGTCGATTTTAACGAACCATTGGGTTGAGAGCAGCGGCTCTACCGGAACTTTGCCGCGATCGCTGTAGGGAACCGTGTGCTTATAGTCTTCAATTTTGACCAGTGCGCCTAACTCTTCCAGCTTAGCCACCACTCTTTTGCGAGCTACAAAGCGATCCTGTCCTTGAAACTCGCCGCCGTTTTCATTCACCGTGCCGTCTTTGTTCAAAATATTGATGAACGGCAAGTGGTGACGTTTACCCATTTCAAAATCGTTGGGATCATGTGCCGGAGTGACTTTGACGCAGCCCGTTCCAAAAGACACATCCACATACTCATCGGCAATGATCGGAATTTCGCGATTCATAATCGGCAGAGTGATCGTTTTGCCAATGATCGACTGGTAGCGATCGTCCGTGGGATTCACCGCCACGGCTGTATCGCCCAACATCGTTTCGGGGCGCGTCGTTGCCACTTCCACAGAGCCAGATCCATCGGTCAGGGGATAGCGGAAATGCCAGAGGTGACCGTTGACTTCCTGATTTTCCACCTCCAAGTCGGACACCGCCGATTGACTGGCAGGGCACCAGTTGACCAAATACTGCCCCCGATAAATCAGCCCTTGCTCATACAGTGTGATGAAGGCTTCTAGCACCGCAGCCGATAAACCTTCATCCATCGTGAAGCGCTCTCGCGACCAGTCTACCGACAAGCCCAACCGCCGTAGTTGCCCCACGATCGCGCCCCCAGATTCTTCTTTCCACTCCCAAGCTCGTTTCAAATAGGCTTCTCGCCCCACATCTTGACGAGTTTTGCCTTGAGCTTTGAGTTCGCGATCAAGAATGGCGCTGACGGCAATGCTGGCATGATCGGTGCCGGGTAGCCAGAGCGTATTGCGTCCAAGCATCCGGTGATAGCGCACCAACACATCGATCAAGGAGTGTTCAAAGGCGTGCCCCATGTGCAGACTACCCGTGACGTTTGGCGGCGGAATGACCACACAGTAGGGTTCACCAGGATGGTTAGGATCAGCTTTAAAGACTTGATGGTTTTCCCAGTACTGCTGCCACTTAGCTTCAGTGGTGGAGGGGTCGTATTGAGTAGATAGGCTGGGTGGAGTTGCAGTCATGGAAGGAGTGGCAGTAAAAACTGTGAAAAAAAAGACCAGTGTTTCAGTTTATCAAGATATCTACCTTGGGCAATGGCGATCGCCCAGCGAGAACGAAAACTCCGACGTTAGCCTGCTTTCCTTCTAAAAGCCTGTTGTGACATCCATCCAATAAGTTACCTTCTACTGGGCTGTGACCTTTTGCTCCGTGATGTTCCAGTAGGTCAGCCCCAGCGCCGTATATTTCACATTTTCAACCCGATTCCGCACGGCTGCCATTGCTTTTTGGTTTGCCAAATAAATAAACGGCAAATTTTCTTGGGTAATTTGCTGAGTTTTTGCATAAATTGCTTTACGCTTACTTTCGTCAAGCTCCTGTGCCCCTTGCACGTAAAGCCGCCCAATTTCTTTTTCCCAATCTGCCACTTGTCGCCCAATGATGGGCGGGCGACCTGGGTTAGCGCCCTGGTTAAAAGAATGCGAACCGCCATCTGGATTCCAAACATTAAAGCCATCGTTAGGTTCAATGCCGCCCGTCAAACCTAGCATGATGCACTCCCAATCGAGGGACGTATCCAGTTTTTCAACCACCGTGCCGAAGGAAATGGGGGCAAAATCGACCTGCATCCCGATCGCGGCGAGATCTTGCTTAACTTGGGCACCGATCGCTACCCGCAGTTTATTTTCTGCATTGGTGATCATGTTAAATCGCACTCGATTGCCATCGGCATCCAATAGCTGCTGCTGACTGTCGTACTTGAATCCCGCTTTGAGCAGCAGTTCCTTAGATTTTTTCGGATTGAAATCGTAAGTTTTGAGTCCTTCCTCTGGCGAAAGATAGAACGGACTTTGAACCGAAATCGGCGAATTTTGCGGGTTTGCTAATCCGCGAAACACGTTGTTGATCAACTTATCGCGATTGATGGCATGGGCGACCGCCTGCCGAAATTCTTTAGTGTTAAACCAGCGCGACTTAATCGGGTCAACCAAGGGCGTTCCATCTGGGCGACGACCTGTATTTAGGTTAAACATCGTGTAGAGTGTGCCCGTTCTTAAACCACCCTGCTGAATTTCAAAGTTGCCGCGCTGCTCCTCTTGCTTTAGCAGAGAAAAATCTTCGGGTCGGAGGGACCCTAAGCCCCCCAGTTGATCTAGCCCACCGGAACGAAAGCGCAAGAGTTCAGTATCGGTAGACTCGACAATCTGCATGACAATTCGTTCAAGGCGGGGTAATGGTTGACCCTGGCTATCTTTGCGCCAATAGTTGGGGTTGCGCCGAAATACATAGCGCTGGCTAGGAGTGTAGCTTTCCAGCATAAACGGTCCACTGACGACCAGTTTTTTTGGGTCGGTATTGGTGCCCCAAGTAGACAGAAATTTTGGCTTGCCCTCGCCGTCGTTGGTAAAGACAGATTCGCGTAGGGCGTGTTCTGGCAAAATGCCCATACCTAATACGCGCAGAAAGGGCGCAAACGGTTCAGGTGTGGTGAATTCTACGCGACGCTGATCGACTTTGCGAACGCTGGGAAATTTGCCGTCTTTGCCAATTCTGAGCAAATCTCGGAGGTCGGTGGGAATCTTTTCGTTGAGATAAACATCGCGATAGGTGAAAATCACGTCATCCACAGTGAGCGGCTGCCCGTCTGACCATTTCAGCCCATCGCGAAGGGTGAAGGTGATGCGCTGTTTATCGGCAGAGATCTCCCAAGATTCGGCAAGGGCTGGCTCAATTTTGGAGTTTTCGCCGTTTTCACCGATCAAGCCTTCGGAGGTGTAGAGAAAAATATTGGGAAACTCGCCGTTGAATGCCGGATTGAAGGTTTTGAAGTCGCTTAAGGTACTAATCACAATCTGCGAAACTTGGGCTGCTTCGGTTTTGAAGAGTGCTTGACTACAAGCATTCAGGGCGATCGCGCAGACGAACCCAAGCCCTACCAATATCCATCGATTTAATTTTGGCAAGCAACTATTCATCATTTATAGGGTTTCCAATAAAACCACGGCATAGGCGGCAATTCCTTCTTCTCGCCCGGTCGCATCAAGCGTTTCATTGGTGGTAGCTTTGATACCAACTTGATCGGGTTGCAGCTTAAGGACGCTAGAGAGGCGATCGCGCATTTTTTCAATGTGGGGCTTGAGCTTGGGGCGCTCTGCCACGATCACCGAGTCAATGTTGCCAATTTTCCAGCCGCGATCGCGGATCAGTTGATCCACCTGTTCAAGCAACTGCACGCTATCTGCGCCTTCCCATTTTGGGTCAGTCGGCGGAAAATAATGACCAATATCACCCAAACTGAGCGCCCCTAGCATGGCATCCATAATGGCATGGGTCAAAACATCGGCATCGCTATGTCCTAGCAATCCTAAAGAATGTTCCAGCTTTACTCCACCCAAAATCAAGGCGCGATCGGGCACTAATCGATGAATATCGTATCCATTGCCAATCCGAATTGCAGCCATACATTTAATCATCAAGGAGTGATCAATCAGACTTGATTATAGGAGAGGAAGCGTGTCCGTTGTGGAATATGGGGAGAGGCACCTACAATCAAAAAGCCTTTTAGCTGACGGGACTAAAAGGCTGATTAAAATATTCAAATGCCGCGGTAGGAAGAGGTAATCAGTGGCTAACTGGTTACGCCTGCCGAGAGTAATACTCAACGACTAGAAGTTCATTAATTTGAAGCGCGATCCATTCGCGTTCAATCATACTGTTGACTTTGCCCTGCATTTTAGCTTTATCAAATTCTAAATGGCTAGGCAAGTTTGCCAGTCCAGGATACAGCAAGTTCGTTTCAACCATTTTGCGGGAACGCTCATTGTACCTCACGCCAATGACTTCACCTGCCCGACATTGATAGCTGGCAATATCCACCACGCGACCATTGACGGTAATGTGCCCATGATTGACTAACTGACGGGCTGCGGGAATGGTCGGAGCCATACCCAATCGGAAAATGGTGTTGTCCAAACGCATTTCTAGCAGTTGTAGCAGTGCTTCACCCGTGGAACCGGCTGCACGACGTGCTTTACGAACATAACGAAGCAATTGACGCTCACTCAACCCATAGTTGAAGCGAAGCTTTTGCTTTTCCTCCAAACGCACCGCATATTCAGAACGCTTTTTGCGTGCCTGACCATGTTGACCAGGTGGATATGCCCGTCGGGGTGCTTTGCGCGTTAAACCAGGCAGATCTCCCAAGCGGCGCACAATTCGGAGGCGGGGACCTCTATATCGCGACATTTACCTTCCTCTGAAATCGAAAACTAGACAAGACTCCTTATCATACGCGATTGAGATACAGGATGGAAGCCCTTAAGCAATTTTCTTGATTGATGAAGAATTCTTTTAGAATGAGGGCATGAAACAAGTTTTGATTGGTGCTATTCGTGGGTATCAGGTCGGAATTTCACCGCTGTTGCCTCCTACCTGTCGGTTTCAACCCACCTGCTCCGAGTATGCGATCGCGGCGATCGTGAATCACGGCATCCTGAAGGGAAGCTGGTTAACCACTCAACGGATTTGTCGCTGTCACCCTTTCCATCCCGGTGGCTATGATCCCGTTCCTCCTGGGGCGGTGCCAGCCCAATCGCCAACTCCAGCGGATACCGATCTGTGAAGCCCCACTCCTCCATACCTATTGCAGACTGTGGCGAACTGTTGGTGCCCATTCCTTTAGACATTTTTGCGTGGGTATCACCTCACCCTTACACCGCTCTGGGTGCCCCTTATGGAGATAAGTCGCCGTTTTTTGTGCGTCAATCTGTATTAGAGCGGCTCCACACGGCTCAATCGCATTTGCAAAAACAGCGTTCTGGGTGGAGGCTGCAAATTTTTGATGCCTATCGCCCCTTGAGCGTGCAGCAGTTTATGGTGGATTACACATTTCAAACAGTGGCGGCAAAAGCAGGATTGAACCCTGCAACGATGACGGAGGCAGAGCGGCAAGCAGTTTTGGCGCAGGTCTATGAATTTTGGGCGGAGCCTCTAATTGATCCTGCTGCGCCGCCGCCCCACAGCACCGGAGCGGCGATCGACCTGACGCTAGTCGATGAAACAGGAACTCCGGTGGAAATGGGGTCGGCAATTGATGAGTTGTCGCCATGCTCCTACCCAAACTACTTTGCCAACCGGGTTGAAATGGATGAACGAAGCTATCACCTTCACCGACAGTTGCTCTATGACAGTATGGCAGCAGGGGGGTTTATGCGGCATCCCAAGGAATGGTGGCACTTTTCCTACGGGGATCAGCTATGGGCTTGGTTGTATCCCCCAACAGGGGGGGAGGGTTTCGCGATCGCTCAGTATGGTCGAGTAGAAAGCTAGCTCAATCGACCTAAAGAACAAAATCAAAATCTGTCTTACAGCAGATGAATTGATCCATTCGACTCAATATGCTGTAATGCAGTCAATGGATTTAATGAATTTAAAGGTAGGAGTATTTGAAATGAGTGTATTCATAGCAGTTACAACCAGTGCAGGGGAGCGTTTTCCCGCATGGTTTACGGCAGTTTATGTAGTTGGCTTTATCGCGGCGGTCACTGTTGGTTCAGTCGCTTGGTACAATGCCAAGCGACCTGTTGGGTGGGAGAGTAAAGATCGCCCTGAAGCAGTGCCAGAAGTTAAAGACACCGAAAATCCTGGTGTTTAGGAAGTGAATATTTGAATCCTTAAGTGGCGGAGATTATCGTAACTATTCCAATTTAGCGACCCAGCGTTGATAGAGATTACGGATCGCTGAAAGAACAGCACTGCCAGTATGATCTCCGCTGACATTGTCGGGGTTAAGAGCCTGTACCTCTGTCAGCAAGTTAGCTTCTTCGATCGCAACCATGCCGTCGCTGTAGATTAAGCCACTAATTGCTTCTAAAAGCTGCTGGCAATCTTCCGAAGTGGGGCGATCGCCCAAGTATTGTTTGACCCACTCATAACATTCACTCGGTTGAACGATGGTAAACTCGTGGAGCAAAGGCTGAATTTCCGCTGCATCAGCCACGCCCTTCTCTTGAGCGATGCGACTGAGATATTCCCGCTCTTCGGGTTGAATTGTTCCATCGATCCAAGCAGTTCCGATCAAGATTTTGACTAAATTGATAACGTTTTTATCTTTCATAGGTTTATCGCTGATAGTTTTACTGAATAGAGGGAATTCATCCTTCAATCGGGCATTTCCTTACCGATTAACATACGCTAGTAGAAACGCGACTCAAAGAAATTCTAGGTTATTCGTCACATTTTTTGATCAGAATTAGAATCTTATCGACTCAGTTGTGCCATGAAGAAGCCATCCATGGAGTGTTGGTGGGGCAAAACTTTAATCCACCCCTCGGAAGAGGTAAATTTGGAGCCAGGGAGATTAGTAATCACTCTGAGTTGCCAATCTGGATGGGTAGCCAGAAAGTGACGAATTTGATTTTCGTTTTCAGCCGGATGCAGCGTGCAAGTGGCATAAACCAGCGTGCCCTGTGGCTTAACCCAAGTTGCTGCTTGGTTCAATAATTCGGCTTGTAACGTTGCTAAATCTTGAACCGTTGCAGGAGTCTGTCGCCAGCGGGCATCCGCATGACGATGCAGAGTCCCTAATCCAGAGCAGGGAGCATCTACCAAGACGCGATCAGCTTGATTAGTCAGCGTTAATTTGCGACTATCGGTAGTTTCAATTTGAATAGACTGATGCCCCAAGCGATCGCAGTTTTGCTGCACCTTCTTTAGGCGCGATGGAGTTTTATCATAGGCATACACCACGCCGCGATCGCCCATTAATTCTGCCAGATGAGTTGATTTTCCGCCCGGTGCGGCACAGGCATCAATCACCGTTTCGCCCGATTGTGGATTAACGCAATGGCTGACCAGTTGGGCACTCCAGTCTTGCACCACCCACTCCCCTTCCTCAAAACCGGGTAGGGTACGAATGGCACCCGCATGATTAACCAGTCGGAGCGCCTGTGGCAGAATGGGCGATCGCTCTACTAATACGCCTGCCGCCTGCATGGCGGCTTCGACCTGCTCAATGGATGTCCTTAAAATATTGACTCGCAAATCAATTCGCGGCGGTCGATTCATCCACTCACAGAGTTTTTCTGCGTTTTCTAGCCCAAATTGCGCTTGCCACACGTCCACAATCCAGTCGGGAAAGCTATGAAGAACCGCCAAACGCTGAACGGGATCAGTGGGAAGCTGTAGCGGGTCAGATCTTAGTTCAGAGGCAGAAAGTCGGATATATTGCCGTAGAATGCCATTGACTACGCCTGAAAGTCCGGCAAATCCATTATTTTTTGCCAGTTCTACCGATGTATTTACGGCGGCGGAAGGGGGCACTTGGGTCAGATATCGAAGTTGGTAAAGCCCCAAATGAAGAATTAAGCGGAGATTGGGCGGTTGGCGATCGCTCGTTTTTTTGCCAAGTTGGTCAATCAGCGCATCCAAAGTCCGCTGTCGCCGAACGCTGCCATAAACCAACTCGGTAGTGAGCCGTTTATCCGGTTCACTCAGATTTTGTTGCAGGGTGTTCGCTAGCACCTCATCAGCAAAGCCCCCATGCGCGATCGCTTGGAGTGCCAAAAATGCTTGCTGGCGTGGATCTTGAGCCACTAGCGAGGAGGACGACGGCGTTGGAGAAACTCAGGAATATCCAATCCAGGAACCGTAGGTTTTGCCTTCTGCTCTGGGATGGCAGCAGGCGGCACGGCTGGCGAACTCATCGGGCGCTTCAGCACTGACTGCTTAGCTGGCGGCTGGCGCACCTGAGGCTCTCCCGTGAAACCCGTAGCAATCACCGTAATCCGCAATTCTCCTTGCAGCCGTTCGTCAATCACAGCGCCAAAGATGATATTGGCATTGGGATCAACCACTTCATAAATGATCTCAGCCGCCGCATTGACTTCATGCAGTGTCAGATCCGTGCCACCCGTGATATTGAACACAACCCCACGGGCACCGTCGATTGAAGACTCTAGCAAAGGTGAAGAGATTGAAGCCATTGCCGCTTCTCTCGCCCTAGATTTGCCTGTACCCACCCCAATTCCCATCAAAGCAGATCCCGCATCCGCCATGACGGCTCTAACATCGGCAAAGTCAACGTTGACCAATCCAGGAATAGTAATGATGTCTGAAATTCCTTGAACCCCTTGCCGAAGAATATCATCGGCAGTGCGAAACGCCTCTTGCACAGGAGTTTGCTCAGAAATAACGGTCAACAGCTTATCGTTTGGGATGATGATTAATGTGTCTACCCGACTTTGCAGAGCCGCAATCCCTTCTTCTGCTTGGCTGGTGCGGCGACGACCTTCAAACGTAAACGGGCGAGTGACTACGCCAACGGTTAAGGCTCCTAGTTCTTTGGCAATTTCTGCGACTACGGGGGCTGCACCGGTTCCCGTGCCTCCACCCATGCCAGCCGTAATAAATACCAAATCAGCATTTTCAAGCGCTGCGGAAATTTCATCGCGCGATTCTTCGGCTGCTTTTTGCCCAATTGCCGGGTTGCCGCCTGCACCTAATCCTCTGGTGAGTTTTTGCCCGACTTGCAAACATTTTGAAGCCGATGCTTGAACTAGGGCTTGAGAATCGGTGTTAACTGTCCAAAACTCAACTCCCACCACTTCGCTGGCAATCATCCGATTTACCGCGTTGCCGCCCCCGCCGCCCACTCCAATGACTTTAATCTTTGCCACGCTACCAGGCACAATGTCATTACCCCTATGATCGTCTCTAGACAACCCTTTTGCATCATTAGATTGGTTCATATGATTACCGGAGTTGGTGAATGGGCTTGAAGGGGCGATCGCCCGTAACAAGTTGGGCTGTCCTTCGACAGAAGTAGTGTTTCGGTGGGCATTTTCTAAGCCGTTATTAAGTGTCATTGGAATAGCGAACAATTTAACAATAAATTTAGATGAAATTCGAGTGAATTTAATACAAAATTAGAGCTTTTAGGGCTAGATGACTCTGATCAACTATAAAGGAACTTGTTGGGAAAAACCAACTTTGTTAAAGAGCTTATGATAGCGTGAAACGTCTACGTTACTTAAGTCGCTTAAATTGCCTAGCAAACAGGCTGTCGTCATTTTTGGTCTCAACTAGGGGCTATCTGGCTGAATAGAACTTTTTGATTGGGATGTTTGAATAAAGGGCGTGTTTGGGTTTCTTAAGTCAATGTAAGCAACTTGATCAAGACTAACTTGATTAGGCAGCTTACGCATTCGATCGAGAGTTTTAATTTGTTCAGGAAACTGCATTCCATAGGAACCGAGATGAATCGTTCCTAGCTCAGTTTTCAAGACTAAATTGGCTGGATTTTGAAAATCAATTTCGGTGATTTTGATGGGGCTTCGGCTAACTTCCCGATATAGTGTAGACCAGTTGCGACGATAGTACTCTGGGTTGCCAATTACTTTAAGGCTGGGCAGTTTAATTGATTGCTGAATGAACGTGTAGTTTTCTAAAGGTAGCCGCATTCCATTTTCATCTAGCAATCCGATTTTGGCGGCAGTCTCTTTACTTTTGAGGGAATTGGGCGACAAAAATTGAATATCGCTGCTGTTGGCTAACACGATCGCAACAGGGTAGCGTTCGATCACTCGGACGGTGATACTCGGTGGAAATAGTTGGCGATTCACGACTACGTGGGAAATGGGAGCTTTTGTTTTTAGCTCTTTGGCGATCGCGTCGGGGTTCAACTGCAATATAGATTGAGGATACTTAATAGGCACGAGCGATCGCAGCGTTTGCGAGGGAATCAACCGATTGCCTTCCACTTTAATTTGCTCAGGCTTGCGAATTAACCAAATCGGTAGCGTGGTCGCCCACACTAAGCTGCCTGCCAATGCTACCACCGCCAATCCGCGCCACATTCCTTGAAATAAGCGAACGCGGCGTTGACGGCGCAACTGTTGCCGCCGCTGAATCAAATCGACGTGTGAGGGAGAAGTAAAATTACCAGCCATCCGCCTCAATTACCCAACATTACTTGTAGGAGCTAGCCGCTTAATATAGTCGAGATGTAGTCGAGTTTTATAAAGCCATAGACCCAACTTATGACAGTTTGAATTCTCTGATGCTAAAGGATATGCCAAATGCATCAACCAGGCTGATTAAGAAGCATTACAAGATCGCGATCGCCTCTCAGAATTCCTTTTAGCCTGTCAACTCTTGTAGCTGGTTGGCAACCCGTTCCCCAAATTCAGGATCGGTATTCGCCAGCCCCAAAAGCTGCAAATATTCTTGTCGGGTTAAGCCAGCCGTTTCAATAATTGCCAGCGCTTCGGCTTCAATCTCCTGCTCTAGGCGGCGCGATTCTGCACTGCCTTCCAAGCTTTGCAAATCGCTTTCTCGTCGTTCTATGAGCTTAACGACTTGCAGACAGGCTCGAACAAATTGATTCACTTTTTCGGAGGGAATATTGCCCGGATCAAGATTGGGTCGGGTAATCAGCGGTTGCTCAAAAAATCGCTCAGGCAGCTTAGGAAGCTCGGCTGCAAATCCATTAGAACTCAGAAATATGCCGCTAGAGATCGCCAGCAGCACGAGATAGAGAAGGGCTTTGAGCGATCGGCGAATGGCTTGCCACATGAGAGGATCACCCTGATGAATGGTGCGGAATGTTTCAGATTGGAACTACGGTTGTTTGAGTGGTGGCAGCTTCAGGCAATGGAGGACGCAGCACCAAATAAAGTATCGCTCCAAAGAGCGGGATGAAGGCAACGGTCCAAAAAATACGAGAGTCCTTCAACCCCCGTCGTGCCATATCGTCGCCCAGCAAAGTAGGAAACAGCAGACACAGCAAACAAAAATCCAGGCTCATCACATGAATAAAGCGGCTAGTTTGCCACTGCACCACAAACTCTTGCCAATGACCTTGAGTCACACCATAGGTGATTAAGCTCATTGCAGCGATCGCCACCCCCAATCCCAACAGCCGAGAATCTAGCAGCTTAATCAGCCAGGTTTTTTTGCCCACGAATGATGGGTTAGGCTGACGCAGCGCCAAGTAAGGCAGCAACGCAAAAGCACCGACAGCAAAAGATGCCGTTGAAAATACCCAAGCGGGAAGCCGTTGCCCTCGTCCATCGGCATAGAGAAAACACGCATACATCACCGGCAACACGCCCATGATGTTAAATAACGCCACAATCAAAGGATTAATTCCCTCAACTTGAGCCGTGGAAAGGCGCTTAATTAAATCTAAAGTATCCGGTTGATCAGGAGGGGCAAAGCCAAAAGCGTAAAGGGTAAAGCCAAGCCAAAGCAAGCCGAGAGCGATTTTTCTAACGGTGGTCTGGTTCATGGGGAAGGAGATAGAAAGGTAGAAGAAAGTGCCCGTTACGGAACAATAAAAAGATTGGAATCATCTTAGAGAAACCAACATGATGCCCTCAGTGTAGAAGTTTTGGGAGAGTTTTATCGCTCAAAGGAGATGAGAAATAGGGCAGCGATCGCGGGGGAATCGCCAAGGATTAATCCCATAGAGCAAAAATTGGCGTTGCTGAATCTAGAGATGAATTGCTAAATTTGCCCTCACCCTAGCCCTCTTCCAAACGCTTCGCGAACAAAACTCAAAACTCAAAACGGTATAAGCTATCGCGATGAGCGACTTTCCCGAAACCAGGCAAAGACAGCCCTCACCCTAGCCCTCTCCCATTGGGAGAGGGAAGCGGAAATTTCTGGAAGCCCCTCTCCATCGGGAGAGGGGTTTCGGGTGAGGGCAATTAGTAGCACATCGGGTAATCTAGCTTTTCTGCCTTAGTCTATCCTCTGATATCATGCTTTGTATGCTTTCTGGATATAACTGTGCTGCAAAGTTCTCCCTCGCTTAACTCCGCGCCTTCGATAGTGCCGTTGGATGACCCTGCTACTGGGTCACGCCTATTGCAGCAACTCCTCGATCGCCAATCGCTCTCACCCGATCAAGCCTCTCACCTAATGCAGGGCTGGCTAGCGGAAGTTATTCCGCCAGAACTTTCGGGCGCAATTTTGGCAGCCATTCAAATGAAAGGGGTTTCGGCGGCGGAACTCGCAGGCATGGCACAGGTTTTACAACAGCAGGCTGCCTCATTCCCCCCGATTGAGACCGCTCTGCCCGTTCCGTTAATTGACACTTGCGGCACGGGTGGAGATGGGGCAGGCACCTTTAATATTTCTACAGCGGTAGCGTTTGTGGCGGCGGCGGCGGGTATTCCCGTGGCAAAGCATGGGAATCGCTCGGCATCGAGCCGGGTAGGTTCGGCAGATGTGTTAGAAGCGTTGGGCGTTCACCTCGGCGCGCCGCCTGAAAAAATTCAGGCGGCAGTGCAAGAAGTGGGCATTACCTTTCTATTTGCTCCGGGCTGGCATCCGGCGTTGAAAGGAGTAGCACCCCTGAGGCGATCGCTGGGTGTGCGAACGGTGTTCAATCTCTTAGGACCGTTGGTTAACCCAATGCGCCCCACAGGACAGGTGATTGGCGTATTTGACCCAGGCTTATTGGCAACGATCGCGCAAGCTCTCCAATTATTAGGAACAAAACGGGCGATCGTTCTGCATGGGCGGGAGCGCTTAGATGAAGCCGGTTTAGGCGATGCCACCGATCTTGCCCTGCTGTGTGATGGGCAGGTGAGCTTGGCAGTGCTTGATCCCGCCGAACTAGGGTTAGCAAAAGCACCGCTGAGCGCGATCGCGGGTGGCGACGTGCAGCAAAACGCCGATATTCTTAAAGCCGTCTTACAAGGAAGAGGCACCCAAGCGCAGCAAGATGTGGTTGCCCTCAACGCCGCCCTTGCCCTGCAAGTAGGAGAAACCCTCGTAAATTCGAGCAACCCATATGCCGATGGCATTACCCGCGCCCAAGCAATTCTGCAAAGCGGCACTGCTTGGGAGAAATTGGAGCAATTGATCAAGTTTCTCAAGTGAAGCAGTGTCAACCGGAGCACGTTAATAAACAATGCCTTGCTTTGCAGCACCACGGGTTTCAGAAACGTAATTCGCCCTACTTCATCGCTCCCATGGTGCTTTTCCACGATAATTCCTTACACAACACTTTCAGCGCCCGTTGATCGGCTCCGCTAAACAGGCTGCTATCGACGAGTTCGGTTAAGACTTGCTGAGTCAGTTGCGAGGCAAAAGTGCCGCCACACCGAAGCAACAGACTGTAGTAGCAAAACTGAGGACGCTGCGACTGATTGAGATGAAAGCGATAAATTTCATCGGGGGTCATTCGATAAACCGCTGTGTTCACTGGAACGATCGCCTTGGGGATGCCGTGCTGTCCGTAGGCAATATCATTCTCTTGTTCTAGAGTGCCGATGAGGATTGTCCATAGCAAGGTGCGGGTTTCGCTAATTAAATCAGGGGTGAAAACGGGATCGGGTTCACTGGAAAGGCGCGGACCCATGTTGAGAAACATGGGGTTAAATAGCTGTGAGTTATAGATTAAACCGACTGCCCAATGGCGATCGCGCCCTGCCACTCGCCCTTCTAGCCGCACAAAGGAGCCAAATCCAAAATCATCTGGCTTGGGCGGATTCTCTCGACTGGTTTCATCATCTAGTTCCACAATGTAATCACAGTGGGAGTTAGACTTTACAACTTTACCCAAGCGCATCGTGATTCTCCTATCCCGCTATGAATCAACTTAGGCTATAGTACACGCAATCTATTCACTTGCGGCGATTTCGTTTCGCCACAGCAGCGATCGCCGCCAAACCGGTGCAGTTATCAAGATTGATTCAGCCAGTCCAGGTTGGTTTGAACCGATCGCTGAATCGTTTGCGTTAGATGATCGACGGTGGCTGCTTTGTTGGTTTGAAACGCTGTCAATGAGTCTTTTAAATTAATGGGAGTGCCTATTTTGAGGGTTGCCACGCGATGACCTTTGGGAGCAGGTTGATCAATGTTGAACACTTCTCGCTCTAGCCGGGTCAAGGTGTCCATAAACCGCTCGGTTGTAGGATTTTCTGCCACATAACCGTCATACATCGCGTCAAAATTCAGGATGCGCCTCATCGATCGCTGCACAAATTCAACGGTCCACGGGCGATCGGGTTGCCCGCTAGCCTCCAATAGCTCTGCCGGGGTCAACGTGGCGTTCAAAACTCGATAAACGCGCTCGCGATCGAGGTCGGTTGCGGCTGAAGCCAGCCCATACTGATGCTCACAAGCTTGCAGAATATGGGCTTTCAGGATTTTAATCCGGTCATCCCAAGATAAGGTTGGGGCAGTCGTCAGGTCATACTCCTGTTCCAGTTGAGTCAACGATTTTTCGGCGATCGCACGTAGCCGCTCATAATTGTCAAACAGCGCTGGCACTTCTAGCTTGTGTTCAAGCTGGCTCAATAGTTTTTCGATCACAACCGTCATATCTTGGGTGTAGCGATACTTAATGCTGACGGGCACGGCATAGAGATCGGGAGGGGGATTTCCTTGCTTGACCAGCCGGTTCATGGATTGCAAGGCTAGCTGCACTGCACCTGCCCGAAATGGAGTCACAATATCGTTTTGAAACGAACAGCCCCCTTCGGGAAAAATGACCAAATGACAACCGGGTTGCGCCAATAGCTCCATGGTTTGAATAATGCTGGGGCGATCGGCTAAGCCGCGCCGAACCGAGTAGCACCCGATCGCCTGAAAAAATCGCCCTAGCTTACTTTGCAATTGCTCATAGGCTCCTAGATAGTAAAACGCTTGCCCTAATCTGCCAGAGAGCAAAAATAGGGAGATCGCATCATGAAAGGTGGGGTGATTGGGCAACAGCAACACGCGATCGTTTCGGAGCGCAATCAACTGATTGAGGCTCTCATATTCCACCTCTAAATCCATGTGGAAGCCCCAAGAGGCAACCATCGGAATCAGCATTTGAATGAGCCGAACGAAAGGCACATTGCGACGAGGCGGATAAAAATCAATTGACATTCAATTTTTGAGTTTCAGTTTTGAGTTTGCCATGCGCTACTGATCATTCGCCCTTCTCCTATTGTCCGCAACAGCGATCGATGCCCAAACTGTCTAGTAGAAGGTCGCTGACGGCATTGGCGATCGCAAACTGTCCATAAAAACTGTTGGAAAAATCAAAGGCTTCCATTTCAGTGACGATCGCCAAGGTTAAAGAGATTAAATCGTTTTCGCCCTCCATCCGTTGACGCATAAAAATCTGGGCGGCGCGTTTAGCAATTTGCTGGTTGACTTGTTCGGGCAAAAATTCACTATCTAACCAGGTCAGTAGCGCAGTTTGCAACCAGACCCCCTCTTGGGCGGGGTTTTGGGCGGGGGGAAGTGTGATGTTTTGAATGGGTTCAACCATGGGCACGATTCAATCATTTCAATCACCTGTTTTATAGTGTAAGCCCGTCTTAGCCACTCAATGGCACCGTAGAAACACCTCTACATATTTGCCCCGGTAAATTTTGCTGGCAGGTCGGCTAGACCGTAACCTATAGTTAAAATGCTGAAACTGCGATCGCTAAAACCGCGATCGCTAAACCTATGCTAAAACCGATTATCAAGTTTGCTGGAGTGACGCGGCTGAGGGCTGTCTCTTGGGCGGGGTCTGCCAGCGCTCAAACTGCGCCATCCCCCCAACGCGCTTTGATCACAATAGGAACCGCGATCGGTGAGTAGTCACTTTGATGTTTCTTCGATTATTCAGGGCTATGCCCAAGGCTATTTTTTGATGGCAGATGAAGCGGGCGACGATTTGGGCTGGTATTCTAGCCGCCAGCGGACGCTGATCCCACTGGACGATCGCTTTCGCTATCCCAAATCGTTGCAGCGTATGCTGAATCAATCGCGGTTTACCGTTGCCGTCAATCGAGATTTTGCCCGTGTGGTGGAAGGCTGTGCCGATCGCGAAACAACTTGGATTTCCGATGAACTCAAAGCCGTTTACGGGTCACTGCATCAAGAAGGTTGGGCGCACAGTTTTGAAACCTGGCAGGGCGACGAGTTGGCAGGCGGCATTTTGGGAATTGTGATTGGGGGTGCATTTATTGGCGAGTCGATGTTTTTTCGGATTCCCGATGGCTCCAAAGTCGCCATGGTGAAGCTTGTGGAACATCTACGCGATCGCCAGTTCACGTTGTTTGATGCTCAAATGATGAACCCACACTTAGAACGCTTTGGTGCTTACGTGATCGACAATCGACAGTACAAAGATTTGCTCCGGCAAGCATTACAACAGCGATGCACGTTGGAATAGGGGAAGGGGAAATGAGGAAGAGTTGAGTTTTGAGTTTTGTAAGTCTTTCGGACTGGCTTTGCCATCGCGTAGCGTTGACCTAGGAGATATTTTGAGTTTTGAGTTTTGAGTTTTGAGTTTTGAATTCGTCATTCGTCATTTTTGGGTTCTGAGGCTTTTTGAATGCGGGTGGCGAAATAGTCTTCGCGGAATTTGAGTTGTTGTGCCAAAGGGAGAGCTTGCTGAAAGGCAGCGATCGCTTCGGGATATTCTTTTCGCAGCAGATGTACTTGTCCCATTTGGTCGTAGGCATCCATTACGCCGTAGGTATTGTACGCCTGTCGTTCAATTTCCACCAAAAAGGCATACATTCGCAATGCCGAATCGAGGCGATCGTTTGCCCGATAGAGATCTCCTAGTTTTTTGAGCGCGTCTGCGGCATGGGCAAATTGCAATAACGGGATTGCCAGTTTGTATGCCAGTTGATAGTTCGTTTCGGCTTGATCCAGTTGGGTCAAACGGCGATGGTTGTCGGCAATTTTAAGCGTTAGGGCAGGGATCAGTTTGGCATCTCCCAAAGCAGTCTGATGAAAGGTGATCAGTTGCTCTTGATAGGGAATAGCTTGGGCGGGCTGCTTTGCCTGCTCGTGAATGTAGGCAAGCCGATCAAGATACAACGGAAAATTGATCGGGTCACGACGATCGCGCGATCGGGCTAATAATTCTTGGTAGGGCTGCACCGCACTGCCATAATCAAACCAGGAAAGGTGAAGTTGCCCCAAGGTAATCAGCGTCGATTCCAGCTTGAAAGCATCCTTCCGTTGTCGAGCTTCTGCCAGCAATTGCTGATAAATTTTGACCGCTGTTTGGGGTAAGCGCACCTGTTGATACGCAAATCCCAAGGCATCTAGCAATGAAACTTGCTTGTTCAAGTTGCCCAAAATGGCGATCGCATTCATCCCACCTACCGCTAAAGGATTGGTATCGAGCGTCCCCAAAAGCTGTCTGGCTGTTAGAGTAGGTGCCGCTTGCGCGTCAGGCTGACTGGATGAAGTGCCGTTCTCAATTATTTTTGCGACTTGGCTAGGATCTAGAGAAAGATCGGGGGGGAGCGTTTCAAGCGCAGATAACCGATCAGGGGTCGCCAATTGCCCCTTGCTAGCGGATTGCTCGGTCTGCGTTTTTGCCAAAATTTCATCTAGCCGTTTTGTGATCCAGCGCAGTTGGGCGGTGTTGCTTTCTCGCCATGCGACATCGCCCACCCGCCCCAAGGTCAGCACTTCTTCCGTCAAAGGACCGGCTAAACGACGAAACCGGAGTTCTCGATTCCAAGCGTTGAAAGCCGCGACGCGATCGCCCTGTTCTAATTTCGTCGCACCAATTACCGCTAACCGATTTGCGCCTGCTCGCAGTTGTCGAATCTCTTGAGCCGTTAAAGACCGATCTTTATAGTCATAGGGAATTAAAGGATCTGGGGCAGTGATTTCGAGTGGGTTGGGCGGAAACTCTTCTGCAACCGCTTGTTTCCGTGGGTCTGCGTTTTTTTTGCTGGGAGTCTGCCTTGGCGGGGCTGGAGCCGATTCTGGAGCGGGTTGGGACAGGGATGGCTGGCTCGTTTGAGCGATCGCGTTGCTTTGCTGAAATAGCCCGATACTCGCACTGATTCCCGAAACTCCCACGATGAGGCTAAGGGAAATTCTTGTTTTTAACCGATTCCACAGCCACACCATCCCACTTTTTCCTCCAAATTGTTTTTTTGAAAGCACCTGAATCATCAGACCAGCATCTAGCCTAAAAGTTCCACTTTCCATTACACCCTACAGTGTCTCAGTCTTTTTCTAAAAATCTAGATTTTCTGACCTCCAAAGTGTCTATCGTTCGCGATCGCCGCTATGAATTGCGATCGCCGCTATGAGCTAGGGGCGCGCCTAGCGCGGTCTCCGGTTCCATGCCAATTACTTGTCTCCTGCTTACTCAGATTAATTACTTATTACTCAATTTATGTAGCCGCCCCTCATCTCTGTTATGGTGTCGATGATCGCTCAAAACAAGTTTCTACCTGTTTTAGGGAAACTGGGCTGTAAGTCCATGCCATAATAAAATGCGCTTAGCGTAAATTGTGCGACTCGTATAGCGCCAGCAAAGAGCGTCAGCAGAGATTTCCTTAGAAATTCTTTTGAAAATTGCCATCATTTCGGTAAGGGGTTAGAAAACGGTGAAGGTTTTGGTCGTTGGCAATGGAGGGCGCGAACACGCCATCACGTGGAAACTATTGCAATCAGAAAAGGTGCATCAGGTCATCTGTGTTCCTGGCACAGGCGGCACTGCCTCTATGCCTCGTTGCCGCAATCTGGCAATGAACGTTTCAGATTTTGAAGGAACAGCCCGGTTTGCATTGGTCAATGGTATTTCGCTGATTGTGGTGGGTCCAGAGGTGCCCCTGGCAGCAGGCATCACCGATTTTCTTCACACTCAAGGGCTGACGGTGTTTGGTCCAACCAAGCTGGGTGCCCAGATTGAAGCGAGTAAAGCTTGGGCAAAAGACTTGATGCACGAGGCTAGAATTCCGACCGCAAAAGCCTCGGTTTTTACGGCGGTTGAGCCGGCTCTGGCATATATTCGCACCCAAGAATTGCCGGTTGTGATTAAAGCTGATGGGTTAGCCGCTGGCAAGGGCGTAACGGTTGCAGCGAACCTCGAACAGGCAGAAGTTGCGGTTCAAGATGTGCTTAGCGGTAAGTTTGGCGATGCCGGACAGCGCGTTTTGATTGAGGAGTGCTTAACCGGGCAAGAGGTTTCTATCTTAGCGCTGACAGATGGCATCACGATTCGCCCGCTGCTGCCTGCTCAAGATTACAAACGAATTGGCGAAGGAGATACCGGCGAGAATACAGGCGGTATGGGAGCTTATGCACCTGCCTCCGTCATAACTCCAGCCTTAATGGAACGCATTCAGCAAGAAATTTTGGAGCCTGCGATCGCGGTTCTTCGCAAACGTGACATTGACTATCGGGGGGTGCTTTACGCGGGGCTGATGATTACGCCTCAAGGCGACCCCAAAGTAATCGAATTTAACTGCCGCTTTGGTGATCCTGAAACTCAAGCCGTGCTCCCTCTGCTAGAAACCCCATTAGACCAGTTGCTGCTTGCTTGTGTTCATCAGCGCCTTGCCGAACAACCTGCGATCGAATGGAAGCCAGGAGCAGCGGCTTGCGTTGTCATGGCATCTGAAGGCTATCCCGAAACGTTTCAAAAAGGCAAAGTGATTAGCGGCATTGACCAAGCAGAAGCAGATGGAGCCATGGTTTTTCATGCCGGAACCCAAAGCAAGCCCCAAGGATTGATCACCGATGGCGGCAGAGTTCTAGGGATCACAGCTATGGGCGACAGCCTAGATGATGCCTTAGATCGTGCCTATGCCGCCGTCAAGCAGATTCAGTTTGATGGCGCTTACTATCGGCAAGATATTGGACATCAAGCCCGTCGCACGAAGGCATAGGCATAGGCATAGGCATAGGCATAGGGCAGGAAATCAGAGGCGGGAGTTAGAGAGCGGAACCTGAAACCCGGAACCCGAAGAGAGACAAATTTTCGATTCTCCTGTTTCTCTGAAGACAATTGTTAGAGAATGTAGAGACAGAGCAGAAATGCTCGTTTTAAGATTTAGCTTTACTTTCTAACCCCCCTAGCCATCACTTAGCTTTGCTAAATCTCTTGAAGCAACTTAAAGAAATATTCGCCCGTTGGTGGTTAGAGTTTACACTCCAGACCAAACTTATGGCAGTGGCAACCCTCGTCGTCTCCTTGTTGATGAGCGGTTTGACCTTTTGGGCAGTCAATATTATTCAAGAAGATGCGCGCTTGAATGACACTCGCTTTGGCAGCGATTTAGGGCTACTTTTAGCTGCTAACGTGACTCCGCTGATTGGCGAAAACAACAAGACAGAGCTTGCCCAGTTTTCTCACCGCTTTTACAGCAGCACTTCCAGCATTCGTTATATGCTGTATGCCGACGAAGAAGGAAGTATCTATTTGGGCATTCCTTTTTCGGAGGCGGAGGTTCAAACCTCGCTGACTCTTCGCCGCAAAATTCACCTTCCAGATGATTATGCTCAACATAGCGATGTGCCGATGGTGCGTCAGCATTTGACTCCTGATGGGGAAGTCACCGATGTGTTTGTGCCGATTATCTATGAGGGAGTTTATAAGGGCGTATTGGCGATCGGCACCAATCCTAATCCTACGGTTGTTACCTCGTCTCATCTCACCCGCGATGTGACGATCGCCGTTTTTGTATCTATCTGGGTCATGGTCATTTTAGGCGCGGTGTTTAATGCGCTTACTATTACTCGTCCCATTAAAGAATTGCTGGTTGGGGTGAAAAACATTGCTTCTGGCAATTTCAAACAGCAAGTCGATCTGCCTTTTGGGGGTGAACTAGGGGAGTTAATCTTTAGCTTTAATGAAATGGCGGAAAAGCTAGAGCGCTACGAAGAACAAAATATCGAAGAACTCACCGCCGAAAAAGCCAAGCTAGAAACTCTGGTATCCACGATCGCCGATGGTGCCGTTTTGCTAGATACCAATTTACACGTAGTGCTGGTTAATACAACCGCGCGACGATTATTGAACTGGCAAGGATTGGCGATCGAGGGCAGCAACGTTTTGTATTCTCTACCCGGTGCAATTCAAGCTGAGATCACCCGCCCACTTTATCGCATGGCAAAAGGAGATATGCGAGAAGGGGGCGAGTTCCGAGTCAGTCTTAAAGAACCTGTAGACCGCACCATTCGCATTTTGCTAACGAGTGTGCTTGACCTAACGCGAGAAACGGTTAAAGGAGTGGCGATTACCATTCAAGACATCACTCGCGAAGCCGAACTGAACGAAGCAAAAAGTCAGTTTATTAGCAATGTCTCGCACGAACTCAGAACCCCGCTGTTTAACATCAAATCATTCATTGAAACGCTGCATGAATATGGTGAAGATTTAAGCCTCGAAGAACAGCGAGAATTTTTGGAAACCGCGAACCGCGAAACCGATCGCCTGACCCGCCTAGTCAACGATGTCCTCGATTTGTCCAAGCTCGAATCTTGTAGAACCTACAGCTTTGAAGCCGTAGATTTAGCGCAGCCCGTCGAGCAAACACTACGCACCTGTCAACTGAACGCCCGTGATAAAGGGATTGAACTGAAGCAAGAAATTCAGCCCGATTTGCCTCCCGTGCTCGGACACTACGATCTGCTTTTACAAGTCTTTACAAACCTAGTTGGAAACTCGCTGAAATTCACTCAAATGGGCGGAACGGTGACTATTCGAGCTTATCGAGTAGAAGCTGAGCCTAGTGAATTGGGGCAAGACAATGAACTGTTCCACCCTTCAGAATCTACTTCCAAAGTGCGGATAGAAATTGCTGACACGGGAATTGGCATTCCTTCAGAAGATCAGCAGGCAATTTTCGATCGCTTCTTCCGGGTCGAAAATCGCGTTCACACCCTAGAAGGCACCGGATTAGGCTTATCCATCGTTCGTAATATCGTTGAAAAACATCAGAGTCGCGTTCACTTGTCGAGCGAAGTCGGCATAGGCACCACTTTTTGGTTTGATTTGGCTATATTTCAAGCTGCCAAACCCGTTTTGCCAGCCGATCCCCTAGAATCTCATCCCTCCGGCGATCGTCCGGTAACGCTCGATAGTGTTGCCGCCAGGATTGCCCCCTAGTGGACCTCAACGGCGAATTAAAACAACACCCAAGCTAATTAACAATAGCCCTGCCACTAAAAGCAGCGGCGTGTTTCGTTTGACCCACCGCTGCAAGCGAAAGCTCGCGCCATACTGTGAACTGACCGCTTGAGGCGGCTGCGCATCTTGATACAGCGTACAGTCCATTGCATCAGGGCGCTTAGGAAAATTACAGCTATCGTCCGCGTGATAGATGCAGCTTGCACAAAGCGGTTCATCTGTCGCCCGAAACAGTTGCATACCCGGATGCCCATGCGCCTTGAGAGTCGTTCGGCAATGGGGACACGCGATCGCTCGTGACTCAACAAATTGACGACATTTAGGACATTCGGGCATAAATCAAAGTGCAGAGTGCAGAGTGCGCAGTCAGTTCAACCGTCTAAATCGTCCCGTAAATCATCATAGGTATTTTTGCAATAAAAGATGCAGGCATTTTTTTGCCTCTGGAGATATTTTATCTAAGGGCGTGAGAATGGCATATTTCAGAGCAGAGTGCGCGTCGGAATCCGGGGGATTTGCGGTAAGGCACCGCACAGTTTCTTGGATCACTTTTTGAGCGTTGACGGCATTCCGTTGCAGGTTGGCAATGACTAGCTCTACCGTAACGCTGTCGTGGTCGGGATGCCAACAGTCATAATCTGTGACTAATGCCAGCGTTGCATAGGCAATTTCGGCTTCTCGTGCCAGCGTCGCCTCTGGTAAATTCGTCATGCCAATAACAGTTGCGCCCCAACTGCGATGTAGATTAGATTCCGCCTTGGTCGAAAACGCAGGACCTTCCATGCAAACGTAGGTGCCGCCCCGATGTAGCGTGACATCAGCAAGATTGGAGCTTTCGACCGCATCTGCCAAAACCTGCGCCAGTTTAAGACAGACCGGATCGCCAAAGGCAACATGGGCAACAATGCCTTCGCCAAAAAAGGTGGAGATGCGATTTTTGGTGCGATCGATGAACTGATCGGGCACCACCATATCCAACGGTTTGGCTGCTTCTTTCAGGGAACCTACTGCCGACGCGGAAATTAGATACTTCACGCCCAAACTCTTCATCGCGTAGATGTTTGCCCGAAACGGCAGTTCCGAGGGCAATAGATGATGGTTGCGCCCGTGTCTTGCTAAAAATGCGACGCGCACACCGTCCAAACTGCCGACGATTAAAGCATCCGAGGGTTTGCCAAAAGGTGTTTCGATCTGCACTTCCTCTACTTCTTTCAGCGCCTCCATTTTATAGAGTCCGCTGCCGCCAATGATTCCGATCGCCGCTTCTGTCATCGTCTTTTCTTCCTACACGCCACCGAAATAATCCTCGCTATTCTACTATTTTGTTAAAGCAGGCTGAGTTGAATATCCACTGGCTCTGGTGTGGGTTTGGGTTTGCGACGGGAGGGCTGGCGCGATTTGATATTGACGTGAGCAACAAACCAGGTTCGCAGTGCCATTGCCTGAGCCTCATCCAGCGTTTCCAAATTGAGGGGTAGTGGGAACAGATCAAGATTGGGAGTGGCTGCCCAACTGACTTCACTGAAGTAGCGATCGCTGCCAAAGGGAGTCACATCTTGGGGCATTCGTCCCACATAGGGCACAATATTGTCTTGATTTAGAAATTTTTGGCGCTGCTGCTCCAGTTGTTTCACTCGCCGTCGTCGCGCTTTCTTATAGTCCAAAATGGGCGCAGGATAACCATTGAGTGTAGGCGGCGTTCCTAACTGGCTAGGGGGCACCTGTTCTAATTCAGGTAGCCAGCGTTTAATAAACAATCCATCGGGATCGCAGCGATCGATCGCAGGTTGCTCAGGATTGTAAATCCGCGTCCAGGTTTTATCAATGCAGTGGGTTACGCCTGCCTGCATCGCCCATTGATAATGATCAATCGGGCAATCGCCATCGATTAAATGACGCATAAAGTGAAGCGCACCATATCGCCAATCCATTCCTAGCAGATTGCTTAGGAAGCTTGAATAGAGTGCGCGAGATCGAAAGTTAAGTGCCAGCCAGCCGCCCGTCGCCTTTAAACATCGCGCCGCAGCATCCACAATTGGGAAACCTGTATACCCTTCCTGCCAAGCCTGATACAGTTCTTCGTCGAAGCCCCAGCCATCTTCATCAAAAACGCTGTAGAGCGATCGCACCTCTAGCTGAGGCAGATAGCGAAATCGTTGGGCAAACCCGCTGCCCCACCGCATCCGCGCAATCAACTGCTGCTGACTGCGCGCCACCTTCCAATTTCCTTGGGGATCGTGCGCCTTGGCAGTCATATAGCATTCTCGTGCCGAAATCACGCCAAACTTAATATGAGGACTCAGCCCCGTAGTCGCTTCTGCACTGGGGTAAGAGAGCTGCCAATAGTAGCGATCGCTCTTTTCCGCTAGAAAATCTTGGAGCAATTGGCGCGCCGCGTGAA
This sequence comes from Leptolyngbyaceae cyanobacterium, assembly GCA_041752515.1. Classification (GTDB taxonomy): domain Bacteria; phylum Cyanobacteriota; class Cyanobacteriia; order Leptolyngbyales; family Leptolyngbyaceae; genus ULC077BIN1. The sequence goes on along the minus strand of JBGSWI010000032.1, from coordinate 29,889 downwards.
TACTGGCGGGGGGGATCGGCTTACCATCGGGTAAATGTCCCAACTCTGCCAAGGTGGGAATGGGTTCGCCTTGCACGCCATCGGGCAGATCAATCCGGCTGGGTGTGGGCAGCAAGCCAGATTCCATTTGGGAATACCACCATGCCCGATAGTCTGGGTAAGGAATCAGATCAGCGGTCGTTCCGGCAGGTTCAAACCAGCGAATTTTTAGCCCCTGGTCAGCCAATGCTTGGTTTAATCGAGCATCCCGCACCCGACCATAAATCCGCTCAAAATCAAGGTAGGCATAGATGCCCTCCGCTTGAGTTTCTCGAATGAGCTTTGGGAGAACTTCTACCGGATCGCCAAACCGAATAATCAGCCGCCCTCCGCGATCGCGTAACTCTTGATCCAACGCTTTTAATGCCGCTAGCAGAAACGCGACCCGCGCCGATGCGGTTTCAGGATGATGCAATAGCGATCGATCAAAAATGAATACTGGAATCACCCCGCCGCGCAATGCCGCTCGATAAATCGGCGCGTGATCCGCAATCCGTAAATCTCGACGAAACCAAACAATCGTATGGCTCACGATAGTTCCCTACTGACCCTTCTCCGTAATTTCATCGGGTGACTGCTCATACACCACCGACGACAGCAGATAAACCACATTCTGCTTACTTTGCAAAATATTCAAAAATAGAGTTTTATCGTCTTTAGAAACCTTAAAAACTTTGCGGGTCGGTTCATCCGTCACTAACTCAGCTTTGAATTGCTTGGCTGCAAGCTCTTTGCGGAAGTAGCTTGTCACCTCCGCGATCGCCCCATTGTCTACCACCCGGCAATTGTCCCCCAAGCCCAAACCAAAACAGTCGCCCGTAGAAGACTTAAACTGAGGAAAATCGGCGAAAGTCGGCGGCGATACGTCCCTTCCAGACCCCGTTGGAGAGGCGATCGCCACAGGAATTGTATCCGCAGACGGCTTGGCGCTCTCTGCGGTGTCTCCAGCCGATGAACTAGAACTCGGCTCGGTTGCACTATCGTTACTATCGCCACCGGTGCTTGGCTTTGCCGCCGCTTTTGTAGAAGTAGACTTCGCCGCTTTTTTTGCAGGGCTGACTGCCGCAGGCTTGCTAGGGGTTACAGCCGCAGCATCAGAACTGGTTGATTCAGAACTGGTTGATGAAGAGGAACTAGGCGACGAAGAGGAATCAGAAACATCGGCAGATTCGGAAGCGTCACTTGTGGAGCTAGCGCTGTCAGACGGGGATGGACTGCTCACCGGACTTGTTGCAGAGGATGTGCTCAGGGGCGGAATCGTCACGCCGGTTGAGGATAAAACTTCAGGGGGGGGTTCGGTCGGAATTTGCGTGACTTTTATTGGATTTTTTTGATCGTCAGGGGTTTTTAACGCTTCGTTCGAGGGAATGGGCAGGGCTAACAGCGCCGCATGAATTCCCAATGCCAAAACCGTCATGGGCAACAGCAGCGATCGCTCAGAACCCAACAAATTTCGCAACTTAGGCAATCGATCCCTCAAAACAGACCACTGATGCATAAGAAAATCCGTTAACAACACAAAGAATGATTAAATAAACGGATGAAACAGCGGTCATCCATGTCTTAATTTATAGTGACATCGCCTCGTTCAACTCACTTCAGCCAGAGTTTTTTTTGATTTTTCGGCTTCTTAACCTACTGTTATATTTTTGTTTGTTTTAACTTAACTGCTCGAAGGGTACTGTTAGACAAGGATGGTTGAATCCAATGGCGAAACAAGTTTTTGTATTCGTTATTACCTTTAGCTAGCTAATCCAGTTTAGCGTTATAGATTCCTCAGGCTGCTTGTTTGATGGTCAGCCTGCTGACCGCACCAGTTCAAGCATACCAGCGTCATTCGTTGTGTTTGCCCAAAATTGCTTCGACAGCAGACGCTTAATGCATTACTATGATATCCAGTTGGATGTGAGGATTGAATATGTCACGAATTACTTGGAATTCTTTTTGGTTAGCTCCCGCACTGCTTGGAGCAACTGCATTTTCAGCTTTCGCTCAAACGTCTCCCGCACCCCAAGACTCTGTAATTAATCAGGTGTCTAGCTACAGTGCTGAAGGCAAAGCTTCGGCGACTTTGGGTCAAGTTACTTCCGTATCTCAGTTGACTGACGTTAGACCCACCGATTGGGCATTTCAAGCGCTGCAATCTTTGGTAGAGCGCTATGGCTGTATTGTGGGCTACCCTGACAAAACCTTTCGCGGGAATCGGGCTACAAGTCGGTTTGAGTTTGCGGCTGGTTTGAACGCCTGCCTAGACAAAATTCAAGAGTTGATTGCAGCAGCAACCTCTGACTTCGTTAAGAAGGAAGATTTGGAAGTTGTTAAAAGACTTCAAGAAGAGTTTGCAACTGAATTAGCCGCATTGCGCGGTCGGGTTGAATCGCTGGAAGTTCGGACTGCCACCATTGAAAAGCAACAGTTTTCTACCACCACCCGATTGAACGGTGAAGTGATCTTCGGCGTAGCTGACACTTTTGGCGATCGCGCCACCATCGCTGGTAATGGTGCTTTCCTGAGCGGTGTGAACGCAGCGAACCGAGAAAGCCTTCGAGACGACAAGACCGAAACAATTTTTGGAAACAGAGTTCGTCTAAACTTTGATACCAGCTTTACGGGTAAAGATACCTTGCGGACTCGCCTCCAAGCCAGAAACTTCACTCAATTTGAGGGGAATTTCACCGGCACGCGCGAAACTCGTTTGGGATTTGACGGCAACAATAACAACTCCGTTGAAATCGACAAGTTGTACTATCGCTTTCCTTTGGGCAACAAGCTAACCATCCAAGTTGATGCCAATTCCAATGAGTGGTACGAAGGTATGGTTAGTCGTCTATCTCCCTTTGGTAGCAGCGGTGCAGGTGCAGTTTCTCGTTTTGGTCGATTTAGCCCCAACCTACGGAGTGCAAATAACGGTGCGGGTGGCAGCTTCCGATATGCCTTCAGCCCCAAGTTGTTCTTAGAGGGCGGCTTTATTTCTGACCAAAGCTCTGGTAACACAAGTGGAAGTAACGTCCCCAGTGCGAAAAACGGCTTATTCAATGGTGGCTTTTCCGCCATTGGGCAACTGGTGGTTCGTCCTTTCACCGGGTTTGATGTTGGGTTGTCTTATGTTCGCTCCTATTTCCCAGGTAGCAACACTGCCTTTGGTCAGCCGACCCCTAACGTTACTGGTAGCACCGGTACCGGATATGCTGCCAACCCATTTAATGGCAACGCGACTGCTACCGACACGGCTGCTGTTCAGGCGCAGTGGCGGGTAGCTCCCAAAATTGCAGTGGGTGGCTGGTATGGTTACACCTGGGCTAACAACCAGCGATCTGATACAGAAGCTCAGATTCAAAACTGGGCAGCCTTTTTGTCCTTCCCTGATTTGGGTGGCAGAGGCAACTTGGGCGGGGTTTTGTTTGGGATGCAGCCCCGCGTGACGGAAAACAACTTCCGTAGTGCCGCAGATCAGGCTCGTCGATTGGATAGAGATCCACCGTTCCACTTGGAAGGATTCTATCGCTTCCGGGTTACTGACAATATTGCCATCACTCCGGGTATGTTTGTATTGTTTAATCCCGAAGGCAACCGTCGCAACGACACCCAGTATGTGGGTGTTATTCGGACAACCTTCTCCTTCTAAGCCAGTTTAGTTTGCAAGTTTAACTTAGAGGCACTCTTCATTTTTGAGGGGTGCCTCTTTGTATGGAGCCTCTTGAGGAATCAGATTTTTCTTGAAAGACGAGAATCGAGAATGGACAAGAACTCTATAAAGGTCACGCACGCCATAAAAGAATCTTTTTAGACATTTTCTAAAAAAGAATTGTGATTAAATACGAAATGCTAAAACCTAGACCTGGTTTATCCAACTTTCTAACAAGTCTAATTTTCACTAGGTTTTAGTTTTTAGAGAATCGAGTTTAGTGTGAGGAAAAAGTGTCTAACATACTCAAAAATTCCTGGTTAGTCAGTGCTCTGGTGCTAAGTGCTGCTTTGGGTATCCCAGTTTCAGCAAATGCGGCTGAGAACCAAGCAATTTCTAGTGCAAAAAACCTCTTAGCCGATGAGTCAAATTTAACGCTCTCTCCACCTGCCGCTGATCAACCGGCTCCAGCAGTTAAGCCAGCAAGATCGGCTGCGATCGAGGTGGCAATGGAGCCAGTCGTTGATCTTTCAATGACCCAGGTTACTTCTGTCTCTCAACTGACGGATGTTAGACCCACGGATTGGGCATTCCAAGCGCTGCAATCATTGGTAGAGCGCTATGGCTGCATTGTGGGCTATCCCGACAAAACTTTTCGGGGGAACCGTGCCCTGAGTCGGTTTGAATTTGCCGCTGGGTTAAACGCCTGCCTGGACAAAATTCAAGAACTGATTGCGGCAGCAACGGCTGACTTTGTTAAGAAAGAAGATTTGGAAGTTGTTAAAAAGCTGCAAGAAGAATTTGCCGCTGAACTAGCAAGTCTGCGCGGTCGAGTTGAAGCGCTAGAAGTTCGCACTGCCACCCTTGAAAAACAACAGTTTTCTACCACGACTAAACTGTCGGGTGAAGTAATTTTCACGATCGCCGATGCCTTTGGCGACTTTCCGAGAGACGGCGACACCAACACCGTCTTTAATAATCGAGTTCGGCTCAACTTTCTGACTAGTTTTACCGGAAAAGATCGCTTAAGAGTTCGGCTTCAAGCTGGCAATGCCGTCCGATTGCTCAGCAACCCTACCATTCCCGCCTCGCAGAATAACTACCAACGAACCAATGAAGGAAACTTTCCCTATGACGGCGGCGGGATTGCGGCTAATGGCACCATCACCGATTCAAACAACGGCAACAACAGCGTCTTTTTGGATATTCTGGATTACCGCTTTCCGGTCGGTGATAACTTAACCGTTTCGGTGTTTGGCAATGGGGCACTGCACCACTACTATGCCGATACCGTCAACCCCTTCTTTGAAGGCGGCGGCGGCGGTCAAAATGCCATTTCTCGGTTTGCTGAACGCAACCCAATTTATCGGATTGGTCCGTTTGGTGCCGGGATTGGAGTTAACTTGAAGATCAACGACAACTTTAAGTTTGACGTGGGCTATATCTCTAATACCGCTAGCAATCCAGGAAGCGATGCAGGGCTATTTAACGGCAACTACTCCGCCTTAGCGCAGTTAGTTTTCACGACCAATAAGTTCAAGTTGGGATTGACTTATGTGCGTGGCTATGAAAGAAATACCCCCGGCTTAGCGGCTGGCAATAACCTAAATTTTGGTGGAACGGGCACAACGTTTGCCAACTTGAATAATAATTCGTTGCTTCAGGGGCGATCGTTCCCCGTTGAAAGTAACTCTTTTGGAGTCGAAGCTTCCTTCCGCCCGACCCCTGGCATTATCGTCAATGGTTGGGGCGGCTATACGGATGCCAATTTGATTGGCTTGGGCAGTGCCGATATTTGGAACTTTGCCCTCGCTGTTGGCTTCCCCGATCTGGGCAAAAAAGGGAACCTTTTGGGCTTTGTTGGAGGTGCAGAACCTACCTTACGAGGGATTGGCTTTCCGGGTGCTAACTTGAGTCCAGCTTTTGCGAGTAGAAGCCAAGATTTTGCGCTCCACTTTGAGGCGTTTTATAAGTACCAACTTACCGACAACATTTCGATTACGCCGGGTGTCATTTACCTGCCTAGCGTCAACCAGAATGCTGGTATTCCTGGCAGCAATTCTAATAGCGATGTTGTGATTGGGGTTATCCGAACGACCTTCGCGTTTTAGCTTCTAAACTTCGCGTTTTAGCTTCTAAACTTAGAGGATGTCTTAAAATTTAGGCATCCTTTAAGTTTAGAAGCGATCGCGTTTTGCTCACAGTTCGAGCGATCTTGAGTTCTTCAAAACTCATTGGTATTTCACTGGCAATCTTCACTCTTATCAATGAGTTCCTTTATCAAGACGACTCATGCGATCGCGGCAAACCTTGATTGATCTTTTCTCAACATTTGTTCGGTTTGATGCAGATACCTTCGGTGGTTGGATCAGCGATCCGAAACTGCGTCACAGCATGGAACGGTTAGTCAAATCGTCAACGGCAGACACTTCAGAGCGATTTTGGGTGCTGTATTGGCACAAATCATGGCAAGCTCAAGCGACCGATTTGGCAGTTAACCATATCACGGCATATTTGCAGGAGGTTTGTTATTGGGTTGCCCGCAAAATGATGTTGAATCTGGCGGGTCGCCAATCTACCGCAGATTTGTTTCAAACCGCGATCGCTCGCACCAGCCAGGTGCTAAAGGGTTTCAATCCTCAATTTAGCTCCAACCTCAAAAGCTACGCCGAATTTGCCTTTGGTAACGTCATTAAGGATATGCTGCGGCAGCAACAGGAGGCAGATGTTTGCACCGATTGGGCGTTGCTGCAAAAGGTGAGCCAAAAGCGGTTAGTTGACTCTCTTGCCCATGCCGGAAGCGATGCCCCCACGATCGCCGCCTATGGGCTGGCATGGAAATGCTTTAAAGCACTATATGCCCCTCAGTCACATGGCAGGTCAAATGGCAGCACTCGAAAACTAGGCAGACCCGATGGGGCAACGTGGCACGCGATCGCGCAGCTTTATAATGCCGAGCGCATCAGTCAACTGGGTTCAAACATCGCGGTTAGCCCAGACCAAATGGAGCAATGGCTGTTAGCGGCTGCCCGTGCAGTCCGAGTTTTTTTGTATCCTACGCCAATCTCAATCGATGCGCCCATCGCTGGACAAGAGAATGGTGAACTTGCCGATTTTTTACCCAATTCTGAGCAAGAGTCATTACTCGCTACCTTGATGGCTCAGGAAGAAGTCAGCGATCGCCAAATGCAGCACACCCAATTGAGCCAAGTGTTATCGACCGCGATCGCTCAATTAGAAGCTCCGATGCAGCAACTCTTACACGCCTACTACGGTCAGCAAATGACCCAGCAGCAAACCGCTGAGTTGTTGAATATGCCCCAATATACGATTTCTCGTCGTCTTGCCAGCCTTAAAAAAACCTTGCTGATGACCCTAGCCCGTTGGAGCCAAGACACCCTGCATATTTCCATTACATCCGACGTATTGAATAGTATGAGCGCTGCGCTAGAGGAATGGCTGACGGTTCATTACCAGCCTCCTAATCCTTCTTGACCTGGGAGTGTACCTACAATGTCTTTTGATTCCGCCCCATTGACCTATTCAAACCAGCAAGCGCTTCATTTAGAGATTCCGCCAGTCACGCCCGTTGGTGCCGCCTTCTCCACGCCGGGTAGCCGTTGGAGAGCGGAGCTTAACCAGATGACTCTTGCGGCGCTTCTCCCTTGGCTACACGATCAGTTTGGCTCACGGATTACAGTATGGAAGAGTGCCGCTTTGCCCAGCATTTGGGAATTTGTCAATGGAACGGCGATCGCGGTGCATCCAGAGGCTGCGATCGCAGAATTGCGGCTGGTGCTAATGCCATCAGAGGCATTTGACACCGATGAGTTGCGCGTGCCGCAAGAATGGGTGGATCTTCCCCCATGGGCAGCGGATTACTATTTGGCAGTGCAGGTTAACCCCGATGAAGGCTGGATAGAGGTTTGGGGCTACACTAGCCACGCATGGCTAAAAACCCGCGGCACCTATGATGCGAGCGATCGCACCTACTCCCTGGCTCAAGCTGACTTGATTCATGACCTCACGGTGCTTCAGGTGGCTCAGAATCTATGCCCCCTAGAAACTCACCGCGCCGCGATTGCTGTCATTCCCACCCTAGAACTCACCCAGGCAACCAATCTGATGGAGCGATTGGGCAACCCGAATCTCACTTTTCCACGCTTAGCAGTTCCCTTTTTACTATGGGGCGCATTACTAGAGCATGGCGGTTGGCGCAAGCGACTCTATGAACAGCGTCAAGGCATCGCTGAAGCTTGGTCAGTAGTGAACTGGCTGCAAACCGGAGTCTCTAACTGGGCAGCGCAAATGGGCTGGCAGCAAACGACCCTCCAGCTTGTCGCAACGCACGGGATGCGGAGCCTACCCACTACTGGCTTGGCGCGATCGCTGACTATCGCGGGTGCCGCCTATCAACTTCAGATTGCTCCGGTTCGCGATCGCGCCACTCCAGAAGCCGCCGTTTGGCAGTTTGAGCTTCGATCTGCCGAGCCAAATGGCACCATTCCCACTGGAACGACCTTACGATTGCTAACCGAAGACCTCCAGCCCTTTGACAATAATGAAGACGTGGCACGAGAGGCTGTGGAAAGGCTATATATCGATGTGGCATTACAACCTGGAGAAGGCTTAGTGTGGGAAGTAGAGCCAACTCCAGAAGGTTACGATCGCGAAGTGCTGAGGTTTTAAGCGATTTTACCAGCGATCGGGTCTCTCTAAATCCTTCTAATCATCGGGTCTAACTGACTGCCTCCTTGCTGGCACTCCCCCCTGCTGAGGCTCCCCCTGCTGAGGCTCCTAGCGGATGTTGTTTGTATAACTGCAACTGTTGAACTTGCTCAATCAGCAGAGCCGGAATCGGCACATTCAACTTTTTAAGTTTTCCCTTTAGTAGTTGTTAAACTACAAAGGTGAAAGTTTGGAATTCAATAGCAGGTACAGTATAGGTTGGTAGATGCATTGTGTAGGTAAGAGGTTGCTCACGATCCAACTTAACTTATTTAGTCCAGCATTCCATTCGTCCAGCATCCCAAAGTTTAACTAGTTCACTCGTTCTGAAGGAAGTCCATTCATGACCGTTACTCCCATTCGTGCCAAAGAATTGAAACACGAAGTCAAAGATTTATCCCTTGCTCCACTCGGACGGCAACGGATTGAGTGGGCAGGGCGGGAAATGCCTGTCCTCCGTCAAATTCAAGACCGCTTCGATAAAGAAAGACCCTTAGAAGGGCTTCGGCTAGTTGCTTGCTGCCATGTCACCACTGAAACGGCTCATTTGGCGATCGCCCTCAAAAATGCTGGGGCTGATTCTCTACTCATTGCCAGCAATCCTCTTTCCACCCAAGATGATGTAGCCGCCAGTTTAGTTGCCGACTATGGCATTCCCGTTTTTGCTCAAAAAGGGGAAGACAATGAGACTTATCATCGTCACGTCCAAATCGCGTTAGATCATCGCCCCAATATCATCATTGATGATGGCAGTGATGTGGTTGCGACGCTAATTCAAGAACGCCAGCACCAAATTGCTGATTTAATTGGCACCACCGAAGAAACCACCACAGGCATCGTTCGCTTGCGTGCCATGTTCAGAGATGGCGTGCTGACCTTCCCGGCGGTCAACGTTAACGATGCAGACACCAAACACTTCTTCGACAATCGGTATGGCACGGGGCAATCTACTTTAGATGGCATCATTCGCGCTACCAACATTTTGCTAGCTGGCAAAACTATTGTGGTGTCGGGTTATGGCTGGTGTGGCAAAGGGACTGCTCAACGAGCCAGCGGCATGGGTGCAAATGTCATCGTGACTGAAATCGACTCTGTGAAGGCAATTGAAGCCGTTATGGATGGATTCCGGGTATTGCCGATGGCGCAAGCGGCTCCTCTTGGCGACATCTTTATCACCGTGACTGGAAACAAGCACGTCATCCGGGCAGAACATTTTGAAGCGATGAAAGATGGCGCGATCGTCTGCAATTCAGGGCACTTTGATATTGAAATTGACCTCAAGTCTTTGGGCGCTCAAGCCACGGCTATTAAGGATGTGCGGAACTTCACCCAAGAATATCGCTTGAAAAATGGCAAAGCAGTAGTTGTGTTAGGCGAAGGAAGACTGATCAATCTAGCGGCAGCAGAAGGACACCCTAGCGCTGTGATGGATATGAGTTTTGCCAATCAGGCGCTTGCTTGCGAGTATTTGGCGCTCAATCAGGGCAAGTTGGCACCGGGTCTCCACTCTATTCCGGCTGAATTAGACAAGGAGATTGCTCGTCTAAAACTTCAGGCAATGGGAATTCAGATCGATACGCTGACTTCTGAGCAGATTGAATACATTAACTCTTGGACTACAGGCACATAACTCTCGCCAATCAAGGCATCTAAAAGGGAAGGGCGATCGCCCTTCCCTTTTTCATACTTCATCAACCTTAGTCCCTGTAATGCTGAGAAGTGCAAGGCATTTTTAAGCAACGCTCAAGCACCTCAATTCGATGCACTCGCCAAAAGTATTGAGGATGCAGACTAATCCTGTGGCTTGCGTCAAACACGGGTTGAGTCAAAAACTTCCACAAAGGAAACCGAATAGAACAGTGCTTTGAATACATAACTAGAACTTTAGGATGACTAGAATGGGCAACATTAAAACTAAGTGGCGAGCCTGTTAGTGCTCAGTTGTGTTCCTCTAAAAACTGTATTCTTAGGAGCGATCGCAAGATCCGTATAAGAAACTCTAGTTTTTGAGACTGGGTGATAGGCGGCTATCTCCAAAATGGCAAACCTAACACCGAAAACCCTGGTGAAGATTGCGGATTCTTTGGCTGCACGCCAATCGCGGCATCTGTAATTGTACGGAGTTCAGTAGAGCAAACTGATTAACACTCTGGCTTAGAGTTATCTGCCTTTCTGCCATCGAATTTTCTAGAATGACGCATCTATTGCTCTAGATGCAGCAGCTTATGCATAACGCATTCCAATCGTGGCAGGTGAAACCGCCTTTGTTGTGGCTTGTCCATACATGATTGACAAGTGAATGGGCAGAAATCTAACGCGGTAGCCGCGATCGCTTTGGTTGAGTTCCAAAAAAAAGATCCGCCAGGTAGACGGACGCACCGTCCAAGCATCCGGCATTTCATCCTCGCTGTTGGTCGGCAAGATAGCTTGAGGATGATATTCCACGGCGATCGCATCAAACTGCATCTCGGCTTGACGCATCGAATTAATTAAGCTGCGCCAGTCGTAATACTGCTCTTGAGAGTAGATAGAATCATGAGCATAGAGTGATGCTCCAAAAAGCCAAGCCAACTTACCACAAATTTCTTCTAGCCGCGGGCGATCGTCGATCAACAACCGAGCTTCTTCAGGAATTAAAATGCTTTCCTTAACGGGCATCCATAACTCAAACGACGTGAACGCATCAACCGAAATTGTTTTTAATATCAAGCTAGAAGCCAGCCCAAAAGGGTTTGGAGCAACTGCCAAATCTGGCGGGATAAAAGAATTCATCGTTTGACTCATAGACCTTCTAAGTATTCGTAAGGGGCTACTTTAGACTTCCCCAGAATTCTTGGGTGACAACACCGTGCTTCATCAACAAATAATATAACTTGTCGTCATTCTCCCTTTTGGAGCGATTTCCAAATCAGAGTATGTCGTCCAAAATTTTGCCCTGAGCGAACATGAGCATAGTCTGAGGCGCGGAACCATAACCAGCAGTTCGCTAGTGGGGGAGAAATCGTCGCAGAATTGGCTCTATAAAAGCAGAAATTGTTTCAACTATTGAAGAAGCTTAATATCTTCGCATACCAAAAATTTGTGGCACTTTTTCTAAGCTCGCCTTAATGTTGTTTTATAACCGTCTAAAATAAAGATCAACAAACGCTGAAAGGACTGAGACCAGAAATCATGAATCAGACGCTTGCAGAAATAACTGCAATTGATCAAGAGCTTTCTAAACGCTTCATTAAGCTTGATCCCAACGGTTATGTTGTGATTTACGTAGATGCAACCGAAAAGCAAATCTGCGCTAAATACTACACTAATTTTATTGATGAGCGCGGGTTGGCGTGCGATCCCGAAACAGGTAAGCCAATTCCGTGTGACGGCAGTGTTTTGCGCCTACCGACACGCTTATTTAGTGGCAGGACGGCAAAAGAAATTTGCGTCCAAATTTTTGAACAACCAACTTGTTTAGTGAGCCAGTTGGACCATGCAGCCTATTTGGGGCGCGAATTTCAACGAGCAGAAGCAGCAATGTTAGCGGGTCAAGAGTATGTTCAAGACTAAAGAGCGTCTAAAAAGACTCTTTGCCATTTATTGATGGCTTGCAGCAGCGGGTTGCCGCAGGAAAACTTGAGCCAAAGTAGGCGGTTTTCCTGAGGCAATTAGCTCTTTTTGAAAACATGGATACCAATAGGCAAGTTCTTCATCGGACAACTTAAATACTTGAGGTGAATGTTTAAGGGCAAGCAGCAATCCGCGAACCTGAGGAAAACTCCAGCGGCGGCTCAGTCCATCTTTGAAGATTTCAGCCACCACTCGTCTTGCTGTGAGCCGATAAAAGCGATCGCGATCGCGCTTCAAATCATTAGAGTATCGCCGTAGACAAACTGCCTGGTTCATTGCAGACAACACAGACACCACATACCGAGAGAGTCTGCCACTACTACTTTGAAAGTGATGAAGTTTCGCATCAGAGGCTTCTAGCAATATTCCATGCCGTGAAACCCGATAGCTCGCATCCATGTCTTCTAGCAGCGCATAGAACAATAGTAAGGGTTCAAACTGTTCTTGTGCGATCGCCTCCCGTCGATAAGTCATTCGGCATCCGTGAAATATCTTGACCAAAGACACGTTCAAGTGGCTCAGCGAATTTGGAACGGTATGTTTAGGAAACTCGCCATCGTAGGGAATGCACAAAAAATCTGAATCCATCAGAAACAGGTGTCTCCAGATAAACCGTTGGAAAGACTCGATGCCCGGAATCCACTGATCTCGATGGGAGCCGACTGCTTTAGGAATATCGTTTACAGTCACATCGGAAGGCACAGTCGGAGACAGGATACTTTGCACTCCTTTTACCACCCCTTCAGTATCCGCCTCGTAAACCCGCATAATTTCCTCCGCGCAGGTTGGATACATCAGCGAATCATCATCTAAAAGGAAAGTGATGTCTGCGGTGGCTAGTTCCAGCCCTTGGTTTCGTTGCAGCGGCAGCCCTCGCTGAGATGCTGCCTGATATATCCAGCGAATTTCTGGATAGTGGGAGGCGATTTCATCCATGACCTGACTGCGAGTGCTTTGCCAATTATCACTGGCATCAATCACAATAATCTCACTCGGCTTCCGGGTTTGCTCTACTGCCAACTGAAGACATTGGGTAAGAATCTGTTTTCGTTGGTAGGTTGCAACCACTAATCCCCAAGACAGTAGTTTGTTCATCGGTATCAATCAACTCCAAGAGCATTAGGAACAGTGGGTTGAAAAGCTTATATTGCCCAATTAAGCTTAGTAACTGTGCCTTTGCTAAAGTTTAGAGCAAAAAATCCTGAACTACTTATCGTTTCTTGCGACCTGTCACGGCATTAAATCGCCTGCGCTCTGTTTCCTGCTGGATCATGCGATAGCCAAATTGGAGGGGTCGCCCGGTTAGTTTCCACAGGGGCGATCGCCCTAACCATTGGGTATAGCCTGTAGAAACTTCGCCCGCCAGAAGATTACGCCAATTGAATGAGAGTTGATCGGGGGTAAATTCTTGCGATCGCTGCCAGCCATTTTCAACCATTGCTTGATATAAACCTGGATTGTCTCGCAACTTTTGTAAGGCGGCAATTACATCCTCTGGAGTATGCACTTCAATGTAATCCAGATCAGATTTTCGGAGGGCTTGATAGGCAGGTTCGGCACCTAATAGGGCAGGGCAACCTGCAAACCAAGCATTAATCAACTTAGAAGCGGGTTTAGATTCCAAATATTCCTGGCTTGAATACCGAATTGCTAACACGACATCGGTTTCAGAAAATTCGCTCCAATCCGATAGACTCACCTGATAATCTGGCAGGGTTGAAAAGGTAAACCCTAATGAGGTGAGTCGAGAGACAAACTCAGAGTTTTTAAACGCTTCGGGGAGGTAATACCAGCGTCCTTTAAATGCCAACGTTTTAACCTGAGTGCCGCGCTCAGGATGGCGCGATCGCAACTCTGGCTGCACCCAATACTGCATCAAATGATCCGTTGGACTCAAAATATTCAGCGGATTTTGCACGATGCGATGGGCGCAAATTTCGGGGCGCGGTCGATCTTGTTGGCAGACGACTAAATAGCTGTTGAAGGGCAACCCACGCCACAGGCTACGCTGCATTAGCTCTTCTCGTGACACAACACAGATGCGATCGCGAACATAGCGATCGACTAAATGCACCTCCAACCCGCGCAGCTTCAACTGAAGATAAGTTTGAACAATCCACGAACTGCTGCCGCCCCATTCAGGACGGTAATAGTCAGCAAACGCTGGCATTTCGGTCACGGCTTGAAACTGCTCACACAGGGCTGAATTATTCCGGACGAAATAAACTGGATGCGGAAGGGGCGCTAGGGTTGGGTCGGTGTTCATTGTGAATCAAGACAGGTATCGGTGTTTCAAGAAATGAAATCCCAAAACACCGATAGTATTCTAAGCGTAAATCTTTAGGCGTAAACCTTTTAAGCGTAAACTTTGCGGTAGTAGGCTTGATATTCCTCAGACAGCAAAGGTTTCCACCAATCTTCGTGGGCTAAAAACCACTCCACTGTAAGTCGTAGCCCTTGCTGTACTGTGACTGAAGGAGTCCAGCCGAGTTCGGTTTGCAGTTTGGTGGAGTTGATTGCATAGCGGCGATCGTGCCCTGGGCGATCTTTAACGTAAGTAATCAACTCTTGGGCAGGGCGAACTGGCAAATTGGGCGCTAATTCATTCATCAAGTCGCACAGCATATGCACGAGGTCGATATTTTTGACTTCGTTATTGCCGCCCACGTTATAGGTTTCGCCCACTGCGCCCAAATGCAGCACCGTATCGATCGCACTGCAATGGTCGCCCACATACAGCCAATCTCGAACATTTTGTCCATCGCCATACACGGGCAACGGTTTACCCATCAAAATGTTGATGCACATTAAGGGGATCAGCTTTTCAGGAAAGTGGTATTGACCGTAGTTGTTAGAACAATTGGTGATTGTAGTCGGCATTCCATAAGTATGGTGATAAGCCCGAACCAAATGATCGCTTCCGGCTTTAGACGCAGAATAGGGGCTATTGGGCGTGTAAGCAGTGGTTTCAGTAAAGGCTGGATCGGTCGGGCTGAGGCTGCCGTAAACTTCATCGGTGGAAACATGATGAAATCGATAGTCTGTCGGACGCTCGGCGGATTGCCAATGCTGACGAAAGGCTTCTAATAGGGTGAAACTGCCAACTACGTTGGTGCGAACGAAGGCATCGGGTCCCAAAATAGAGCGATCGACGTGAGACTCTGCGGCAAAGTGGACGAGCGTATCAATGGCTTCTTCTTGCAAAAGCGCATCAATCACGGGGCGATCGCAAATATCTCCTTTCACGAAGCGAAAATTGGGATGATCATCCAACACCGCCAAGGTTTGGCGATTGCCCGCATAGGTGAGCGCATCTAACACCACCACGCGATCGCCAGCATACTTTTGACACCAATAGTGAACAAAATTGGCTCCAATAAATCCGGCACCACCCGTCACAATCAGTCTACGGGGCTTTCTCAAAGGCTGATTTGAATCAAAAGAAGTCATTGGTCTACCTGTTCAAAATTTGCTAACCACTACAAACCAAAATCAAACACCAACTTACTTTAATCACGCACTCTGATACTCCAATGTTGGCTTATCTAGATCAATATTGCGAGATATTACTGCTGTTATAAGAGACTCAAGATACGAATGAGTTCCGTACAATCCCTGACAACGGCGCGTTTAAGATTACTGTGAATGAATTGACTCCTCCAGTTCATTCAATATTTTGCTCAGCGCTTTTCCAGCCGCCTCATCTGAGAAATGCTGAGCCGCATACCGCATGGCATTCTGTCCGAGCCGATTTCGCAA
Organism: Leptolyngbyaceae cyanobacterium; assembly: GCA_041752515.1. Classification (GTDB taxonomy): domain Bacteria; phylum Cyanobacteriota; class Cyanobacteriia; order Leptolyngbyales; family Leptolyngbyaceae; genus ULC077BIN1. The sequence goes on along the minus strand of JBGSWI010000032.1, from coordinate 14,126 downwards.
TTCTTGATCATTCCACAACCAATCCAACGCTTGCACTAAATCCTCAACCGATTGAGGCTCTACCAATAGTCCGGTTTCTCCATGAATGATGTAATCTTCAATGCCACTACACCGAGAAGCAATGACGGTTCGCCCCATTCGCATCGCTTCCACAATCGTCACTTGACCTGCCGCAGTGACTTGCTCACCGGGGAGCAAGGGCACTACATTAATGCAAGCCTCTTGAGCGAATCGCCGGCAGTCTGCTTTGCCAATGCCTAAAGGTGCTTGAGCACAAGCGGGAAGTTCTAGTCCTGCTAAGGCACGAGATCCAGATGCAATAATGGTTGGAAAATTCAACTGGGCGATCGCGGTCAACAAAGTTGAAAAATCTCGATGGGCAGACCCGATCGCCGCCACAAAAGGCAGCGTCGTATTTTCTAGATAGGTGATTGGAATCTCTGAGACCTGGTAAGGCAAGAATTCAAACCGCTCTTGAGGCAGCTTCAACCATTGGCTATAGATATCGCATTCACGACGGGTGTGCACTACGAAACGGTCAATCTCCTGCAAGCTAAACTGTGCTAGCCAACGCCGCATCCCCTTTGGGCAAGTGCCCACGTTAAAAAGCCACGCTACTACTGGAATTCGCCTGCGAGAAATCCGCTGTTGAACGCCCACCGCCGAAGCCAACTGAGGGAAAACGGTTACCACACCACCTTCAGTCGCTTTGACCGCATTTCTACCCTGCTGCAAGTGGACTAACCACTCCTGGTAGCCCGTAACCGGTGAAGACCGATTGTGCCAGTTTTCTAAAGGTTTTGTGCGGGGAATAACATTGAACTGATGGCGATCGCCAGGAACATAGGGAATTAACCATTCCCCATCAGTCTCCAAGTTATGGATAAAAGGCGCTGCAACAGTCCAATGCATAGGTGAATTCCAGATGAGCCTCATTGAATCAATCGCCAAATCCTGAGCGACAAACTCAGAAACTCTCTATAGAACGATAGCCATAATTGAGCATCTAGCGATAGAGAGCCTTAGCCCACAAAACTGGATTTAGCAGCAGGGCGATACGGGTGCCAGCAGAGTCCTGAATGGGTTGAGATCCCAAAATCAATTGTCTGTAAAACTCACCAAGATCCTACGCCAACTCAATTTGTGAGTCATCCCCAATCATAAAGCGTAAAGCTTTAGGTCGTTTAGGCGCTACTTTGAGTTGAGCGCGCTGTCCAATGACACTATCTACAATCCGCTGCTGAATGCTAATAACGCTAGCACCTCGCAAAATGACGCTGTGTTCTAGATCGGCTTCAATCAAAGTCACTTGGTTATCAACGCTGCTATAAGGACCAATAAAACAGTTTTCTAGGTGGCAATCTTCGCCAATAATCACAGGTCCTCGAACTGTGGAGTTGATCAGTTTTGACCTAGCTCCAATCTGCACCCGCCCAGAAATTTGGCTTTTGTCATCGACTTCGCCCAAAATACTGGACTGTAAACAGGTGTCTAAAACGATCTGATTTGCTTCTAAAAGGTCATCTTTTTTACCGGTATCAAGCCACCATCCTTCAATCTGGCGGGCTTCGACTTTTTGCTGATGGTTAATCAAGTTTTGAATCGCATCGGTGATTTCAAGCTCACCCCGAGGCGACGGTTGAATGCGATCGATCGCACTGTGGATCGTTGGCGCAAAGAAGTAAATGCCTACGAGCGCTAGGTTTGAAGGAGGAACTTTTGGTTTTTCGACCAGGTTTATGACTCGACCTTGATCATCGATTTGAGCGACCCCAAAAGCGGTAGGATTTGGCACAGGTCGCAACAAAATTAAGGAATCTATTTGACTTTCTTTAAATTGGGTGAGGAATCCACCCAGTTCATTTTGAATCAGGTTATCTCCCAGATACATCACAAAGGGAGAGTCGCCCAGAAAGGGGCGAGCAATTTTGACTGCATGGGCAAGACCTGCGGGTTTCTCTTGCAAAATATAGGTAATGTTGGCACCAAAGCGATCGCCATTTCCAGTTTTCGCTTTAACTTCTTCACCTGTCTCAGGGCTAATCACAATTCCAATGTCTGTAACCCCTGCTGCAACAATAGACTCAATTCCATACCAAAGAATCGGCTTGTTCGCCACGGGAACTAGTTGCTTAGCTCCGGTGTAGGTTAGAGGACGCAGTCGGGTTCCCTTCCCACCACTTAAAATGATTGCTTTCATTAGAAGACTCTCAATGATTGGTGAACGGTGGACTTAAACAGTTGATTTGAACGATTCGACCTGAACGATTCGACCTGAACTAGGAGTACACATCAGCAAGCTTTAGGGGCTTTCCTGCTTGATCTTTGGCAGACAAAATGGGCGCTCCATCCAAGGGCCAGTTAATTCCTAAATCTGGATCATTCCAAAGAATGGAACGTTCATGCTGAGGAGCATAGTAATCTGTCGTTTTGTAAAGCACCTCCGCTACTTCGGAAATCACCATAAAGCCATGAGCGAATCCGGGTGGAACCCAAAGCATTTGCTTATTTTCAGCCGTTAACGTGTAGCTTACCCATTGTCCAAAGGTTGGAGAATGCTGACGGATATCAACGGCGACATCGAAAATAGCACCTGCGATCGCCCGTATCAGCTTGCCCTGGGCGTGTTCAATTTGATAGTGCAAACCACGCAAAACATTTTGACTGGAGCAAGAATGATTGTCTTGCACAAACGGCTGTGTAATTCCCGCTTTATCAGCAAATGCTTTACTGTTGTAGCTTTCCAGAAAAAAACCACGATCATCTTGAAAAATTCGTGGCTCAATTATTAGAACATCAGGAATTTTTGAAGGTAAGACATTCATTTCAATTTCCTTGTACCGACTGATTAATTACTATTTGAAGTCTCGAAAAGACTTCCATTCAACCTTGAATTTCTCGTTCTCTATCAATTTACAAACCTTACCTAAGGTTTATAGCGCAAAATGAACCCACTATCCTCTTGATAAAAATCAGCTTTATCAAAAAATGAAATAAAAGGAGATTAATGAAGTTCTCGCATGGGTTGATACCTACTGATACTGATATTTTGAATATGTATCCGGAGGATTAACTGAGTACGTAGATGTTGACTGATAGATCAAAACCTAAAGCTTTAAATTGGGCAACTGTCTTCTTGTAAAGATGTGAAGTGAGTCAAAAAAGCTTCCTGGCGCGAAACCTTTATAGATGAGCAGACAAAGGTTTCATCTATTCTTTGATCTGTCACTAACTTTTACAACAAAAAAGCGAACCGCTTCATTCTACAGAAAGATTAATCACTTTATGTGAACTAATCCAAAGTCTATCAAAGTATCATTTTTTACATATTTTTTCTATTTTCTTGTGAGGTTGAACTTTTTACTTTCTCTATTAATTAGAGTTCCCATTCTTTGAGCCAATTAACTCTATCGAAATACAGAAGTCGAGGCTTCCAGAGTAGAGGAGGTGTGTCGTGCGATCGCAAATCGAATCAGTTGATCAACTAACTCAACAAAAGAAACTCCAGCCGTCGCCCACAATTGAGGATACATACTGGTTGCTGTAAATCCGGGCAGCGTGTTGACCTCATTAATCAAAATTTCTTGAGTCGATTCAACGTAGAAAAAATCGACTCGTGCTAATCCTGCCCCGTCGATCGCGGCAAAAGCGCGAATTGCCATCTCTTGAATTTGAGCGGTGATGGCAGCCGGGAGAGCGGCGGGAATGATTAAATCTGCTTTGCCGACGGTGTATTTGGTTTCATAGTCATAAAAGTCGCTTTGATAAGTAATTTCACCTACAGTAGAAGCTTTGGGCTGGTCATTCCCTAGCACGGCGCATTCCACTTCTCGCGCAACGACACCCGCCTCAACAATGATGCGGCGATCGTAGCTGGCAGCACTGTCGAGGGCGGCTTCTAACTGAGCGCGATCGCGGGCTTTTGAAATCCCTACAGAAGACCCCAGATTGGCGGGTTTGACAAAGCACGGGTAGCCAAGCGTGGCTTCAATTTGGTCACACAACTTCGGGTAAACGCACGGATCAGACCAGATTTGCGATCGCGTGACGGACATATATTTCACTTGCGGCAAACCCGCTTGAGCAAATATTTGCTTCATGGCAACTTTATCCATACCAAGAGCCGCACTCAGCACCCCTGATCCCACAAATGGCACTTGCATCAGCGTTAGCAAGCCTTGAATAGTGCCATCTTCGCCATTGGGTCCATGTAGCACCGGAAACCAAACATCCACATCGCTTACGGTGGAGGGAAATTGCCAGCGCTGGCAAGCTTCTGAGCAAACGGCAGCAGTTTCAAGCGGAGAGGGAAGACTGGATTCGAGCACTTTTTGGGCGATCGCAGATCCACACCACACGCCGTTTTTCTGAATATAAAATGGCAGCAACTCATAGCGGCTCTGATTTTCATCGGCTGTTAGCGCCTGTGCGATCGCGATCGCTGAAAGGATGGACACCTCATGTTCGCCAGAGCAGCCACCAAACAGAAGTCCAACTTTGAGTTTTTGCATAAGGGCATGATCCTAAAATGGGTTGCAGCGCTATGGATGAAGGGAAAATAGGGATTAATTAATCCGCGCCGATTAAGCTGGCGATCAAGGCTTGCTGAGCGTGCATTCGATTTTCTGCCTGATCCCACACGCGAGACTGAGCGCCTTCCATCACGTCATCGGTAATCTCTTCGCCGCGATGGGCGGGTAAGCAATGCAGCACGATCGCCGATGAATCGGCATGGCTCATGAGTTCCTGATTCACCTGATAGGGCTGAAAGATTGGAATTCGAGAGATTGCTACATCTTCTTGCCCCATGCTTGCCCACACGTCGGTATAGATCACCTGAGCGCCCTTGACCGCCGCGATCGCATCCGTTGTCGTCGTCACTTCAACGCGATCGCCCGCAATTCTCTTGGCTTGTTGCACCATTGCATCCAATGGCTGGTACTCATGAGGAGCACTAATCCGCACGTTAATGCCCGCCAGGGCGCAACCCAGCAACAGAGAATGCGCCATATTATTGCTACCGTCACCCACGTAAGTCAGGGTCACGCCTGCCAGCCCACTAAATGACTCCTGAATCGTCTGAAGATCTGCCAATACTTGACAAGGATGCTCCAGATCGCTCAATGCATTGATGATTGGAATTTTAGAGTAGTGCGCAAAAGTTTCAAGATCACGCTGGTCAAAGGTCCGAATTGCCAAGACATCCAGGTAGCGATCGAGCACCCTTGCCGTGTCAGCTAGAGGCTCTCCTCGGCTCACTTGAGTCACGCTAGGATTTAAGTCCAGCGCTTGCCCGCCCAAGCGAGTCATTGCTGCAATAAAGCTGACGCGAGTCCGGGTTGATGCTTTATAAAACAGCAGCCCTAAAAGCTTTTGACATGGCGGATGAGTTGCGCCAGCCTTGAGTTGCGCTGCAAGATCCAATAAATCTCGTAGCTCCTCCGCTGTCAAATCCGCCATGCTGAGAAAATCTCGTCCTTTCAGTGCCCCCATTCTGCTCCATCCATAATCACTGTGTAAAACCCTAGCAAATCCAAGCCGCTAAACCTAGCAGGTGTCATCAAACTAAGACTCTGAGAGATAAATTGCTCAGATGAAAAATGAAACGATACCGGACAACCCGTTGCGATCGCGGTAGGGGTAGTCAGCGTGTCTGAGTTATCATTCTCAGCCATTCACAGCGAATGGCTGAGGCAACCCAACCCTAGGGACAGCCGACCCTCAGCTAGGGTCTGTAACTGAGGCTTGCAAAGCTGCTTGAGTTTTTTCCTGATCTAGCTTTAGCACTAGCACTCCCAAAGGAGGCAAACAGAGATCAATCGAGTAAGGACGATTTTGGTATGCCCATTCCTCAGTCCATTTGCCGCCCAAGTTGCCCATGTTGCTGCCGCCAAACTCACGGACATCACTGTTAAATATCTCTTTGTAGAATCCCAAGAACGGTACACCCACTCGGTAGTGAGAATGAGGTTGGGGAGTGAAGTTGCACACCACGATCGCAAACTCTTTGTGATCTTTTGCCCAGCGAATAAATGACACCACACTATGGCGGTTATCGCTGCAATCAATCCATTCAAAGCCACCTTGTCCGCCAAAATCCCAGGAGTAGAGCGCTGGTTCACTGCGATACAACTGATGCAGGGCAATGAAAAATCGCTTCAACTGTTGATGAGACTCATGCTGGAGCAAGTGCCATTCTAAATCTGCCCAGACATTCCACTCATTCCACTGCCCCAACTCCATACTCATGAACATCGTTTTTTTACCGGGATGGGTAAACATATAAGCGAACAAACAGCGGACGTTAGCCTGTTTCTGCCATTCATCACCGGGCATTTTGCCCACGATCGCACTCTTGCCATGGACAATCTCATCGTGAGAGAGCGCCAGCATGAAGTTTTCACTGTGGTGATACATCATGCTGAAGGTGAGATTGTTTTGGTGAAACTGCCGGAACCAGGGGTCCATGTGGAAATAGTCCAACATATCGTGCATCCAGCCCATGTTCCACTTCAGGTTGAAACCCAACCCCCCGACGTAGGTTGGCCAAGAGACCATGGGCCAATCGGTGGATTCTTCGGCGATCGACAGCACCCCCGGAAAGTAGCTGAAAATAACATGATTGGTTTGCCGCAAAAAATCTGCCGCTTCGATGTTTTCCCGTCCGCCATATTGGTTGGCAATCCATTCTCCATTAGGACGCAGGTAGTCGAGGTAGAGCATGGAGGCGACTGCATCGACGCGAATGCCGTCGATATGATATTTATCGAACCAGAAAAGGGCGTTAGCAACGAGAAAGTTGCGAACTTCATTGCGCCCATAGTTAAAGACCAGGGTGCCCCATTCTTTATGCTCTCCGTTGCGTGGATCGCCGTGTTCATAAAGGTGGGTGCCATCAAAAAACGCCAGCCCGTGCCCATCTTTAGGGAAGTGACCGGGCACCCAATCGACCAATACCCCAATGCCGTTTTTGTGGCATTCATCCACAAAATACATGAAGTCTTGGGGAGACCCAAAGCGCGAGGTCGGAGCGTAGTAGCCCGTGACTTGATACCCCCAGGAGCCGTCAAAGGGATGTTCAGCGATCGGCAACAGTTCTAAATGAGTAAAGCCCAATTCCTTCACATAAGGAATCAGCTTGGCTGCCAGTTCGCGGTAGGTGAGGAAGCGAGTATCCGGTTTTAACTCAGAAACGACAACAACGGGTTCGGTTTCCCCGTTGGGTAAGCGTGCAGGCTCAGAAGTCGCGGCGTGCATCCACGAACCCAGATGAACTTCATAAACTGAGATGGGTTTGGTGAGTGGATCACCATGGCGGCGTTCCTCCATCCACTCGCTGTCGTTCCAGGTGTAAGTGGTGAGATCGGCGACAATGGAAGCGGTTTTGGGGCGAGGCTCTTGATAGAAGCCGTAGGGGTCAGATTTTTCGTAAATGTGACCTTCCCAGTTTTTTACTTCATATTTGTAGTGAGCGCCGACCGCTGCATCGGGAATAAAGAGTTCCCATACGCCATTGGTGCGTTTGCTCATTTGGTGCTGTCGTCCGTCCCACTGATTGAAATCACCGAGGACGGAAACGTTACGGGCGCTGGGTGCCCATACTGCAAAATATACGCCTTTGACGTTGTGAAGTTCGGCGGGGTGGGCACCGAGTTTTTCATAAATTCGGTGGTGGTTGCCTTCCCCAAACAGGTGAATATCGAGGTCGGTGAGCCAAGGAGACTGAAAAGCGTAAGGATCGTAGGAGACGCGATCGCGTTCTCCTTCCTTAATCCGCAGTTGATAGTTGGGCAAATTCGGAGCCGTTAGAGTGGCTTCAAAAAAGTGGGGATGGTGCGTAGAGTGCATTTGCACTTCTTCACGCTGCTCTGGAAAAACAATCCATACCGCATCTGCTTTCGGCTGGTAAACTCGCACGACCCAAACGGTTTTTCCATCTTGCTCAATCTGATGGGGTCCCAACACCTCAAACGGATCATGATGTTGGTTCCAAACGATCCGTTCAACTTGGTCTGGGCTAATCGTTGCTGGCATGAAGCTACCTACCTAAACTTATAAATTTAATCAGCTAGAAATGTAAAGGAATGTCAATAACTGTAGTAAACCGTAGCAAATCATGGGCATACTCTCAAACAATTTTGTTTGCCGCGATTCGCATAAAGGCATAAAGGATCGAGTGGAAAGCTTCACTAAGGTTCCACGAATCGTCCTCAGCATTTAAGAGATATTTGTAAACTCTTTAAATTAAAAGCGCCCTAACTACCATTTGGCTTGTTAGGGCGATTACAAGTGATTATACGCTATACCATCCGTCATAGAATCACGGATGATTTTAAGTCAGTTGATTTTAAGTCAATAACCGATTGCCAACCTCAAGCGCTTCCCGTGAAGGCAATGTCAGGAAATTTTGCCTGAGCTTCTGCCATGGGGCGTTTTTTGCCTTCTTCTTGCCAATAGTTAATCACCTCAGTGGCTTGATTTAGCAAATCTACTCGATCGCCTTCAGAGATCCAGTGCTTTGCTTCCATCTCGGTCTTTAATTGCTCCCAAGCATCATTGCGGGGCCAAAAAAAGTAAGATGTCAGCGGGCTTGCTCCCTTGCCTACTACTTGATCCACCGCTAGTGCAACGTTTTCATCTAACCAGAGAACTTTTAATATAAACTGTGCCAACCAAAAACCTCCAGCGCCAACCCAAATGGTCGATAATCTACAGCCTTCTATAATACCTCACTGCCTTTAATCATGCACGACCTTAAGCAAATGACGAATTGCAAATGACGAATGGGAATTTGAAAAGATTACTGGAAGGATGTATATGACGATTCAATTAGTTAACAAGCTCTTGGCGCTAGTGATATTTGATATTGATGGGGTGATTCGAGATGTGGGCAGGTCGTATCGGCGGGCGTTGGCGGATACGGTGGAGCATTTGACCGATAGCGCTTATCGTCCGTCCCAGTGGGAGATTGATGTGCTGAAGGCTGAGGGCGTTTGGAATAATGACTGGGAGGCTTCGCAGGAGTTGGTGTTTCGTTATTTTGAGGCGCATGAAACGGAAGTGCCAGCAACCCAAGATATCGTCTGGCGAGATGCTGCGGGTCGGGGTGGGGTGGCGATCGCCTACGACAAACTGGTAGCGTTTTTTCAGTCGCGCTATCGAGGCAGTGACCCCAATCAGTTTACGGGCTACATTTGTCAAGAACCGCTGTTGGTTGACCCTGCTTATTTTGACCCATTAACCGAGGCGAAAATTGGCTGGGGCTTTTTTAGTGGGGCAACGCGCAAATCTGCTGGTTATGTGTTGGAGCGGCGATTGGGGCTTGAGGCTCCGATGTTGGTGGCGATGGAGGATGCACCCGGAAAACCTGATCCAACAGGGCTGTTTGCGGCGATCGCTCAATTAGAGCCGCCCAACTCGAAAGTTCCGGTGCTGTATGTGGGCGACACGGTGGCAGATATGTATACGGTGGTGAATGCGCGTCAGCAGCAGGGCGATCGCCCCTGGATTGCAGTAGGCATTTTGCCGCCCCATGTGCAGGAAACAGAATCATCCCGTCAGCAATATGTCACTACTTTGAAGCAATCAGGTGCAGATGTCGTTTTCTCAAATGTGCAAGAACTCACGCCAACGGCGATCGCTCAGCTAGTGCTGCATGGAGAATAGGGAATAGGGAAAGTTTTGAGTTTTGAGTTTTGAGTTTTGTAAGTCCTTCGGACTGGCTTTGCCCACGCGTAGCGTCTCCGTAGGAGATATTTTGAGTTTTGAGTTTTGTAAGTCCTTCGGACTGGCTTTGCCAACGCGTAGCGTCTCCGCAGGAGATATTTTGAGTTTTGAGTGCGGGGGATTACAGATTAGAGAGTGTCAATTTTTGTACGCTGTACTTGCCAAATTACGAACTCTCCACCTAGCGATCGCGGTGTAAATCGCTCATGATAAATCTACGGAACTGTGTATTGACCTTAGCCCCTAAATCCCCATGAACACCCCTCTCTCAACTCCTAATCTTTTATCTACGCCACGCCTGTTGCAGCAACTCCAATGGGTCGCTGACCCCATTAGCTATATGAAAGTCGCGGTTCGCCAGCATCCCGATATTTTTTCGGCGGGGATTATCGGCTTTGGCAATAATTTGGTGTTTGTGAATACGTCGGCAGGCATTCAGGAAATTCTCACAAACGATCGCAAAACCTATGCGGCATTGGGTGGTTTGAATCGAATTTTGACTCCATTGCTGGGTGATTATTCGGTGATTTTGATTGATGGCGATCGCCACAAACGCCGCAGGCAAATGTTGATGCCCTCGTTTCATGGCGATCGCATTCGCACCTATAGCCAACTGATCTGCGATTTGACCGAAAAGACTTTAGACAAAATTCCAGCCGGTACAACCTTCTCAGCCCGGACTGCGATGCAGGACATTTCGTTGCAGGTGATTTTGCAAGCGGTGTATGGGGTATTTGAAGGGGAACGCAGCCATGAACTTAAAACCAGCCTGACCAAATTGACGGAGGTGTTTGCGTCGCCGCTGTCTTCGAGTCCACTCTTTTTTCCGGCGCTGCAACAAGATTTGGGCGCATGGAGTCCTTGGGGTAAGTTTTTGCGCGATCGCCAGCAGATGGATGATTTGATTTATGCAGAAATTCGCGATCGGCGGACTCAGCCCCAATCAAACCGCGTGGATATTCTGTCGCTGATGATGGCGGCGATCGATGATTTGGGGCAACCCATGACCGACCAAGAACTGCGGGATGAACTCGCCACCCTAATGTTTGCCGGACATGAAACCACTGCCACCGCCCTATCGTGGGCACTCTACTGGATTCATCATCATCCAGACATTCGAGAAAAATTGCGGCATGAGCTACAGTCCGCCGATTTGTCAGACCCCATGAGCATCGTCAAGCTGCCTTATCTCTCCGCCGTCTGCAACGAAACCCTCCGCATTTATCCCGTTGCCATGCTCACCTTTCCCAGGGTGGTGCAAGAATCCACGGAACTCCTCGGCTATCCGCTGGAACCCGGTATCGCCGTCGTCGGCTGCATTTACCTGACCCATCATCGCGAAGACCTTTATCCAGAGCCGCATCTTTTCAAACCAGAACGCTTTTTAGAACGGCAATATTCTCCCTATGAGTTTTTGCCCTTCGGCGGCGGTGTGCGGCGCTGCATTGGCGAAGCCCTCGCCCAACTAGAACTGAAGCTGGTACTGTCCACCATTCTGACGCGCTACGACTTGGCGCTGGCGGACACCAAACCCGAATATCCCCGCCGCCGAGGAGTTACCCTTGCTCCAGCCAATGGTGTGAAGATGAAAATGGGTGGCAAGCGATCGAGTCCGACGCTCAATCTATCCGTCCCCTAGCAAAATTTGTAGGTATTCTCAGCAACGAGGAAGCCACAGAAATCCAAACAATTCTGGCAGAAGAGTTTGGCAAGGTTGAGGGGAATAGCTGCTGAGTGAAGTAAACCTTTGTCACCTACCAATATTCATCTCCAGTTCTCTTGCAGGCTATAAACTCGTTGATTGTTTCTGCCAACTCACACTCTGATGAAATGCTGCTCAAAATCTCATTCAATTTTGGAAGCAAATAGTCTTTATCATTTGCGTACAGCGTCTCTAGTAATTGAAGGAAATTGAAGCCATCCAAATCTCCCTTAATTTCAACTGATTGGAGAAGTAAAGAGATTAAAAATGGTTGGGCTGCAAGCGCTGTTCCGTAATACAAACATTGCCGTAAAGCATAAATGACGGTGGATAATAATGTACTTCTATGAGTCTCAAGCCCTGTAATTCCGTCCTCATCTAAAGCAATTTCACCCGCTTTAACCAAAGCCGGGACAATTCGGGGATCTGGTTCTCTACGTCCCAGACCAGCAATGTCTCCCAAAATGTAGGCGCAGTCCTTCCCCATTGTTGAAAGAGGCGATCGCTCTAAGTAGTCGAGTATTACTGGCAGTGTTGTTTGAAGATTCTCTAGCAAAGCACAAACAACTGTGCAGGCTTCAATTTCGCCAAGCTCTGTATTGAGTTCATCCAAAACTTCTAGCATTGCAGTGATTGCTTTAGGATCACCAGATTCAGCAATATTGCATAGCGCTTCATCACGCTCCCTTCCACCCTGCCTAATGCGCTCTAGTTGCTGCTGAATCTCGTCGGGTGTCATATTACGCGACATCAGGGATTTCAACGTATTGATATATGCTGGAAGGTTGGGGAATGTTCTCACCATTCAACTGCATTCCTTCGAGATGAAAGGCGATCGCCTCTCGAATCATCTCCTCAACCTCGTCTACTGTGTCTCCCACCGCTACACATCCAGGTAAATCTGGGACGTAAGCTGAATAGTTGCCGTCTGCTGCTTCAATCACCACTGCGTATTTTTTCATGCTTCATCCTCCAGTTGTGCCTGCCGCAGAATACGTTTAAGCGTACCAATTGCCAAATCTTTAGACAATTTTCCAGGGATGGTGACAGTCCCTGGTTTAGTCGGATGATTTTACTGGCGATGGCTTCCCTTCGTTCGAGCCAAATACCAACCATCTTCCTCCAGTCGCCTGATAATCTCCTTGACTTTCAAATGTCTTCTCCGGCTAACTTTATGAGCAGGCTTGATAAACTTGAAGCCTGTGGGCATTGTCCAAGATAATGGCTACACATCGCTCATTGGGCAGACTTGTTATACTACAAATACTACAAGCGCCTATATTCCTTCAAAAAACTCATCTAAATCATGGCTGTAACTGAACCCGGATCGTATAAAGACACTGTTAATCTGCCAAAAACGAGCTTTGATATGCGGGCGAATGCCGTGAAGCGGGAGCCTGAGATTCAGGAGTTTTGGGCAGAACACCAGATTTACGATCGCCTGTCGCAGGATAATCCCGGTGAGGTGTTTGTGCTGCATGATGGTCCGCCCTACGCGAATGGATCGCTGCACATGGGGCACGCCATGAACAAAATTTTGAAGGATATTATCAACAAATATCAGCTATTGCAAGGGCGCAAGGTGCGCTACGTGCCCGGTTGGGATTGTCATGGGTTGCCGATCGAACTAAAAGTGCTGCAAGGAATGAAGCAGGAGGAACGGCGATCGCTGACTCCATTGCAACTGCGGCAAAAAGCAAAAGAGTTTGCGTTGAAAACCGTGGACGAACAATCTGCTAGTTTCCAGCGCTATGGCGTGTGGGGCGATTGGGAAAATCCTTACCTGACGCTTAAACCTGAGTATGAAGCGGCGCAAATTGGCGTGTTTGGGCAGATGGTGCTAAATGGCTACGTCTATCGAGGATTTAAGCCCGTCCATTGGAGTCCTAGTTCTAAGACCGCGTTGGCAGAAGCCGAACTAGAGTATCCCGAAGGACACACCTCGCGATCGCTCTACGCTGCATTTGAAGTCACCAGTTTGCCAGCGGCACTGCAAACGCCATTCGATCCATTTTTGGGTGAACTCGGCGTTGCCATCTGGACAACTACACCCTGGACAATCCCGGCAAACTTAGGCGTGAGTGTCAATTCAGACCTGGTTTATGCTGTGGTGGAAGTCGGTGAAAACTCGCCGGGACGGTTCAAATATTGGCTGGTTGCCCAAGATTTGGTCGATCGCCTCTCTGAAACCCTTGGCACGAAATTGACCCCGCAAGCTTCGGCAATGGGCAAAACCTTGGAGCATCTCACCTATCGTCATCCCTTATTCGACCGCCACAGTGAAATATTAATCGGTGGCGATTATGTCACTACTGAGTCGGGGACGGGCTTAGTGCATACCGCTCCAGGGCACGGTCAAGAAGACTATCAGGTGGGATTGCGCTACGGCTTGCCGATCCTGTCGCCTGTGGATGATAACGGCAACTTTACTGAGGAAGCTGGAGTTTTTGCAGGATTAAACGTGCTGGGTGATGGCAACAGCGCCGTGATCGAGGCGTTGCGGGAAGCGGGATCGCTGCTGAAAGAAGAACCCTATCTACATAAATATCCCTACGATTGGCGCACCAAAAAGCCAACCATTTTTCGGGCAACGGAACAATGGTTTGCCTCGGTAGAAGGCTTTCGGGATGAAGCGTTGAAGGCGATCGCCGAGGTGCAATGGATTCCAGCGCAGGGCGAAAACCGGATCACGCCCATG
>JBGSWI010000031.1:0-54646 GCA_041752515.1 Leptolyngbyaceae cyanobacterium | reverse complement strand
GAGGTAGTTTGATTGTGTCGAAGCCAGAAATATTCGTGACTTTTCGTGTCACGCAGGAGGAGAAAGATTTGCTAAAACAATACTGTGAACAATCGGCAAGGAATCAAACTGATGTCTTGAGAGAACTCTCCGCTCTCTACAACGGCGACTAAAGGATTGATGACTCTGAGGCTTGACAGCCTCGCACCGAACCCCTTCTACATCCCACGGCTAAAGCGGATAAGCTCTAAGGGTTCCCCAGCCCTCCCTTTCCTGTAAACGATGAGTGAAAAGTGGCAGTTTTATTAACTCGGCAAACCTGGTTTGGGCTGCTTTTGGGTTTCGGCTAGAGTGGGTGGAGCTTTACTCTGACCTTGCGAAGAAATGGGGAAAAAGCAGACTAAGGCAGCATTGAAGCAAAGCAACTTAGCTTAATTTTTAGCTTAATTTAAGGACGGGTAGAAGGTCTAGGAATGGGGCGATCGCGGGCAAAAGTTCTCGTCAGCTTGCTTTGGTACTCGTGAACCGCCAAGAGCAACTGGAATTAAAGACCCAAACTGTCCTAAGACCGCCCAAAAATTTGGGGATTGGGGTAGAAATTGGTAGGAGAGGCTGAAAGCCCTACGCAGAAGTAGTTGTTTTAGGTTTCCAAAACCTGATGTCTGGGGTTCAAGTCCTCAAGGGTGCGCCTATCAAAAAGCCTCAGAACTGACAGTTCTGAGGCTTTTTGGGTTGCAATTCATTTTGCTTCCTGCTGGTTACTCCAAACCGTATTGACAAATGCTCTCCGTTGCACAATCAGGCATGACTGAAGCAACTTCTGATATGGTCTCGAAAAAGGCGATCGCTGCGGCTGCACGATTTTCCACGGCAACTCTTAATCGCCCCAAACGCTCAGCCTCATCAGCAGAATTTGCCTGAAGCAGCACATTGCACGACTCACAAGCATACATCCGGCGATCGGCTTGCTTTGGTTGAGCAAATAAGATTTCTGCCAAACACCACATACTGCTACGCGTTTCTGAAACTCTTAGAATCTATTCTTCACGCAATCTATTCTTCACGTGATGTTAACTTAGTACTTTTTTTATAACTATTGTTTATCTAACTAAACAGAAGAACTAAAGTTGGGCTTATCTTAAGTGATCTGAATGCTGATATGATTCAATCAAGATGCATCCATACGCATTAAACGCATTGAGTTTGAACCATTTGCTCTAGGGTTTTCTAGAGTTTTAGTCGGTTATTTCTCTAGCTACATTCGGGTAAGTGCCAAGAATTCACTCAGTGATGTCCGGTTTTCTTGGCGTTTCGTAATTTGTAGGGTGGCTTCTCAATATAAGAGAGTCGCAAGGTTTTTTAGATTTAGATTACAGGAAGGGAGATTTATGTCTTACGCGCAAACTAGAACCCAGGCAAAAACTGGGTATAAAGCTGGGGTACAGGATTACCGCTTGACGTACTACACCCCAGACTACACGCCCAAGGATACGGACATCTTGGCAGCATTTCGGGTCACACCTCAGCCTGGAGTTCCTTACGAAGAAGCCGCCGCTGCTGTAGCGGCTGAGTCTTCTACCGGAACCTGGACGACAGTTTGGACTGATTTGCTAACTGACCTCGATCGCTACAAAGGTCGCTGCTACGACATCGAACCTGTTCCCGGTGAAGATAATCAGTTCATTGCTTACATTGCCTATCCTTTAGATTTGTTTGAAGAAGGTTCTGTAACCAACCTGTTTACCTCAATCGTGGGTAACGTGTTTGGGTTCAAAGCGCTGAAAGCTTTGCGCCTAGAAGATTTGCGGCTTCCCGTTGCCTACCTGAAAACCTTCCAAGGTCCTCCCCACGGAATTCAAGTAGAGCGCGACAAAATCAACAAATATGGTCGTCCGTTGTTGGGCTGTACCATCAAACCTAAGCTGGGTCTGTCGGCGAAGAACTATGGTCGTGCGGTTTATGAATGCCTGCGCGGCGGCTTGGACTTTACCAAGGATGATGAAAACATCAACTCGGCTCCCTTCCAACGTTGGCGCGATCGCTTCCTGTTTGTAGCCGATGCGATTCATAAAGCTCAAGCTGAAACCGGTGAAATCAAAGGTCACTACCTGAACGTCACCGCTCCTACCTGCGAAGAAATGCTGGAACGGGCTGAGTACGCCAAAGAACTCAAAATGCCCATCATCATGCATGACTACTTGACCGCTGGCTTTACCGCCAACACAACCTTGTCAAAATGGTGTCGTGCCAATGGAGTCCTGCTACACATTCACCGCGCCATGCACGCTGTTATCGATCGCCAAAAGAATCATGGCATCCACTTTCGGGTTTTGGCAAAAGCCCTACGCATGTCTGGTGGTGACCACATTCACACGGGCACCGTCGTCGGTAAGTTAGAAGGCGACAAAGCCATCACCATGGGCTTTGTTGACCTTCTGCGTGAAAACTACATTGAGCAAGATCGTTCGCGTGGGATTTACTTCACCCAAGACTGGGCATCCATGCCGGGTGTCATGGCGGTTGCTTCCGGCGGTATTCACGTATGGCATATGCCTGCCTTAGTGGAAATCTTCGGTGATGATTCCGTCCTGCAATTCGGCGGCGGCACCCTGGGTCACCCTTGGGGTAATGCTCCCGGTGCAACTGCAAACCGCGTTGCCCTAGAAGCCTGCGTTCAAGCTCGGAACGAAGGTCGCGACCTCATGCGCGAAGGCGGCGACATCATCCGTGAAGCGTGCCGCTGGTCTCCTGAGTTGGCAACCGCTTGCGAACTATGGAAGGAAATCAAGTTTGAGTTTGAAGCGCAAGACACGATCTAAGGGTAAGTTCTGAGTGATGAGTTTTGAGTTTTGAGTTGCAAAAACGTTTGAAGCATTGAGTTCTCCCTGTGTGAAGCCTGATTTCTGGTTTCCGGTTTCTTTGAGCAGAATGTTGATAGTCAACGTTGAACCTTAACTCAAAATTCAAAACTTAAAATTCAAAACTTTCTGATTTATGGATCTCAAGCAAATTGCGAAAGATACAACCAAAACCCTGATTAGCTACGTGACTTATCAGGCGTTGCGAGTGGTGATTGCCCAGTTAGATGAAACTGAACCGAAACGGGCTTACTGGCTCCGCCAGTTTTCTCATCAAGTCAGCATTCAAGACAGCGAAGCTTACCTGACAGCGCTTTTTCAAGAAGAGCAGCGGATCGCGTTTCGCTTACTAACGGTGCGAGAACACATTGTTGAAGAAATGGCAGATTATCTACCGGAAATGATCCGCACGGGAATTCAACAAGCCAACTTACAGCAGCGGACTCAACAGTTGGAACGGATGACACGAACCGATTCGTCTGCCTCCGCAAGTCATCCTGAACAAGCCGAACAGCCTGAACAGGAATCTGGCTATCAAACCGACAGCTATTAGCCAATTGCTAAAACCTGTTGATTTCAACCCTAACCCTTTAGACATTACCGAGGACTTTCATGAAGACTCTCCCAAAAGAGCGGCGCTACGAAACTTTTTCTTACTTGCCTCCGCTGACGGATGCTCAAATTGCTCGTCAAATTCAATACACCATTGACCAAGGGTTCCATCCTGCGGTTGAGTTTAACGAAGACTCCAATGCAGAAACCTACTACTGGACTCTGTGGAAATTGCCCATGTTTGGTTGCTCTTCTCCTCAAGAAGTGCTGAATGAAGTCCAACAGTGCCGCTCGGAATATGGCAATTGCTACATTCGCGTCGTTGCATTCGACAACATCAAACAGTGCCAAGTGATGAGCTTCATCGTTCACAAACCCGGCACCACTGGCAACACCAGCGGCGGCAGCGGCAGCGGCTACCGCTACTAAAGCTAAGCTTAGGTTATTTACCAAAAACAGAGCGAGTCTTTATACTCGCTCTGTTTTTTATGCAAGAGTCATGGTAGCGATGTCGTTTTGAATTTTGTTCGCGTAGCGTCTCCGAAGGAGATATTTTGAGTTTTTAACTGTAGAAGTTTACTCAGCTACGGTTTCAAGCTCCGATCTGTCGCATCCTCTGTTTAAATTGGTATGAATAGAAGTATGGGAGCACACTAGGCGCGATGTGCCTTGACTAAAGTTGTGAAACTAATTCGTTTAGCTATTACTTTTCTAGCTGCTGTTTTCCTTCTACTTCCTTTGCAAGCTTCTGCAACAACGAACGATGAAGCATTTCTATCTGATTTAAGAGTTCTCTCAACCACTCAAGATGAAAGTGAGTTGATTTCGATAGGATCAATGAAGCGTAACCATAACGCATCACACCAGAGTGGATTTACAGGTCTCAGTTCAAGGAGAGGGATACCCATCCTGTGTCTGCATGGGCATCCCGGCATGGGCAGCAGCATGGCAGTGTTCACCCAGCATCTTTCCCAACGCTACACAACGATCGCCCCAGATTTGTGTGGCTATGGCAACAGCCAAACGAATGCTGAATTTGTTATGACTGATCCTCTTGCCGATTTAGATGGGCTATGAGAGCGCCTAAAAATTGAGCGATCCCTAGCTTTAGGCTGGTTACTGGGCGGTATTCTGGCGTTGGAACTGGCACTGCGATCGCCCCATCTAAACCGCAAATTTAAACGATCCCTATCCTCACTGCGTCATAATTCAGCTATTCTGACAGGAGGTTATTAGCTCAGTCCTTTCGGTGAGTGAAACAGGGTCTATTTCTAGTTTAAGGATTTGGAGTCAACGGCTTTTGGCGGCGATCTTGCTCGGTGGGCAAGTCGTTGTTCGCCTGTTTACAGGGCGGATTCATCGGCGCAACACGCTAGAGCAAATGGCGATCGCGGGTCCTGCTTCTTTGTTAATTGTGTTGATGACTGCTATTTGCATCGGCTTAGTTTTCACCATTCAGGTCTCTAGAGAATTTATTAACTTAGGTGCAGAAAGTGCGGTGGGCGGGGTGTTGGCGATCGCGCTTAGCCGTGAGTTGTCGCCCGTGCTCACCGCCGTCGTGGTGGCAGGTCGGGTGGGGTCAGCGTTTGCAGCCGAACTAGGAACTATGCGCGTTAGCGAGCAAATTGATGCGCTATATGTCCTCAAAACAGACCCGATCGAGTATTTGGTGATTCCACGGGTGTTGGCTTGCTGCATCATGTTGCCCCTGCTGACGGTTTTTTCGTTATTTATCGGCTTGGGCAGTGGCTATCTGGTGGCAACCAATGTATACGGGATTTCGCAGACCCTATTTTTAGAGTCAATTCAAAATTTTCTTAAGCTATGGGATCTCTTTAGTGCCCCAATTAAATCGCTCGTTTTTGGGGCAATGATCGCAGTGATTGGCTGTAGCTGGGGGCTAACGACTACGGGAGGAGCGAAAGGCGTGGGGCAATCCACTACGACCGCTGTAGTTACTTCTCTGCTGGCGATTTTTATTAGCGATTTTCTCTTATCTTGGGTGATGTTTCAGGGCTTGGGCACCTCTACAATTACTGGAATGTAACTGGGCGATCTTCTGACGGCTGACATCTGGGTGACCCCATACAATAAAAGAGTCAATCTCCATAAATTGTGATTATCGTGACGACTGTTCCTTCTCCAATCTCTAATCAAACGGTTGAACTCTTACCCAATTTTTGGGTGCCCATTGGTTTGGTGCTTTTAGCGCTACCGCTGCTTTGGGTGCAGGTTTGGGTCAGTGGCGCGATCGCCGTTTTTGGGCTATTTCTGTTTATTCAGGCGGCTACTTTAAGGCTGCGGTTCACCCCCTCTGATTTAGATATTTATCGGGGCGAAAGCTTGATCCGGCGTTTTCCCTATCAAGAGTGGCAAAACTGGCGCATTTTTTGGACTCCGGTTCCCATCTTGTTTTACTTTAAAGAAATCAACAGCATTCACTTTCTGCCAGTCTTGTTTGACCCTAAAATGTTACAAACCTGCCTGGAAGCCCGCTGTCCTCGCATTTCCTAGCGCGACTCTTTAACCTTTGTTTTTTCCTTTACTCCCCCATAAACTGGCTATGACTCCCAATGAATTCCCCCTTGACCCTGCAAAAACCGAAGAATCACTGGGGATTCAAGAAGCCTCTCTGCGATCGCTGATTGATGAAGAAGTCACCGCTTTACCTGAAGGGACTGAAACGGCTGGAGCGGCGATTTCTGAAAATACTGTGGTTGCAAAAGTGCCGTTTGGTGGAGTTGCCCCGGTAGATTTGGAGCAGCGGATCGCAGCGTTGCAGCGGCAGGAAAAAGCGTTGCAGCAAAATATTGCTCAGCTACAAGCCACCCAGTCTGAGTTGCAAGGACAGATGACCGCCACTCAAGGGGCGATCGCGTCATTGCTCCAAGCAGGCTTGAAAGACCTGGAACAGCGGAAGCGAGATTTGCAAATTACCGTGGAGCAGCTAGAGCGCCGTCAAGAGCGAATTCGGGCTGAAATGCGAACCACGTTTGCCGGAACCTCTCAAGACCTCGCCATTCGGGTACAAAGCTTTAAGGAATACCTGGTTGGCAGCCTCCAAGATTTAGCGCTTGCCGCCGATCAGCTAGAGCTAACCAAGTTCAAAGAACCGGAAAAGCCTCCCATCCCCATTGCCGTAGCAGCGGTGACACCCCAAACCCCTACGCCCAAATTTGCCGATGAGAGCTTTCAAAGTCAAACGAAAAAAATTCGTAGTTTAATTGATCAATACCGCAGTCGCCCAGATTATTACGGTTTGCCTTGGCAGCTACGACGCACCTTTGAGCCGATTCATGCAGAGCGCGTTTCTAACTGGTTTTTTACCCAAGGTGGACGGGGTGCCCTGCGGACGATGGGCAGTCGGCTGCAAAATATTCTGGTTGCTTCTGCGATTATTTCGGTGTTGCAAGAGCTATACGGCGATCGCCAGACCACGTTAGTCTTAGCCGATTCTCCTGAGCGGCTGGGCGAATGGCGCAGAGGCTTACAGGACTGTTTGGGCATTACTCGCAGCGATTTTGGACCCGATCGCGGTGCCGCCTTGTTTGAAGATCCCTTCGTGCTGTCTCAAAAAGCCGATCGCATCGTCAAAGATGGCTTGCTCCCCCTGGTGGTCATCGACGAAACCGAAGAACAAATTGATCTGACCCTGCTGCAATATCCACTCTGGCTAGCCTTTGTCCCCAATCCCCAGTCCCCTAGCTACTAACTACTAAATTTAATAGCGAGGGTTAGGAACTCGGAGCCAGAACGGGATAATATCGGGTAAGTTTTCTTCAGAAAAACGCTCCTAACTCCAACCTTCCTATGTTTCTTTGGCTGACGCTCAACGGTTTATTTTTGCTAATTGCCTACCTGCTAGGATCACTGCCCAGTGGCTATTGGGCGGGTCGGTCGGTCAAAGGGTTTGATATTCGAGAGCAGGGATCTGGCTCCACGGGGGCGACGAATGTTTTGCGAACCGTTGGCAAACTGCCTGCGCTGATTGTGCTGCTGGTGGATATTCTTAAAGGGTCAGCCGCGATCGCCCTAGTTCGCTGGCTCTATCCCTCCGAATTTGTCCAGCCGTTGATTCCCATCACGGTTGATCTAGCAGTGTGGTTGCCCTGGATTATTACTTTGGCAGGAATGCTGGCGCTATTGGGTCACAGTAAATCGTTATTTCTCAACTTCACCGGAGGAAAATCCGTAGCAACCAGTTTAGGCGTGTTGTTGGCGCTGAACTGGATGGTGGGGTTGGGAACGCTGGCGGTATTTTTGGCAGTTTTGGGCGTGACGCGGATCGTGTCGATTAGCTCAATTATGGGCGCGATCGCGGTTTCTGGGCTAATGGTGGCGACGGCTCAACCTGTGCCCTACCTTCTATTTGGCATTGCAGGCGGCGTTTACGTAATCTGGCGGCACCGCACCAATATTCAGCGGCTAATGGCAGGCACCGAGCCCCGACTGGGGCAAACCCTGCCCGAAACGACCCCTCCACCCAGTCCAAATCAATAACTCTTAGTTTTCCTATGGCGCTTAAAATCATTGAGCATTTCGACAGCAGCTTTTCTTTAGAACCCGATGCTAAAGCAACCTTGTTTGGTTTTTTGACGGCGGAACCCTTTTTGCAAGAAATCGCCCAAACGGCTAGCTGTTCATCAGTTGAGTTTACCCAGCTTTTGTTTCAGCCCGTTCCCTACACGACCGCCACGCCCAAAGGAATGCCTGCTGAATTTGAACCCTTCCACGCTTCCACCGATCATTTGATCATCAATGTGCCGCCCAATTTTATGTTCAAAGCCAAGATTTTCAAGCCCAGTCGGCTTTGTGCCATTTACCGCAAAGCCCCCTAGCAGGACGCTAAGGAGCGATGGGATCAAGTCCTTGGGGATCGCGATCAAGATCTTGATCCAGCCAAGACTTAGCATCTTCTTGAGGTTCTAGATGAGTCATCACATAGGTTCCGGGCAATGCCCGAATGATTGCCAGTTCAATTCCCTCGCAGAGATCATGTCCGATGTAGACGCTCCAACTACCCGGCACCAATACATGAAGAGTGACGAAGCTGCGGGAACCCGCACTACGGGTTTTCAGCGCGTGAAATAAAATGCCTTGCTGCTTGTAAGGTGCCAAAATTTCCAAGATTTGGGTTTGGTCAGCGATCGAAACGGCGCTGTCCATTAATCCGGCGCTCGTTTCTTGCAAGAGTCGAAACCCTACCCAAACGATATTTGCCGCGACCAATAGAGCAATGATCGGATCGAGAATCAACCAGCCTGTCAGCTTGACTAGCAAAATGGCGATCGCCACGCCAAAAGAAGTCCAAACGTCGGTGAGCAAGTGATGAGCATCGGCACGCAGGGTAATGGAGCGCAACCGTTTTCCGGCACTGAGCAAAATCAAGGCAACGCCGCCGTTGAGTCCAGTAGCCACAAAAGATAATGCTAATCCTAGCCCAATTTGTTCAATTGGCTGGGGGTTGAATAGCCTCCCCCATGCTGCGATCGCAATGCTAATTGCCGCAATTACGATCAAAACGCTTTCGATACCGCTGGAAAAATACTCCGCTTTTGTATGCCCAAACGGATGCTCATCATCGGCAGGCTGCGCGGCATAGGAGAGCGCCCAAAACGCCACGATCGCCGCCACCAAGTTCACCCCCGACTCCATCGCATCTGAGAGCAGCCCCACAGAACCCGTTAATAGATAGGCACCCGTTTTCAACCCAATGGTCAAAATTGCAGCCGCGATCGAGAGCAGCATATACCGACGGGCAGCATTGGCACTCATAGGAGTCTCACTAACATCAATCTAGATGATATTTCATTTAGCTCAAATGAAAACCTCTCCACAGGGTTTGAGCTTGTTCCTGTCTGTCAAAATGACTGCAATATGAGTGCGATCGCATCCACAAAATTCATCTAGGGCTAACAATTTCATACCGCGAAAAGGCGGGGGGTTTATACATCCCCAGCTTTTGTCGAATTAGCAACCAGAAAAACGGGAGATCTTCTACCAGATAACGTTTCCACAGCCGCTTAGGATCGGAGTAAATGCGGAATAAAGATTCTAGCCCAAGTTGGCTCATCCACTTGGGTGCCCGCTGAAGGGTTCCTGCTTCAAAGTCAATCGTTGCCCCGATCGCCAAAAAGATTTTGACATGGGTAAATTTATCTCGATACTTGTGAATCCATTTTTCTTGCTTGGGTGCGCCCACTCCAACGGCGAGCACGGTTGCCTTCGAGTCGTTGACCCTCTCAATCAGTTCTAAACATTCCTGTTCACTTTTTTCAAAACCAAAGGAAGGAGAATGGGCCCCGATGACAATTTCGCGACCAATTTTTTGGTTGATTTTGGTTTGGGCGCGATCGGCGACCCCTGTTTTGCCGCCTAATAAAAAGATGGTCACCGCATCATGATGTTGATGAAACTTACAAAATGCCGGGAACAAGTCTGAGCCAGAGATCTTTTCTTTGAGGGGCGTGCCTAAAAGTGAAGCCGAGTACATCAAAACCTGGCTATCGCACACTCGGTAATCTGCATCCACATAGGTTTTGAAGAATTCTTCGTCGTGCTGCAACTTCATTAAGTGATCAACATTCGGCGTAAACACAACCCCTTGATGAAGCTGCTCTAACAACTCTTTGAGGGAAAGATTGTCGAAAGAGACGTTGAGAATGTGAACCTGACTGTTTTGAATAGTAGACATAGCAGTTTGTGTGATGGTGTGACGATCGCAGTTCAACTAGAGTTCTCAGTAGCCGGCATGACTAAAACGCATAGAGTTTATTCCTAAGCTAGATTGCCAGACTCTCCGGCGTTGTATTCAATCAACCGGGAGGGTTTTTTGAACAGCTTGCCCCAATAAAACCGGAGTAACCCTTGAGCCTGTGGAAATTTTGCCAAGGTGCAAGATAGGGCAAATAAGCGAGCGTGGGGGTTAGAGTACCCCGACCGACGAGCATGCTGATACACTCGGTAAGCCATTAAGCCGTAGCCGCTTAACAATATTAAACTCAACCCTTTTGTCAGCCAAGCGGTTGACAGAATCATAAGCGGAACTCCAATTCCCCAGAGTTTGATACTGCGAGTTTCTTTGACCCAGTGTTTTTCGGGGGGTGCGCCATGCAGCCATGCCCCTTCTGCAAATGCGTGTCCTGCTCGCACAGATCGCTTCCACCATTGCCCAAAATGCGTAATTTGAGCATCATGCAGCGTCATTTCACAGTCTATCCGCAAGATCTTGCCACCGTTCTGCCGCAAGCGAACACACATTTCGGGTTCTTCGCCCGCAATCAGGTCAGGGTTGTATCCATTCACTGCTTGCAGCGCCGAGACACGCATCAAAGCGTCTCCACCGCAGGCTTTAGCGTCTCCAATGGGCGTATCCCATTCGATGTCGCAAAGGCGGTTATAAATAGAGGCGTTAGGAAAGCGTTCGCGCCGCCGTCCACAAACGACCACGACTTCGGGATGAGCTTCTAAGACTTGTTGGGCGTGACTGAGCCAAGTGGAAACAATTTCACAGTCACCATCTACAAATTGAACATATTGAATGTGAGGTTCAAGCTCTATAAGTCGGGCAAGTCCCGCGTTACGGGCGCGCGCCGCAGTAAACGGAATCGATAGATTCAGTTCAACCACTTCGACTCCAAGCGATCGCGCTAGAGCGACGCTCCCATCCGTAGAACCTGAATCGACATACACCATTCGATCTATGCTACCCACGGCTGACTGTAAACACTGACGCAGGCGATCGCCCTCGTTGCGTCCAATGGCAACTAATCCAATTTGGCTCAAGCTCAACCTCCCTTGAGAAAACACTACCAAAAATACTCCTTCCAAGTATTCCCTTGTTTTGAACTAGAACATAAAACTTTTTGAATTTGCTTCGAGTTCTTAACAAACGTGGCAAAGTAGTGAAGTTTGTATCAAGCGATGAGGCTGGAGCCGGATTTATAAATTTTTCCAACGTCTAAAGTCATTCCCTAACGGCTCATCTCCAACATTCGTTGCATCGGTTGCAGTGCCGCAGTTTGAATTTCTTCAGAAAGAGTGATTTCGGGAGTGCGGTTTTTCATACACAAATATAGTTTTTCTAGGGTATTTAAGCGCATATGAGGGCATTCATTGCAGGCGCAGTTATTCATTGGCGGTGCCGGAATAAATTTTTTGGTGGGTTCAACCTTTTGCATCTGGTGAATGATGCCGGGTTCTGTTGCCACAATGAATTCGGTGCTGGTGCTTTGCTGCACATAGTTGAGCAAAGCCGTGGTTGAGCCGATGTAGCTGGCATGGCGCAAAACAGCAGGTTCACATTCGGGATGGGCGATCGCTTCAGCGGTGGGATACTGCACCTTTAACTGCACCATCTTTTTTTCTGAAAAGGTTTCATGCACCATACAGCTTCCTTGCCACAGCACCATTTGCCGCCCCGTTTGCTCCATCACATATTTACCTAAGTTGCGATCGGGCGCAAAGATAATCGGCTGGTCTTCGGGCAGTTGGCGAACAATTGATACCGCGTTGGAACTCGTGCAGATAATGTCACTGAGCGCTTTAATCTCTGCCGTGCAGTTTATGTAAGAAATTACCAAATGTTTGGGATGCGCAGCCTTAAATTGGGCGAATTCTGCGGGCGGGCAACTATCAGCAAGCGAACAGCCCGCATCCAAATCGGGCAGCAACACCTGCTTCTGTGGATTCAAAATTTTTGCAGTTTCTGCCATAAAATGAACCCCGGCAAACACGATCACTGCTGCACGGGTGTCGGCGGCTTGCCGTGAAAGCCCCAGAGAATCGCCAATGTAGTCGGCAATATCTTGAATATCTGGATCTTGATAGTAGTGCGCCAAAATGACAGCGTTGAGTTCTTGCTTCAGGGCAGCAATTGCAGAAAACAGGTCGCGGGGAAAAAAATCAGTTGCCTGAGCATTAAAGTTGGGTCGAGTGGTCGTAAACACAGCAATAGCACCTATCAGCCAGAACCTCTTAATTATAGTGTTTTCTACCAAAATCAAGGGCGGGCTAAACGTTTTTTTTGCGAATCGGCTGGCTCGACGTGAGGACTTTTTTCAATCGATGTGCCGAGCTTAGAAGAGAGTGATACGGAATTGAGTAGGGGAGTATCATTTAGCAAGATGAAAAAGGTACTCTGGCAATGCCTCGACCCCGCACTCAAATTAGCCCTCATCTAGACTACGCAGATCTAACTCAACAGTATATTCAGTGCCAAGATGCTGGCGAGAAGAACCGTTGGTTGGTGATTCGATTGCTCAGTCATCCAAAGACTCCGATGAGCATTGAACAAACCGCTGAAATTTGTGGACTCAGTTGTAGTGGAGTGCGAAAAATCGCCCGTCGCTACAACGCCGAGGGTGCAGTCGGACTGGTGAATCGTCAGCGCTTGAACCCTGGAGGCAATCGTCTGGCTTTAAGTGATGATCAACAACAGCTATTGCAGCAACGCTTACAGAGTCCGCCTGAGGATGGTGGACTCTGGAGCGGACCGAAAGTCGGGGAATACATCGAAACCTACTTTGGCATTTGCTTACACCCCTCAACAGCATGGAAATATCTGCGACGGTTGGGGTTCAGCTTGCAGGTGCCGCGTCCGGTGCATCATCAAAGCGCAACCCTTGAGCAGCAAGCAGAGTTCAAAGCAGGATTGGCAGGTCATGTGGCGTGGTTGCGATCGTTGTTTCCCAATCGGGAGATTGCAATTTGGGCGGAAGACGAAGCTCGATTAGGCTTGCAACCAATTGTCAGGCGGGTATGGGCACCCGTAGGAGAACGCCCATCGGCGCATCATTGTCGCCGCTATCAATGGGTCTACACCTATGGTTTTGTCCATCCTGAGACTGGAGCGAGTTACTTCCTATTATTGCCCCGTGCCAATGTCTCCATGATGCAGATGGCGTTAGAGTTGTTTGCGGCTCAGGTCAATCCCCATCGGCAGCAGTTGATCATTCTACTGGTTGACCAAGCCGCGTGGCATATGAGCCAGAAACTTCAGGTGCCCCCAGGCATTTTCTTCTACCCGCTATTGCCCTATACACCCCAACTGCAACCCACTGAATGTGTCTGGTCATTACTGCGCGAAGCTGTCGCTAATCAAGTGTTTGACAATCTTGATGCTTTAGAGGATGTCTTAGTCAAGCGATGCCAATGGTTGATGCAGCATCCTGCGATAGTGCAAGGCAAGGTTGGCTTTGATTGGATTCAAGCAATTTAGTCCGGCTAAAAAATACTGCCTTCCGCAATTCCGTATGAGATATCCTCTTCGATATTTACAGGCTGCTGGAATGCTTAATTCAGAGGAAAATGAAAAGACCTTCTGCATAATCGCTATTTATGTCTATTGTGATCGCCCTCAATGTCAACCAAGTCAACACCCTTGATTTGAGTTTGGCTCAGTCTATACTCGATCCCTTGATCGAAATAGGTTCCCTTGCCAAATCCGAGCAGCAACTTTCCTTTCAAATCACTTTTCCCCGCGATCCACAAGATCCTCGCGAACTCTCTGAAATTCCTGAAATTCGCCTCTGGTTTGTGCGGCTAGATGCGCTTTATCCTTGGCTGCCTTATCTACTTGACTGGAAAGCCGGAGAGCTTGCCCGCTATGCAGCGATGCTTGTCCCCCATCAGTTTCATCCTAAAAATGGCATTCAATATAACCCAGAAGCTTTAGAAATCTTTGTGATGCACAAAATATTTGTGCTGACCCGTTGGATGAAAACACAAGGGATAGAAGGGCGCTCTAGCTTAAAGGCAATGGCGCAGATGTTTGGGTATGAGTTGGATGATGGTTTATTTGAACTGCTTTCAACTTGATGACGGTTTGTTTGCTAGAGAAAACAGCGGCGATCGCGGTGTTGTTTAAGGCGACAGCCTTACGTGGTTTCGATACCACTCAATGGTTCTTGCCATGCCTTGACGAAACCCAACTTGCGCCGTAAAGCCAAACGCTTCTTGCGCCCGTGACGTATCCAAACAGCGGCGCGGTTGTCCATTGGGTTGATCTATTTCCCAGACAATTTCTCCATCAAACTCCATCAGTTCACCAATGAGACTAATCAAATCCTTAATCGAAATTTCGGAGCCAGTCCCTAGATTGACTGGCTCTGGATTGCTATAGAACTGAGTTCCCATGACGATGCCCCGTGCTGCATCCTCAGAATAGAGAAATTCGCGGGTGGGAGTGCCATCGCCCCAAACAGAAATTTGGCGATCGCCCCGTTGTTGTGCTTCATGCACCTTGCGAATCAGTGCTGGAATCACATGGGAACTGCGCGGATCAAAATTATCCTTGGGACCATAAAGGTTCACTGGCAATAGATAAATACCATCAAAACCATACTGCTGACGATAAGCCTGAAGCTGCACCAGCAAAGCTTTTTTTGCAATCCCGTAGGGTGCATTCGTTTCTTCAGGATACCCATTCCAAAGATCGTCCTCTTGAAAGGGCACGGGCGTAAACTTTGGGTAAGCGCAGATGGTGCCAATGCAAACAAATTTTTGCACCCCTGCCTGATAAGCCGCATGGATTAGCTGAGTTCCCATAATTAAGTTGTCGTAGAACAGCTCGGCTGGTTTTTCGCGGTTCAAGCCAATTCCACCCACATGAGCCGCGAGGTGAATCACTACATCCTGTTGTTCAACCGCCCGCTGACAATTCTCCATCACTCGCAGATCGCAATCTTGCGATCGCGGGATTGCAATCTTATCGATATCAACTCCCACATTATGGAGTTGTTGAACAACTTGATATCCTAGAAAACCGGTTCCACCAGTCACTAAGATTCGCTTTCCTTGAAGATCGAATTCTGTTGCTATCATTTCTAAATCCCTCACCTGACCTCGTTCCATTCTCTGTCGTTCTTGTCGATTACATTGACAGTTGATTACATTGGCATTGTTTGACGAACAGTTGCTATATCGGTCACAAGTTGCGCCGTGTGACCATTCAACGGAATCAATCCTAAGCCTTTCAAATCTGCCTCTACCATTACATGAACCAGCGTCTCAAAACTGACTGAAGGCTCCCAGCCCAGCGCTTGTTTTGCCTTGGTGGCATCTCCAATCAACAAGTCCACTTCAGCCGGACGGAGATATCGCTCATCAAATGCCACATACTCATGCCAATCTAAATTCACATGACCAAAGGCAATATCCAAAAACTCCTTCACCGAGTGAGTTTCACCCGTTGCTACTACATAATCATCGGGAGCATCTTGCTGGAGCATCAACCACATCGCTTTCACATAATCCTTGGCATATCCCCAGTCTCGCTTAGTATCTACATTACCTAGATAGAGCTTTTTCTGTTGCCCTGCCACAATCCGGGCAAGCGCTCGTGTGATTTTGCGAGTCACAAAGGTTTCTCCGCGTCGGGGCGACTCGTGATTAAACAAGATGCCATTGCAGGCAAATAGATTGTAGGCTTCTCGATAGTTGATGGTTTGCCAGTGGGCATATAGTTTTGCACAGGCATAGGGGCTGCGGGGATAGAAAGGAGTCGTTTCCTTTTGGGGAATCTCTTGGACTTTGCCAAACATTTCAGATGAACCTGCTTGATAAAAGCGGATTTGTATATCGGTTCGATGTTGGTAGTCTCGAATTGCCTCCAACAGGTGAAGGGTGCCCATTGCCACAGAATCAACGGTGTAGGCGGGAGAGTCGAAGCTCACCCGAACGTGAGATTGCGCACCTAGGTTATACACTTCTACCGGTTGAACTTCCTCTAAAATCCGTCGAAGCGTTGTAGCATCAGTGAGGTCGCCATAGTGTAGAAATAGCTTTGCATCTACGGTGTGAGGATCTTCGTAAATGTGATCGATGCGATCGGTATTAAAAGTCGAGGTGCGGCGGATAATCCCATGAACTTCGTAGCCCTTTTCCAATAGAAATTCGCTGAGATACGACCCATCTTGACCTGTGATTCCAGTAATCAGCGCCCGTTTTCGTTGTGTCATTTTTTCCTCGATGAATTTCAAAAAATCTTGTGGAGGCTCAAAATACTATCATTAAATCGTCAGACATGAGTGGCAACCAATTTTCAACTGTAACGAAATTATCTCAATCTGTGGCGATCGCGGTGTGATTACCCAAAAACCGTGCGTAAAACGATCGCCCTGCTACCCGATAACAAAATAGAGGCTAAAAGACACCCGTGTAATGGGGCACTCTAGGTGAACTGGATTAATCCCCCTTTAGCCTTTCATTTTCCACTGTTATGGAGCCGCGCATGGATGAACTGGATGAGCATCTACACCCGCTAGCCCTGGAAGCTCAGAAACATTTTGGTACGCTCAAAGGGCAGCAACGAATGATGCAGCTATGGGGCAAAATTTATAGCTCACCTCGGTTTCCTCAGCGATCGCGCATCAAACGGAGGATTTTTATCGAAAACCCTGATGAAATTTATGATGATGCGGCGTATCACCTGATGGAATATCTGCTGCGAAATATCAGCAAGTATGATCCTGAAAGAGGTTCAATCATGGCTTGGGTTAGCTATTTGCTTGAAAAACGCTTTGTGCCAGAGGCGATCGAACGAGTAAAACAAGAACAACACCGCATACAGCCAAAGAGAAATCTAAACGATGCCGATGGCAAAGAAACCACTCGGTCTATGGTTGAGGATATTGCTTCTCCATCACTTGATCCTTCTAAGGTCAAACTACTCCTGATTCAAAAGTGTTTTGAAGAAGATGAAGGCGATCGCTTTAAAGCAACGTGTATGCAGACCTATCCATTTATAAATTTTCGCGATGTTGCCCTTAAGCATCATGTCGATGGATTGAATTTCACTGAAATCGCTCAGTTATTTTCAATTCCTTATATGTCACTCAAAAGTTTTTACGATCGCCAATTGAAAAAGTTCGCGCCAGCAATTCGACACTACGTTGACAATACGATTCTCACCTGAAATTTTGATTCAAGGATGCCCACAATGCACAGCATAACTAACCCTCTAACCTTTCCTTGTCCAATCCCCATGCAAGCACACCGTAAGGCGGAAGACTTACGGCGGCATCAAGCCAATTCTGACAAAGCAAACCGCGTCTATTTCAATACGCTAGCCGTATACGCAGTGAATGCCTACCTGCAAGGAATGGGATTGGAAACCGATCTAGAGTCTAGCGATAGCCAGGATGTGGTGATGGCTTCCCTGTCTGACACGGCTGATTTAATCGTGAAAAATTCAGGAAAACTGGAATGTCGCCCCGTCTTGCCAGGTACACAAGTCGTTGATATTCCTGAAGAAGTCTGGCAGGAACGACTCGGCTATGTGGTGGTGCAGTTTGATGCCGATTATCGCGTGGCAACACTGTTAGGTTTTTTGCCTACTGTTTCTACTAAAGTTGTTCCCATCAACGCGCTGCAATCATTGGATCAGTTTTTGGAATATCTGGAAGGAGTTCGCTTAAACCCAATTAAGACACCGGCGATCGCGCCTTCTATTTCCACTCAAAATTCTGATCGAACTACGCTTAGCCAATGGTTGAAAGGGGAGTTTGAAAAAGGTTGGGAAACTATGCAAGACTTGTTTAGTGATGACTTTAACAATTCTGCGATCGCCCTAAGAAATGTTTTAAAGGGATCTGCTCAAATCTCCACAAAAGACTTCACTGCGGGAAAGCTGCTGAACCTGAGTTTGCAACTAGAAACCCGCCCGTTACTCTTACTGATTGGCATAATGCCGAAAGAAGAGGGTAAGGTTAGAGTGTTTGTCCGCCTGTGTCCGGCGGAAGCCGATGAACGCCTGCCCGCCCATATCGGGTTAGCCTTTATCAAACAGTCTGGCGAAGAAATGAACTTGGTGCAAAAGCCCTATGAGCAAGACTTTATTCAACTGCTGCCCTTTAGCCTGCGATCGGGCACGTCCTTTGCCATTCGAGTCTCCTATCAAGGAACCTCCATTACTGAGCCATTCATTGCGTAAGATTGATGACATATTTGAGATCAATGTTTGAGATCAATGACTGAGCAACTTTCATCCAATGCATCAGGAAAAAATGGTGAGCAAGGTTGTGTTTCTACGCTTGGGTCAGGGAGATTTGCAGACTGGATTTCCGATGGTGGATGTGCGGCTTGAAGGGGGTAGCGGTTTAGTTGCCCAAAAATCAGGCTGCCTCCCTGGCGATCGCGATCTCGCCCGTTTTTTGATGGAATGGCAATTTCTCTATGCCGCATTCTATGATCAACAACGCTATCGTCTTCGTGGAGAAGGGGGGCAGGCAGTTGCAACTATGGTTGCAACCGTAGAAGAATTGGAGGAGATCGAGTTTGAAGAAACGGGTATCACCAGCTACTCTGAGCAGGAGTTTCGGGAGATCGGCAAAGCAGTCCGTTGTCAGATGCAAACTTGGCTCAACTCGGCTGGCATGGTAGAGATTAACAATCTGCTGCGGACTTGGCTGCAAGCCGATGAAGACATCCAAGTTCTGATTGAAACGGACGATCGCCGCCTCCAACAACTCCCGTGGCACTGTTGGCAATTTTTTGAAGACTATCGCCATGCGGAACCCAGTTTTAGCGCTCCCAATTTTGAACAGCGCAGTCAGCGATTCGTGGAGCAGTCCCTCTGGGAATCGCGGCGGCGCAAACCTAGAGTTTTAATTGTGTTGGGCAATCGCGACGGGATTGATTCTACTGCCGAAGAAGCAGTATTGCGGAAGTTGCAGGCAGAGACGACATTTTTGGTGGAACCGTCGCTGAAAGACCTGACGGACGCATTGCGCCACTCCAAAGGCTGGGATGTTTTTTTCTTTACGGGTCACAGTTCTAGCCAAACCGAGGGGCAGTTTTTTCTAAATGCGACGGATACCGTGACAGTAGATGACCTGCGCTATGCCCTGATCACCGCGATCGCTCAAGGTCTAAAACTGGCAATCTTCAACTCTTGCGATGGCTCTAGGTTGGCACAAGATTTGCAGGCGTTGAATATTCCGACAGCGATCGTCATGAAAGAACCCGTGCCGAATCAAATCGCCCAGGATTTTGTGAGATCGTTCCTGCACTCTTTTGCCGCTGGAGCTTCGTTGCAGACTGCGGTGCGATCAGCGCGAGAACGCTTGCAGGGCAGTGAACGTGAGTTTCCTTGCGCCAGTTGGCTCCCCGGCATCTGGCAAAACCCAGCAGTCGCTCCTTTTCGTTGGAAGGATAAAGCCGTTGTGCCGTCATCCAGTCGGAAAATAAGCTGGCAGACAGTGTTCGTAACTAGCCTGATGGTGGCTGGTTTGGTGTTGGGGACGCGATCGCTCGGCTGGCTAGAATCCTCTGAACTCTGGGCATACGATCGCTTCATGACCTGGCGACCACTAACCGAGCAACCTGATCCACGCTTGCTGATTGTCGGCGTGACGGAAGACGATTTAGAGAAGTACGGCACCTTAGAACCAATGGCAAGGCGGCGAATATTGAGCGATCGCATCGTTGCCAAGTTACTCAACACCCTGAAACAATCCAAACCGCGTGTCATCGGTCTAGACATTATCCGAGACATTGCCATTCGAGACGGACAGGCTGAACTTCTAAAAAAGCTTCAGGCTAAGAACAGCAACGTCATCAGTCCTTGCCAAATGCCGAGCGACGATGGAGATGATCAAGGATACAACCCGCCTACTGGCATCTCAACAGAGCAATTAGGCTTCATCAACTTTGATGGTGATTCAGACGACACCATACGACGACATCTTCTAGGAAGGATACCGAAAGAGACTGCGCCCGGAACTTGCAATACTGACCATGCTTTGAGTACGCGGTTAGCTGCACGATACTTGGGGGTTGCACACGCAGAAGAAACGCCTCAAAAAAATATTGAAATCAGGGGAACCCCTTTACCAGTCGTAAGAAACAATGTAGGTGGCTATCGCTCAGAACGATCCAAACAGCAGTTACAGTTTGGCTATCACTTTCTCCTCAACTATCGAGCCGCTCAAAAAGTGGCAAATCAAGTGACTTTCACTCAGCTACTAGCAGGCAACGTTGATCCCAGATGGATTAACGACAAGCTGGTTTTAATTGGCTATGTTGCGCCCAGTGCAAATGATTATTTTGTCACCCCCTACACTCATGGCGATGAACTCAACCAAAAAATGTCGGGTGTAGTGATTCATGCTCACATGACTAGCCAAATCTTAAGCGCTGTGGAAAATCAACGTCCATTGTTGCATCCTTGGTCTGACTCAGGCGAGACTGGTTGGATTTTGATATGGGCAGCCATAGGCGGGCTGTTATTTAAATTTTGGAAATCGCTAAAGCTGGCAGCGATAAGCACTATCGCCTTGGGCATTCTAGGAGGGGGTAGTTTTATTTGGTTCTGTTTTGGCATTTGGGTGCCGCTGGTTCCGTCTGCAACCGCCTTGATTGGTGGTGTTGGAGTTTTGCTTATTTGTTCTCGGTTTAAATCAGTCAGAACTACAAAAGGATTGCATCTAAAACAATGAAATGGTTTCATCACACACTTATCAGCGGTTTCTGTTGGCTCACTTCCTTAAGCACGGTAACAGGGGCTTTAGCTCAAGTTTCTTCTGAGTCGTTGGGTTCCGCAAACGCACCCATTCGATTTATTCCTAATCTGAACGAAGCTAATCTTTCTGGCGCAGGTGGCTCTCGGATTGGCAAACTAGGCGGAGGGAGACGAGGCAATTGCCCAATGGCGATCGCGCCTAAAAATGTTCAGTTAACTCCAGTGATCCCTGATCAGGTGGGCTTAAGCGCGACAAGTACGCCAAGTATTTGGGTTTACAATCCCTATTCTGGAACAACCCCTTTGTTGGCAACAGTGCTGTTGCGTGATGGCAAAGATGGCTCCCGTGTGCCGATCGCCCCAATCACCATCACGCTGCCAACCTCCCCCGGCATTGTCAAAGTTCCTTTGGCTCAACCGCTAGAACACAAACGGCTGTATCGCTGGTCTTTCAAAGTCATTTGCAATCCGCAGGATAACAGCGAAAATCCCAAAGTGAATGGATGGGTGCGGTGGGTGGCTCCAACCACCGATTTGCAAAAGCAGGTTATCGGTGCTGATATGCGCCAACAGGCGGCGCTCTATGCCCAAAATGGATATTGGTATGATGCCCTGGACTTGTTGGCAAAAGACACAGCCTCTCAGGATTGGGTAGACTTTCTAAAGTCGGGGTCAGCGGATTTGGCAGCGATCGCTCAGGAGAAGGTTTTGCCATAACAGCAAACCGGTTCACAGCCAATTGCCAACTAACACAAACGGTGCCCAGTAGTAGGGTAGATGATACCGTGGGTCTGGATCTTGCCTGAGCAATCTCTGAGCGATTCTCAAGGCTTCTGATTTGGTGATGGGTTGTGGCGATTGGGTAAGTGCTTGATAAAAGTACTTCATGAATACGGCGGTGGAGCCATCATTGACTGACCAAAGAGATGCTAAGGTGCTGTTAGCTCCGGCTCGGATGGCAGCACCTGCGAATCCTAAGGTGGCTCGGCGATCGCCCACCGCTGTTTTACACGCACTAAAAATTAGCAATTCAATCGCATCAGGTTTGGATTGCTGACCATCTTGCAACACGCGCTGTAATTCATCGATTGTGATCGGCGAACCAGAATCCGTCAGAATGAAGGTGTTTTGAGGCTCAGAACTAAAGGTGCCATGACTTGCCAAATGAACAATGGAATAAAACGCTGAATTTAAACGATTACGAAAATTAACGGCAGTAAAGTCCTTACCGAGTAACACCTCAGACTTTGGTAATAATGCTTGAATCGCTTCCACTTCGGAAGACACACCTTGAAGCGGCGGGAAGCCAATTGATTCGCCTTTAATTGGCACAGTAATCACAGAGGTTGTGGTTAATCCAGCAATTAATGCTCTTAGTTGATCGCGTTTATGGCGCTTGGCACCTAGGATTTTCAGTCCAGGTGTGAGGGCGATTGCGTATTGATCAATCAAGTAAGACTGATGTTGAGAGTCATAGAGTGTGGCAAGTGGAACATTGCGAAGCGCTCCATCTGCAACAAAAACGAGGGTTTTGATTGAGTTCTTGGCTAACGTCGCTTGAACCGGGCGAATCAACCACTCATATACTTGACCAGAGCGTTGCTGTTGTTCTTTTTCATTCGCTTCATCGTCCTCGTCTAGCACTAAATCCTGGCGGACTTGCTGTAAAAGTTGTTCCAGTTGCTTTTGCCCAATGGCAACAGTATGACCCTGAAGCGGTTGTTGAGAAATTTGCACAATCACTTCCAAGCGATCGCGCAGCACAATTGGATAAAAAATAGCTGCCGTTGGATCATCGATTTGATCAACTTTCACCGTTTTGACTTCTGCTAATCGGCACCGAAGAAAGTCTTCTAACTCTGCTAATCGCAAGGAATCGATTGACTCGACCGCTTTTTTCAACGCCGCTTGGTCAGGATTCGCAGGTTGCAATAGCAGATCAATCAACTCTCGATAAATCGGTTCGGCGGTATCTCGCAGGGAAAACTGAGCATCTGGGTTTACTGCAATTAGGTCGCCGCGAGTGGACTGAAGGGCTTTCACTGCTTGGTTGTAAGCCGCGATCGCATCCTTCACCTTTCCTTGCTGCTTCAAAACCCGTCCCGCTTGCCATTGCCATTGATACTCTATCTCAGGTGCTTGGACTTGACCTACGAGGTTCAACGCTGTCCGAGTCCAGATCAGCGCTTCATCCCACTGCTCAGATTGTTCATAGAGCCAGCCCAAATTACCCGCCGCAGAAGAACTTGCGCGACTATTTTTTAATGCCTGGGCTTGCTGCCAAGCTTGCTCAAAAAGTTGCCTTGCCCTATTCCAATCATCTGCTGGAAGAGTGGATGTTGGCGTTGAGGAAGCCGCTTGCCAATCTGTGCTGTTTCCAGCTAATTTACTTTGCTTAAACTGCATTCCTAAGCTGCGTGCAAAGTTGATCCGCGTGAAGATCCCTTCATAGGTTGCGGGTAAGCGCTCAACTAAAAGAGAGAGATTTGTGATCAACGATGTAGTTTGAGAGCGTGTTTGCGCCTGCCACTGAATCGCCTCGACTGGATTATTTTGATACAGCCATTGATCTAGATTGACCCACAACGCCAACTGATTACTCTGTGACTGGAGGCTGGTAAATGGATTAGAAGCCTTGGCGGCTTTATGATAGCAATCGATCGCTCGTTCATAGTAATTGATCGCAGTCTCAGATCCCGTTCGAGTCGCTAAGCAATGAGTTGCAGCACGAGCTTGAATTTGCCCGATTTTGTCCGTGCGATCGCGATCGCGGTTGCCCAAATCCCGCAGGGTATTGCCCAAACTCACCCAAACATCGGCTTTGGCATCTTGGGGTGCGATCTTTAAACTTTGCTCTAGTACGGCTTGCGACGCTTCCAAATTACCAATCAAACGCAACACATTTCCCAAACTACGAAGCCCCGTTGCTTGCAGATTGACAGGCAATAAATCAGACTGAAAAACTTGCTTATCATAAAAAGTTGGGTCACACAAGCGATCGCTATTGGCATCATTGAGTTTCAACGCTTGCACCAGAGTTTTACAAGCGCGACGTTGCAAACCCAAAGCCGAGAGTGCCTGTGCCTGATTGATTAAACTGCCACTTATTCCTACAGAATTTTGCTGCTTTTGGTAGGCGGCGGTTGCCTGTTTCCACTGGCTTAGCGCTTGCTCAAACTGTCCTGCGGCATAGAATTGTTTGCCCTGTTGCACCAAATCTTGAGGTGAAAGAGACTGAGCGATTAAGGGAGTAGAAATCAGACATAGCATCAAAATTGAAATGGCTAAAAAACTGAATTTCAACCAACGACGACTCAACCGAACGAATCTTAAAAAATGCACCATAATGACCCAAGTTAGCGTGAAGTCTGTTCGCCACACTGAAACGCAGCTTGAAATGACGGATTGCTGGAAGTGCCATCTGCCACTAACGCGATCGTGCCATCTGCCGCTCTTACCCAGCCCGTTGCCTCAATAATTGCCGTCGGAGCCGCCACCTGATTTTGGGGAGCAGAGGGCGTTGAGGATACACTGGGCGATCGCCCGTCTTCCCATAAGGCGCTGCCGCTGAGTGCCTCACTCGGATTCGGCGGCAATCCCCCACGCCCTGCATAAAAAAAACGACTCGGTGGACGACTACTGCTGGCAATCCCCGGAGATGCCGCACATTCTTGAGCCAATTGAGCCTTCAAAAAATCTTGGGGAAGAGGCTGAAGGGTTGGATCTTCCAGTGTGTTGAGGGTGATCTCTCCTGGAGAAGATGGGTTGCTAGAACGGGAGGTGAAATCACTTTCGGGGGTGCGCTGTCCTTGAAACTGGCGAAAGCCCAAGATCAGCGTGGCACTTGCGCCAATTCTTCCGCCTCGACCATAAATAGCATTGGCAACGATGTCGTTGTTGTCTGCCAGCGATCGACTGATGATTGCTCCTCTCGTGTTGACTGTCAGGGTGCCTGCATTCGCAAACTGAAATGCCTCGGCTGAAATTTCGCTGTTATTTTCCATATAGATGGAAATACCAGGATTGGATAGGCTTAGAAAGATGTTGCCGCCTTCACTGAGGGTAGTGGTTGCCCGGATTTTGCCTTGATTCACCAGGGAAATCGAGTCTGCAACGACATCAATATTGCCAGAAACGCCTGATCCTGTGCCGCTCACCGTAATTTGTCCGCCATCGGTGAGGGCTAAACGGTTGGTGTTAATCTGAATTCCACCCGCATTCCCAACCCCTGCCGAATTGAAAAATAAGCGACTGGCAAAGCTGCCGTTTGTGCCGGAGACCTCAATCCGCTCAGATGCATTCACTGCCAATGTTCCCGCTTGCCCCGTGGCGATCGTCTGGGCTGAAACCTGCCCTCCATTCTGCACCAACAATTGCCGTGCATTAATCAAAATATCTCCTGCCCGTCCGCTGTTCTGCGTTTCCGAAAGGATGCTGCTGGCGGTTTGCCCTCTAGGATTATTACTAACTCCCGTCACGCGCACAATTCCATCCGGCGTATTGATGGTCACATTCCCCGCTTGCCCCGTGGCTGAAGCACTGGCAGCGATTAACGCGCCGCCCTGCACCGTCACCTGTCGCGCATTCAAAATTTCCAAGTTGCCAGCATTGCCGCTATTGAATGAATTTAAGAAGATACCTGTTTGAGTACTGGCTGTCTCTGTTCCGGTTAAGGTCAATGTGTCTGCAATGTCTAGCCGCAGGTTGCCACCGCGCCCCTGCCCAAAGGTTACTCCGGAAATAAGAGAACCATCCTGTACATTTAACTGATTCGATTTGATGTTTAAAGTCCCGGCATTGCCTGAACTGAGTTGGTTCGTTTGAACGGTGATGACGCTTTGGTTGAATAGATTAATCGAGTCTGCAATATTTAAGCTAATGTTGCCGCCTGTGCCTGAGTTCGTGGTAGCAAGAGGATTGTTCCGTAAGTCATCCCCTGTGAGGGCAGATAGTTGAGCATTGTTTTGTAGTGTTAGCTGCCGAGCGTCGATTTGCATATTGCCGCCAGAACCGGAGCCAAAAGTGTTGGTTGAAAGTTGTGCCCCATTTTGTACGGTAATATTATTTCTTGCCACCAGTTGGATGTCACCTGCATTTCCTGTGGCAGAACTGGTATTGATCGGTGCATTTACAAGAATGCTATCTCGTGCGTCGATCGCCACAGAACCGCTGTTTCCCGCTGCAAGATTTGTCTGAATTCCTCTTCCAGTGCCAAAAAAGTTTGTGCCATTGACTGTAATATTTCCCTCTGGCAGCGTGGGATGGGGAGCATACTGATTGGTGAGAAATACCACGCCGTTAGGAACTGTCATATTAATATCGCCAATCACGATATCTGCACTGGTGGCGGGAAGAATCAAGTTTCCTGGGGCAAGGCTTCCCGCTGGAGTTGTAAAGAAAACGGAGGCGGTTGTAATGCCTGGAGTGCCAAAGGCTTTTGTGCCCGCTCGAATATCTAGAGTTGGAACTGCCGCGCCATCAATATTGAGTGTTTTTCCATTAGAGAGGGCAATGGTTTCCTTGATGGTATCGGTTGGTGTACCAGGGGCGTTGATGGTTACACCACCAGCGATCGTGACTTTGCCACCTGCAAAAATGTGGAGAGAAGCACCAATATAGCCGTTCAGGGTGATATCGCCACTGGCACGAATAATCGGATCGTTTGGGCTGAATAAGTTACCTGGCTGCTGGTTGAGTTGTTCAATCCGAAAGTTGCCGCCTGTCCAATAATGGGCATCGCCAATGACGGAATTGGGCGATCGCAACACCATATCGCCACCAGAAAACAAGCCGCTACTGGGATGATTCAAGGCAAAAATATCTACGGTTTGATTCCCCTGCACCAGTAATTTTCCACCCGCTTGGGCAACAAAAGGAGCAGTCACACTATCTCGAATCTGCACCGTGTTTTGAGCCGCCAAGGTTAAGTCACCAGAGGCTTTCAACTGCCCTGTAGTGATGATGTTGCCCCCTGCCAGTATCAGGTTGCCGCCAACTTCTAGCTTGCCTTCATTAGTGATGTTTGCTGGCGAGGTTCCATATTGGAGTCCCGGTGTGATGTTGATAGCTAGGATCGGGGGCGCATCAGGTTGAACTGCGCTAAACTGACTGCCATTGGGAAACTGAAAGCTGTTGGCAGTGGTTGCGGTGAAAGAACCGCGAATATCCAGGCGACTATTGGCACCAAAGAGAATGCCGTTGGGATTGAGAAGAAACAGGTTTGCCCCACCATCCACGCCCAATGTGCCCAAAATAGCGGAGGGATTGTTGCCCGTGACGCGGGTGAGGATATTGAGAACCCCTGCTGGGTTGCCAAAATAAACCCGTTGCCCATCTGCCACATTGAAATTGAGAAAGCTATGGAACAGGTTGCCCCCACGCCGTGCGCCGCCATTGATCACGTCACTGGGCAACCCCTGAATCACGCTAGGAGTGACCAGAGATTGTTCGGCACCGAGGGTATTATCGGGTTGGATTTGGGCTAGCAGTGGGCGATCGCTGCTGCTAAAAAGGATGCCCACTGTGAAAACAGCAGCAAAACGGTGGAAGGTTTGCATAATGGTGTGTGGGTAGATGCATGTTGTAGAGACGCGATCACTCACGCCCCTACAGGTACGAGTAGTTTACTTCGGACGACGATCTCGACGCAGTTTCAGTAAGCCTGCGGCGGCAAAAGCAATTCCAGCGATCGTCGAGGGTTCTGGAACTGCTGCATTGTTGCAACTGCCTCCAGGCAAACACGGTGAACCAAGCTCTGGTCCAATTATTTCTGGAATATTTGGAATACCTGGTATGACAATTGGATAACCCGGAATTGGGTCAGGATTTTCAGGGTCAGGCTGGGGAGCAGGAATTACTTTTTCAGCAATCGGCAGCTTTGTTGTATCGGGAATTTTCCTGAGAGCGATCCTTGCATTCTCTCGATCTAGCAACAAGGGAAATGCAAGTCGTGGATCGTCTGGAAGATAAGGTTCCCAAGCGTCTGCATCAATACCTGAGATAATAAATTCAGGAACACCGCGCCCTAGAATCTTTGTGAAATCTACGCTCTGATCGGGGAAATATTGCCCAATGATCTCATATTTCCCCTGTTCGTTTTTGACCAGTACATTGAAGGGGGCAGTTTTAATGTCGTTTGCCTTTGGTGCTACAGCACAAGGGAAATTACTGATCCCAGTAAATAATGAGCCATCTAAGGTGACAAACTGAAAGCCCATGTCGGCAGGTGGATCGAACCAAGCACCGCTGGGGGCGTTGTTAAAGATTTTGACATCACCTACAACGCGATCGGGCAACAGGGCATTTTGTTGTCCTTGGGTGACGGGACAAATATACGCAGTGGGCGGCGGCGGTGCGGGTGGCAATAGCTTGCTGGTGAGAGCAACACCATCATTGATGCATTCTGTCAGCAGGGTTGCAATAAAGTCGCCCACTGGCAGCAACGCTTTAGGAATGCGAAACCCAAAAATCTCTGAAGTATTTGCTTGAAAGAAGTCGGGAGCAAGCCCAGCTTTTACTAGATCGCTTCGTCCTAACAAACTCGCTTCTCCAATTTTTGTTCCGGCTGCAATGACGTTAGGCATATGAGCGGCAGTGTTATCAAACAAGACAGGAGTCGTAAAGGGTGCAAAATATGGGTCATTCCAGGCAAGGTCACCCATACTTGCTGTGCGCTGACCATTGGTTAGATTACTCAGCATATTATTGTTGTTTGCCAAAGTTGGATACCCTGCATTTTCTCCAACAACGCTCGTAATTTGAACGTCACTGTACACCCCAAGAAAGGGAACTTTGGAATCATTCCGGGGTGCAAACCGGATGCCAAACAACTGGCGATTGTCACTAGCAATTTTGAGGTTGCTTGAACCAGAAAAATCGAGAAACAGATCGCCCCAGCCAATATTAGAGTCGGTTACTGGATAGCAGCGTGTATCGCCAGCAGGACAAAGTTGTGATGCTGTATTTTCGCCGTAGAGAGGCAGGTTTGCGCTAATCGCAAACCAGATGCTGTCAGTGGCTACATCATCTTTAAAGGCAATACCACCAATTTCATAGATAGTTTCTCCCGCTTGGCGGGTATTGTCTGGTCGTAGTCCTAAGCTGTCGTTTGGGGAGTCGATCGCATAATTCCATCCCAAATGGAACTGAGCAGCTTGGGCAGTGTTGCCAAACATCGGTAATGCAGCAAGGCTAATCGCGGCGCATGAGAGCCATTTTGGTAAAAGCGATCGCATGGTGAATGCTCCTGAAATTGACGGAGATAGTAAAAGCTTGAAAAAATATTGAAACAGGTCAGAGCCAGTGTTTAAGTAAACTCACAGCTTTTTGAAGGAAAACAAACTGGTTTAGGGTACGGATACTTCCAGTTCCAATACACTTACAGAACACACTCTGTATAAAATACCATCAAGGAATTGAAAATTCTGTGTTTTTTGCATGAAAACACGCAGCAAATTTTAGATTTTGGTATCTGTTTGAATCTTTTGCT
Organism: Leptolyngbyaceae cyanobacterium; assembly: GCA_041752515.1. GTDB lineage: Bacteria > Cyanobacteriota > Cyanobacteriia > Leptolyngbyales > Leptolyngbyaceae > ULC077BIN1. The sequence continues at coordinate 25,308 of JBGSWI010000031.1, read as the reverse complement.
CAGTTACACACCCTGCTAAGGGGGGATAAAGTCTCACTTCTTTAGTTACACTCGCCCTAGGAGAAAAGGCATCAAATAGGTTTTTCCAACCTGTATTCATCAACTTATTATTTGATTCATCAATGTCCATTAAGCCACCCAGTTGGGTCTTACATTCATATAAAGAAATAACCAACCACGAGAGCAGCTTAAAGGACAGCATTAGCCAGAGATTAGGTTGCTGCCGGCGGGCGATCGCGGCTTTATAAATCTTCCTTACCTGCATCCGCCACTTGACATCTTCAGGATTTCGCAAGATCCAGTAGCCATCTGAAAGACGAAACCACTGCACACACACTTTAAGCTGAGGACTGGTGGATAAGTCAGATTCTGGTTGTGATATAGAAAGAATGTTTCTTTCAACCAACTTTGCAATCAGTTTTACAATCAAACCTGACTCAATCATTGGAAACGCCTGTTGAGAAAAACTTTGCACTTGATTAACGGTATAACGTCCGGTAAAAAATCGCAGAGCATATCCTTCCTGAAGTGAAAACACCCACCGCTGTGGTAGATCGAGCGATCGCAGCAAATATTGTCCTGCATTGGATACTCGCACAAGTTCCCAATGATCGCGTAAATCTGGGCAAATCCAATCATGGCAATTTTCTAAGCTCATACACCTGAAAAGAAGGGACTCCGTTATGCTTTTCTCGGTCTTGGGCGATCGGGTTTTACGCAGCTTAATCAGTTTTTTTTTAGAAAGCAGCTAACGAATCGATTCAATCACTACAGCCACGCCGATCAGACAGAGCACTATGGCTGCAAATTTTATAAAGCAGTGTTCGAGCAAAATTATCAGTAAGGCGATCAGTGGAGACAATCCTACGATCGCGGAAAACAAAAACACAATCAGCACTCCGAATAAACTCAGCAAGAAATATTTGAACACTTTGCTAGCAAATCTCAGTAGCCAGTTGTGTTGATCAACGATTTTCATCTGACTATTCTCACAGAACCTCTGTTTTCTTCTCGGTTGGCAAGCTTCAACTTTTATGCACTTACCGGAAGTGTCATCCAGCGATCGCGCTTCTCGTGTCCTTTAAGGTGCGATCGCCCCGCCATCCTCCAATGACTCCCTAAAAACTCGGACTTCTATTGTAAAGCTTCATGAAGTTACAACCTTACCTGCGTAATTTCCGAAAGTGCAAACCGAGAAGCCATTGGAAGACGCAATTGAGAACGCGATCGCAGTTTTGAGAAAGACGAGATCATTCGGCTCCATCTAACTACAAAACCAACCAACTCAGTTTACTCAGGAGAAAATCACAATGTCTGGTCAAAACTACGATGGCTATAGTGTTCTCAGCAAGTTGATAGAAGATCGAGGAACTACAAAGGTCTTCTTCGTCAATGGCGTTCTTGTTGGTGTAAACAGCGGAATTGGGCGTTTTGAAGAGCAAAAAAACGCTGTTTCTGTGGCTTTCAACCTAAATAGTGGATTAGTCAGTTCAATGCAGATGGACGGTGAGAATAATCCAACTGGATTTCCCAGCGCCGAGGACATCATTGCAGCAATGATAAAAGGACTGTTTGCAAAACTTGTTTTGAGTGCGTTTACAGGAGGTACAACGATTCCTGCCTTGACGCTTCAAACCGTATTGTCAGGAGTTGCCGAAGTTGTCAAAGGCGTTGCTGAAGATGTGGGTGAGACAATTCAGCAAATCTATTCTGATGATTCCTCTCTAAGCAGTTCTGTGAATAGCAAATGGACTGATAAAGTAAAAAACTCTCTTCAGAATTCAAATAACTCTGTTTCAAATAACTCTGTCATGTTTGTTGGACATTCACAGGGCAATCTGTTCATCGAAGATGGTTTGCGAGATATTAATGCCGCTCCTGCACAAACTAGGCTGATTGCTCTTGGCTCACCCACAGACTATGAGACAGCAGGTGGAATTGCAGATATTGTTCCTGATCACTCTGGGTCTGGTTCTCAGAAATATCGTGGTGCAAACATTAAAAACTCTGATGATCCAGTAACCTATTTCCAGGCTCATTCAGACTTAGGAGAAGCAGCTTTAAAAGATAAAGCTGTGACAGATCTTCTCTCCAATATCTTTTCTGGCGTAGTTTTCGGAGTGCCGGGAATTTTGCTTGAAAAAATTTTTGATTTTGTAGCTGGAGGCAGTCTTATAGATGCTGTTGTCGCTCCTCTTGTACCCCTGATCCGAAATCAGTTTCCGAAAGAGTATCAACTTTTGGCTGGCATAGGAGGAGTCGTCAATAACCCTCAGAAAGCCTTCAGTTCTACAGATGGACATGGATTGGGGAGTAAAGATGATCCAGAATCTTATCTTGGTCAAACGACTACCAAAGATAGCTTCAAGAAGCTTGCCTATGAACTTCAAACTGACGGTTACTACTTTCCAAATGCCAAAATCACTGGTTCAGGAAATTTGAAAGGAACACAGGATGATGATGATTGGATTGAAGGAGATGATAAAACAAACAGGCTAGAAGGATTGGGAAGAAATGATGTTTTGTGGGGAAAGGATGGTGATGACATTTTGATTGGTGGTCGCGGCTACGATTTTCTAGATGGTGGTACTGACTTTGATGTTGCCGACTATTCAACCGATTCCATTGCAAACATAGGAACCAATGCTGGCGAAACTATCAATCCAATTCGTGTGACAGCAGACACCATTGCTGGCTCTGCCATCTATCGGGTTCAGGATGGGTATGAGAACGAAGACATTCTTGTTAACGTTGAGAAAGTAATCGGAACCAACTCTCTGAAGCCATACTATGTGCTCCCCGGCGCTTTACCTTACTCTGACTTCATGATGGGTGGTGGTGGACGTGATATTTTCTTTGGAATAGGAGGTAGAGATTATCTTCGTGGCAATGGCGGTCAAGACTCTCTTAATGGTGGTTCGGAGGATGACCTACTTGAAAGCGGGGGTGGAATTGAAGATGAAGGAGACCTACTCATAGGTGGAGCAGGTAGAGACATCATCCGAGGCGGTGCTGGGAAAGACATTATTTTTGGTGACTTTCAAGACCAATTAACTACCGATCCAACTGATATCGTTCTGTCCAATTCTATTCCAACATCCAGCCCCAGCATATCCAGTGCCATCCCAGCATCTAGCCCAAGTGCAAACAGCTTTAGGACTACTGCATTCAGCGCTATGTCTTTTAGTGCCCCTGCTCCTCTTCCTCAACTTTATGCGGATGAGATATATGGGGGCGCAAACGATGACATTATCTACGCCGGTTTAGACGACGACTTCGTTTCTGGCGAGAGTGGTAATGATGAAATCTACGGCGAGTCAGGTAATGATGTGCTGTTTGGAGATTCTGGCAGTGACTTGATCGCTGGCGGTATCGGCAACGACATCATCAGTGGCGGCAGTGAAGACGACGAACTTTGGGGCGAAGATGGCGAAGACACGATCGCGGGTGATGCTGGAAACGACTTGATCTACGGTGGCGAAGACAACGACATCATCAGTGGCGGACTGGATAACGATCGCATCTACGGTGAAGGCGGCAGCGATCGCATTTCTGGAGACGAAGGCAACGACTTCCTCTTTGGTCAAGATGGTAACGACATCATCGATGGCGGCACAGGCGACGACACTCTCGAAGCAGGCAACGGCATTGACACCCTCAACGGCGGCGATGGGATAGACAGGCTCTATGGACAAAACGACAACGACATCCTCAATGGCGACGTAGGCGACGACTTCTTGGATGGCGGCGACGGCGCAGACAAACTCTTCGGCGGCGCTGGTAACGATGAACTTCTGGGTCAAGCGGGCAACGATGTTTTGTACGGCAACGCAGGCGACGACGCGATCGATGGCGGTGCGGGCAAAGACTACCTGGAAGGCAACGACGGCAACGACACCCTGTTTGGGGGAGCCGACATCGACACCCTCTACGGCAACGACGGTGACGACACCCTCAATGGCGACGCAGGCAACGACACCCTGTTTGGCGGCGCAGGCAACGATCGGATCAACGGCGGCGGCGACGTGGATATGGTCAGCTACCTCACCTCTCCCAGTGGCGTAGTCGTCAACCTAGACGAAGGCGAATACTACGGCAACGATCGCCAAGCCAACGCCAACGATGCCATCAATCCTGATAACCCCGCTGCTTACTACACCGATCTGGAAGTGGATTTTGCCATCAATCCCGGCAGTGCTGCCGATGGCTTTGGCAACACCGACACTCTGATCAACCTGGAAAACATCACTGGCTCCCAGTTTGCCGACGTACTGATTGGCAACGATCGCAACAACACCATCTTTGGATTGGGCGGCGACGATCTGCTAGTGGGCGGTGGCGGCAACGACCAATTCCACGGCGGCAACGGCATTGATACCGTCAGCTATCGCCGCAGTTGGGGCAGCGTCGATGTCAACCTGGAATACAATCAAGCCAATGGTGCCGACGGCTACGATCGCATCTTCGACACCGAAAACATCGTCGGTTCAAACTTCAACGACATCCTCACGGGCAACGCTCAAGCCAACATCATCACCGCAGGCGACGGCAACGACTCTGTTTTTGGCGGCGCAGGCAACGACATCCTCTACGGCGAAACTGGCGATGACCAGGTTTCCGGCGGCATTGGCAACGACACCCTCTACGGCAACCTGGGTGACGATGCCCTAAATGGCGATGTCGGCGATGACCTCGGCTACGGCGGTGCAGGCGATGATCTGCTCAATGGCGGCGAGGGCAGCGATCGCCTCTGGGGTGATCAGGGAGACGACGCATTAAATGGCGGCACAGGCGACGACTTCCTGGATGGCGGCATCGGCAACGACACGCTCTACGGCAATGAGGGCAACGACCAATTATTCGGTCAAGCAGGCGATGACATCCTCGATGGCGGCACTGGCGTTGATATCCTCTCTGGCGGTGATGGCAACGATCAACTCTACGGACAGGCTGGAGATGACACCCTGGATGGTGGCTTGGGCAACGATCGACTCTTCGGCGGCGATGACAACGACACCCTCGACGGGCAAGCAGGCGATGATTTGCTCGATGGTGGCACTGGCAGCGATCGCCTATCCGGCGGCGAGGGTAACGATCAACTGTTCGGTCAAGCTGGAGACGACATCTTGGACGGCGGATTGGGTGACGATCAGATCGATGGCGGCTTAGGTAATGACGCATTATCCGGTGGCGACGGTGACGACCAATTGTTTGGACAAGCTGGAGACGACCTCCTGGATGGTGGATTGGGTGATGACTTGCTCGATGGCGGTGTCGGGAACGATGGGCTATTGGGTGGCGAGGGTAACGATCAACTGTTCGGTCAAGCAGGCGACGACACCTTGAATGGAGGACTGGGTGACGATATCCTCAAAGGGGGCGAGGGCAGCGATATCCTTTCTGGTGGCGGCGGTCACGATTTGTTCCACATCAACCGAGGTGAAGGCGCAGACACGATTGCAGACTTCACTGGAGTCGGTCGCGGCACCAATCCTGCGCCCTACCTGGTTCCCGAAATCGACACGATAGTCTTCTCTGGAGCCGATCTGTTCGCCGAGAATATGCTCCTATCTCAGGTGGGCGGCAACTTGGTGATCAGCTTTGAAGATATCAACAACACGGGCGTGACGCTGCAAAACTTCGCTCTACAAAATCTCGATAATCACCATTTCGACACGGGCGCATCTCTCACCGTCGGCAACATTCTGTTTGAATGGGATACCGATATTCAAGATAGCTTTGATGTCATCAATGCCGAGGTCAATCCCACTCAAGTGCTACGTCCTAACTTCGTCACCTTCCTGAATGATCTCGCCAACAAAACCAGCGGATTCGATCATTCCGACGATGTAATCAACGGTCAGGGCGGCAACGACACGCTGAGAGGCTTGGGCGGCAACGATATCCTCCGGGGTGGCGACGGCAATGATATCTTAATCGGCGGCACAGGACAAGACTACCTCGCCGGACAATCGGGCAACGACTACCTGGAAGGTGGCTTAGACGACGACTACCTGCGCGGTGGCGACGGCAACGACTTTCTTTCAGGCGGCTTTGGCAACGATCGCATCGAAGGCGGACGGGGCAATGACCAGATGTTTGGAGGCGGAGGGCGCGATCGCTTCGTCATCTATCGCGGAGACGGTGCAGACGCGATCGCTGATTTTGATGGAGTTGGACCGGGATATGCTCCTTACGGGGACATCATCAGCGAAGCCGATATCCTACAATTCATTGGATCAGGGCTAATTGCTCAAAATATGATCCTGACCCAAACCGACTACGAACCTTTAACCGGAAGCAGCCTAGTTATCACTTTTGAAGGCATCACCGACACCTCAATCACCCTGAATAACTTCTCGCTGGAAAACCTCGATAACTTGTCAACTCTAGGATCGAATGGTTCTCCTCTTGGAAATGTTTTGTTCCAGTTCGATGGAGATGACATCATCAAAGACAGCTTCGATATCTTTAATTCAGACTGGGTATTAAATCAGGTCTTGAATGCCAACAGCGTGACGTTTTTGAACGATCTCGATAACGAGATCAGCGGCTTCGATTGGTCGGATGACATCATCAACGGGCAGGGCGGCAACGACATTCTCTTGGGCTTGGGCGGCAATGACATTCTTCGCGGTGGGCTTGGGAATGACGTTCTGCTCGGTGGCAGTGGAACCAACACCCTCACCGGAAATGCTGGGTTTGACACCTTTGCGATGTCCTTGGGCGGCTCCAGTTTGATCAATGACTTCACACTAGGAGAAGACTTCATCGGCTTATCCGATGGAATTACCTTTGAGCAACTCAAAATCGAACAGGGCACAGGAGTGAACGCTGGCAGTACATCGATCAAACTACTAGGAGATGAGTCAATTCTGATGTCGTTAAAAGGAGTACAAGCGAATGCCCTTAATACGACTGTGTTTCTGCCAGCCTCCTCAATTTTCCAATCGTCTTCTGTATAAATCGTGTCCATGAATCGTTACACGCAACACCGCGATCGCCCTCAATGCGGCGTTGCTGAATGCAAGTATGATTTTTGACTGTAGGGATAGGTCTTGTGCCTACCCTGCCCCAGATAGAGGGCAACCACAAGGGATTGCCCCTACAAATTTCATCCCCAAATTCAGCAATGTCCTCAATGCAACCCTAGCATTGAGGGCGATCGCCCAGAGTCTCAACCCCATTGTGAAAGTGAAACCCCTGATTATCCGGTCGGCTGTTTGCAAAATTCTTTCGACGAAACCTCAACCCAATACTCGAACCCTACAACAGAAGACTTAGAATGGTAGCAGTCTTCGTTGGTTAGAGTCATCGTGGTTACGCTGTCGCCTGCTTTGCAAAAACGCCTTGCCACCCCGCTCAACATTGGGCACGTTGAAGTGAATAGCCGCGTGTTGCAATCGCCACTGTCAGGCATAACAGATAGGGTGTTTCGGCGACTGGTGCGGCAGTATGCGCCCACTTCAATGATGTATACGGAAATGGTGAATGCGACCGGGCTGCACTATGTTAAAGAACTGCCCAAAATCATGGAAGTTGACCCTGCCGAGCGCCCCATCAGCATTCAGCTTTTTGATTGTCGCCCCGACTTTTTGGCAGAAGCGGCACAGAGAGCAGTGAATGAAGGGGCAGACACTATCGATATCAACATGGGCTGCCCGGTGAATAAGATTACGAAAAATGGCGGTGGCTCTTCTTTATTGAGACAGCCGGAATTGGCAGAAGATATCGTGCGATCGGTGGTGAATGCAGTGGATGTGCCCGTCACCGTTAAAACCCGCATTGGCTGGACGGATCAGGAAATCAACATCCTCGATTTTGCCAGTCGGATGGAAGCGGCTGGGGCAAAAATGATCACCGTGCATGGACGCACCCGCGCTCAGGGCTATAACGGCAATGCCAAGTGGGAATGGATCAAAAAAGTAAAGGATATTCTCTCGATTCCGGTGATTGCCAATGGCGATATTTTTTCGGTGGAATCGGCGGTGAAGTGCCTGGAGGAAACCGGAGCCGATGGCGTGATGTGTTCTCGCGGCACGATGGGCTACCCATTTTTGGTGGGCGAAGTGGATCATTTTCTCAAAACAGGAGAACTGAAACCGACTCCCAGCGCGATCGCCCGTTTGCAATGTGCCCGATCGCATCTACAAATGTTATACGACTACAAGGGCGATCGCGGCGTGCGCGAAGCCCGAAAACACATGACCTGGTACGCCAAAAGTTTTGTGGGTGCCGCCGACCTACGCGGACAGCTTAGCTTGATTGAAAATGTGCAGCAGGGTTTGGATTTGATCGATCGGGCGATCGATCGTTTAACTAACATTCCTGAAACCGATTTAGCCATCAAGATCGAAACAGAAACCGCTCATCTGGTAACGCTGTAAAGCGATCGCAGCCTATCTCTCCCGCTACTCACCGTTACTGAAGTGGCTCGTTTTCTAGCAATGCGACAAACCATCGGCGAAACTAGCGGGATCAGAACGTTTCGTCAGTAGGTGAAGCGTCAACCGTAAATCATTGAATTTAGGGTGGAGACGGCTGACGCGATCGCAAGAATCCACCATGAAATCAAAGCACTTCACGGTTGAGGTAGGGCTGCAATACGTCCGGGATGCGGACTGAACCATCGGGCTGTTGGTAATTTTCTAGTACCGCCGCCATAGTTCGACCCACGGCTAAGCCAGACCCGTTGAGCGTGTGAACAAACTGGGTGCCTTTTTGCCCCGATTCCTTAAAGCGAATATTGCCGCGTCGCGCCTGAAAATCGCCAAAGTTGGAGCAGCTAGAGATTTCGCGGTAGGTGTTGGCAGAGGGCAGCCACACTTCCAGGTCGTAGCATTTAGCCGCGCCAAAGCCGAGGTCACCGGTACAAAGCTCAATGGTGCGGTAAGGCAGTTTCAGGGCTTGCAAAATTGCCTCAGCGTTTTGTACTAGGGCTTGATGTTCCTGCTCAGAGGTGTCAGGCTTCACCAACTTCACCAGTTCCACCTTATTGAATTGATGCAAACGAATCAATCCACGGGTGTCGCGTCCATAGCTACCCGCTTCTCGCCGGAAGCAGGGCGTGTAGGCGCAGTGGAGAATGGGCAAGTCGTCTGCTGCCAGGATCTCGTCGCGATAGAGGTTCGTGACGGGTACTTCCGCCGTGGGAATCAGCCAGAGATCATCGTCTTTACACTGAAAGCTTTCTTCGGCAAATTTGGGCAGTTGTCCGGTTGCGGTCAGAGATTCACTATTGACTAATAATGGCGGTGAGACTTCACTGTAACCGGCGGCAGTTTGGCGATCGAGCATAAAGGAAATCAGCGCACGTTCCAATGCGGCTCCGGCTCCCAACAGCACCACAAAGCGGCTTTGAGCAATTTTGGTGGCGCGATCGCTGTTCAAAATACCCAACTTTTCAGCAATTTCCCAATGGGGCAACAGCGGTTCAGCCTGCGGCTTGTATTCATCCCCCCAACGGCGCACTTCTACATTTTTAGTTTCATTTTCGCCCACGGGTGTAGTGTGACTAGGCAAATTGGGCAAAGCCAGCAGCAGCGCTTCAATTTGGGCTTTCAACTCTTTCTCTTGAGGCTCCAGTTCACTCAGTTGCGCCTTAATGGCATTGCCTTCATTCTTTAAAGCAAGCACTGCCGCATCGTCGGATTTGCTGCCCGCTTTCAATTTTTGCCCCACCAGTTTGCCGATTTCGTTGCTGCGGGCTTGCAGTTGAGAGCGGTTCTTTTCGAGGTCTTTTTGCTGGCGATCGCGCTCCAAAATTGGCTGTACATCATAGCTACCGCTGCGGTGATTCAGCTTTTCTTGCACTTGCTCTGGATTCTCTCGGATTTGCCTTAGGTCAAGCACAGATCATTCCTAGTCGTTTTGCAAAAGTTCCTAATCCAGAATACACGGAATTGAAATGGTCAGCGTTGGAGGTTTAACGCCTAAGTGCCTGACACAACAGATCAAATGAGGAACCCCCCTACTGTGAAGATTACCCAATTCCATTAGAGGACACTATCACCTGACCAACAGCGATCGCTCGATCAAGTGCCGGGTCTATTACGGATATGTTCGGGAATATGGTAGCGATCTCCCAACACTTCGAGCAGGGGACCCTGTTCATTAAACTTGACAATGCTAACGGAGGCAGTCAAAGCGTTAATACGATCGCGGTAACGCCCTAAATCAATACCCAGCATACTACACAGCATGATCCGAATAGTGGCTTTGTGAGAAACAACCAGCACGTTTCCAGTACGATATTTTTCTTGAATCTCGGCAAGCACCAAAGAGGATCGGCTGGCAATTTGCACAGAGGTTTCACCGCCAGTCGGTGGGTTCCAGGCAGGTTCCGCCCGCCAGCGTAGATAATCCTCGCCAAAATGTTGCTTCACATAGTCTAAGGTGTGCCCTTCCCACTTGCCATAGGCGATTTCCTTTAAGCCAGAACGAAGCTGCATTTCGACTCCAACCGCATCACACAAGGGTTGCGCCGTGGCGATCGTGCGTTTCATTGGGCTGGAATACACGGCTTCCCACGAAATGGCTTGGTAAGCATTTGCAAACCCGGTTGCCATCTCCACCCCTTCAGCAGTAAGCTCGGCATCCAAATCGCCGCAATATCCACCGGTTTGGCTGAAGTCAGTTTCTCCATGGCGAAGAAAATAAACTTTGAGACTCATAACAGTTTCCTAAAATATACTTCGTGCCTGCCAACTTTTATCCAGCGATTTGATCGGGCACTTTGGAAGGCTGCTCATGGTGAGTTTTGTATGCGCCACTGGTAGGTCCGAGTTCTCGACGAACCGATCGCATATGGAGCAAGCGATCGGCGATCGAAAGAGAATCGCTCAAAATACCCAAAAGTGCAAGTTCCTCATCGATTGCTCGAAGTTGCTTTTGCAATTCAAGCACCTGTTCGCCCTCGGCTGTTTCCATTTGACTGATCAGAGTACTGCGAGCCACTTTATCGTGAGAATAGAAGTTGTGAAAGTAGTTATGTAACTGAGCTATCAGCGAAGTGACAGACTGGTTCTCGGCGAGAAAGCTGGGTTCTTTGCTGTTCATGGTTAAGACAATCAAGCGGCTAATTTTCCTAGAACTATACCTGATTCTTTAAAGTTGAAACCAGAGTTTTGAACTTTAAATGGGCTGAAGCGCTACTCAGTGTCGCGCTTCAGCCCGCGATCGCTGGATCTAACTATCGCTGGATCAACTACAGAGAAACCCCATTGGGATTGTCCATAATTCCAGCGCCTTGCACATACTCCTTCAAATCAATTGTCACCGGCTTTGCGTGCCAAATATCCTTGTTGTAGTCGCGGATGGAGCGATCGGAAGAAAATTTGCCCATCCGTGCGGTATTCAACAGCGACATCCGAGTCCAGCTATCCTGATCGCGATATGCCAAGCCCACGCGGTCTTGACAATCAATGTAAGAGCGATAGTCGGCAAATAGAAGATATTGATCGTGATACATCAAATCATTGATCAGGGGCTTAAACAGTTCGGTGTCTCCGCCGGAGAAAAAGCCAGATGCAATGCGATCAATCGCTAACTTCAATTCAGCATCAGAATTGTAGAATTCCTGTGGATTGTAGCCTGCGGCTTTTTTCTGAGAAACCTCCTCCGCATTGAGACCAAACAGAAAGAAGTTGTCGGCTCCCACTTGTTCCAAAATTTCTACATTGGCTCCATCCAAGGTGCCAATAGTCAGCGCTCCGTTCATCGCAAACTTCATGTTGCCGGTACCGGAAGCTTCCTTGCCAGCCGTAGAAATTTGCTCAGATAGATCCGCCGCCGGATAGACGCGCTGAGCAAACTTAACGCTGTAATCTTTCATGAATAAGACCTTCAGGCGATCGCGCACATCGGGGTCACGATTCACCACATCGGCGATCGAATTGATGAGTTTAATAATCAACTTTGCCATGTAGTAGCCCGGAGCCGCCTTGCCACCAAATAAAAATGTACGCGGGGTGATGTCGATATCGGGATTCGCTTTGATCCGGTTATACAACGTCACAATATGCAAAGCATTCAAATGCTGACGCTTATACTCGTGAATCCGTTTCGATAAAATGTCAAACAGCGAATTGGGATCAATATTGATGTCGTACAACCCTTTGATGTAATTCGACAAATCTTTCTTGATGTCATGCTTGATATTGCGAAACTCACTACAGAACTCAGCATCGTCCACATATTTTTCCAACTGACGCAATTCGTCTAGTTGCTTAACCCAGTTGTCGCCAATTTTGCGAGTGATCAGGCTAGTCAGGCGAGGATTGCTCAACACCATAAAACGGCGAGGGGTTACGCCATTCGTCACATTGACAAACTTTTCTGGATACATTTCTGCAAAGTCGTGCAGCACATCTTGCTTCAGCAATCTGGTGTGAAGTGCCGCCACTCCATTGATGGCATGACTACCCACACACGCCAAATGTGCCATTCGGATATAACGCTCACCACTTTCATCAATCAGCGACATCCGGCGGAGCCGATCTGCATCATCCGGAAACTTGATACGAATGTCATCTAAGAAATGACGATTGATTTCATAAATGATTTCCAAATGACGCGGCAACATCGCCCCAAATAGGCTGATGGGCCAACGCTCAAGGGCTTCAGGCAGCAGAGTATGATTAGTGTAGGCAAGGGTTTTTGTGACGATGCCCCAGGCTTTATCCCATTCCATGCCGTGTTCATCCATCAACAGACGCATCAATTCGGCAACGGCGATCGTCGGGTGAGTATCGTTTAGTTGCAGGGTGAACTTTTCATGGAACCGCTCGATCGCAATATTTTGCCGCTTCAGAATGCGGAACATATCTTGTAAGGAGCAAGATACAAAGAAAAACTGCTGCTCTAACCGCAGAATCTTACCCTGCGTCATGTTGTCATTGGGGTACAGCACCTTAGAAATGGTTTCCGATTCCATCTTTTTGAAGACTGCGCCGGAATAATCACCGGCGTTAAAAGCATCAAAGTCAAATGAATCGGTTGCTTCAGCAGCCCAGAGCCTTAACGTGTTGCAGGAGTTGACTTTGTAGCCCGAAATTGGCGTATCGTAGGGAACGCCGCGCACCACCTTGCCTGGAATCCACAGCACCCGATAATTGCCGTGTTCATCGGTGAAGGCTTGCGTGTGTCCACCAAACTTAACGTCTACTTCCCATTCAGGGCGAGCAATTTCCCAGGGATTTCCAAACCGCAGCCACTTGTCCGTAACTTCAACTTGCCAGCCATCTTTGATGTCTTGGTCAAAAATGCCGAACTCGTAGCGAATGCCATAGCCAATGGAAGGCGTTTCCAAGGATGCGAGAGAGTCTAAATAGCAGGCAGCCAGCCGCCCTAAGCCACCATTACCCAGACCGGGTTCTTCTTCTTTCTCAAAGAGTTCATCCAGGTCTAACCCTAGTTCGGTCATTGCCTGTTTGACGGTATCAAAGATCCCCAGGTTAATCAGGTTGTTCCCCAAGTGCGGACCCATCAAAAATTCGGCTGACAGGTAGCAAACGGTGCGTGCGCCCTGGTTGCTATAAGTTTCAGCGGTGTTTAGCCAACGACGAAACAGGCGATCGCGGACTGTGTAAGCCAACGCCATGTAATAGTCATTTTGAGTCGCGATTTCTGGAAATTTGCCCTGAATGTAGAACAAATTGTCTAAAAAAGCCCGTTTCAACGTTTCAATATCTAGCCCGGTACGATCATCTTCAACGCGAACCGTGGGGCATTCGGGAGGGATTGGCGCAGTTTGCATCGTCTCAGTTCCTTGTTATTGCCTGTGTTATTGCCTGAAGACTGCAATTCAACAGCAGAGTTCAGATAAATGGAATAAATCAATCGAATAAACAAACCAATATGGAACAAATTCGCTGAGAAGTAAAGATTTCCATTAGAATTTTGCTGATTGTGCCCTGTGCAACTGTCTTTAAATACCCGCCAAACCCGCTCTCACCGGATGGAAGAGGGAATCATAAAGGTTCAACGATAGGCACAACTGGACCAGGTTAATTAGTGACACTTAAAGCAATCCACGCACATCAGCACGTGTCATCGGCACGTGCTGATGTGTTCAATGGGTCGTTAACCAGGCCATGTCCAATTCACGACATCGGGGCGATCGATCCCGTGTTCATAAGCATAGCTGGTGCAAGAAATCTGTTCATCCTTAAGCATTTCCTTCACATGAGCACCGGCTACCATGAGTTTAGGAACGCGGTCAATCACATCAATCGCAATGCTGAAGCGATCGATCTGGTTTTGAATCGCCAGATCCAACGGAGTGTTGATATTCCCCTTCTCCTTGTAGCCGCGCACATGGATATTACTGTGGTTAGTGCGGCGGTAGGTGAGGCGATGAATCAGCCAGGGGTAGCCGTGGAAGTTGAAGATGACCGGTTTATCAGGGGTGAAAAGACTATCAAAGTCGCGATCGCTCAACCCATGAGGATGCTCTACTTCGGGCTGCAATTTGAGCAGGTCAATCACATTGATAAAGCGAATCTTCAAATCGGGGAAATGCTCCCGCAACATCCAAGACGCTGCCAACGATTCCTTCGTGGGAATATCTCCCGCCGTCGCCATCACCACGTCTGGCTCTGCTCCCTGGTCGTTACTTGCCCACTCCCAAATGTCGATGCCCTTAGTGCAGTTTTTAATCGCATCACTCATGCTGTGATACTGCAAGTGCATTTGCTTATCACACACAATTACGTTGATGTAATTTTTGCTGCGGAGACAGTGATCTGCCACAGACAGCAACGTGTTGACATCGGGTGGCATATAAATCCGCACGACATCGGGGCTTTTGTTCAGCACCACATCAATGAAGCCTGGATCTTGGTGGGTAAAGCCATTGTGGTCTTGCCGCCAAACAGTCGAGGTAATCAATATGTTGAGGGATGGCACCTCTTCACGCCAATGAATATCATTGCAAATCGCTAACCACTTGGCGTGCTGGTTAAACATCGAGTCCACTACATGGGCAAAGGCTTCATAAGTAGAGAAAAAACCATGCCGTCCAGTGAGCAGATAGCCTTCTAACCAGCCTTGCAGCGTATGTTCACTCAGCATCTCCATGACTCGTCCATCGGGAGACAGTTCGCCCCCATCTAAATCTTCCGGCAAAAATTCGGCAATCCAGAACTTTTTGCTCACTTCGTAGATCGCGCCCAGTTTGTTAGACGTGTTTTCGTCAGGTCCAAACACTCTGAAGTTGGTCATGTTCTTTCTCATGACATCCCGCAGAAATACGCCTAAAGGGGCAGTGTTGCTGGCTTCAATTGAGCCAGGGTGATCAACTTGCACGCCATATTGCCGAAAATCAGGCAGATGCAAATCGTGTAGCAGCAATCCACCATTCGCATATGGCGTGGAACCGAGGCGCTTGTCGCCCGTGGGAGCCATTTCTCTGATTTCAGGCAGCAGCGTGCCATTCGCATCAAACAATTCTTCTGGTTTGTAGCTCCGCATCCATTCTTCCAACTGGCGCACATGATCTGGGCTGCTGTGCATTCCACCCATAGGAACCTGATGCGATCGCCAAAATCCTTCAACCTTGTGACCATCCACATAATCTGGACCAGTCCATCCTTTGGGCGATCGCAGCACGATCATTGGCCAAATAGGGCGAGTGGTCACGCCATTAAAGCGAGCTTCTTGCTGAATACTGTGGATTTGAGCAATGCAGTGATCCATCGTCGCTGCCATTGCCTGGTGCATCGATTCAGGATCAGACCCTTCCACAAAATAAGGCTCATACCCATATCCTTCAAACAGCGCCTTAAGTTCGCGGTGGCTGATGCGAGAGAGAATTGTGGGGTTATTGATTTTGTAACCATTGAGGTGCAATACCGGCAGGACGGCACCATCGCGCGCGGGATTGATAAATTTGTTGGAATGCCACGAGGTCGCCAGCGGTCCAGTTTCTGCCTCTCCATCACCCGGCATGGAAACCACAATCAAATTAGGATTGTCAAAGGCTGCGCCAAAAGCGTGAGAAAGGCTGTAGCCTAACTCACCGCCCTCATGAATTGAACCTGGAGTTTCGGGGGTGCAGTGGCTCCCAACGCCACCAGGGAATGAGAATTGCTTGAAGAACTGCTTCATTCCGGCTTCATCTTCGCTGCATTCGGTGTAAAACCGGGAATAGCTGCCTTCGAGGTAACAAGGACCAATAAAACCAGGGGCACCGTGTCCTGCGCCCACCATAAACAGCATCTCTTGATCAAACTTCTTAATCACTCGGTTCATGTGAGTGTAGAGAAAGCTAATACCTGGGCTAGACCCCCAGTGACCGAGTAATCGCTGTTTAATCTGCTCAGGCTTGATGGGTTCTTTCAGCAGGGGATTGTCCCGTAGATAAATCATGCCCACGGCTAGGTAGTTTGCAGCTCTCCAGAACGCGTGCATCTTGTGAAGCTCATCGGCGCTGAGGGGGGAGCCTTCAATGGTGGAACGGGCATATCCAAATGCACTAATGGAGGTTTCTGCGATTAGTTGTGAGGGTGTTGCTACCATATTTCCTCTATTTTGCCTTTCAAGGTTAACTTGAACTACTTGATTGCATCTCAAACATAGTCCAATCTACTGGGTGACTAATGAAGAGCTAGTGATACGTTTAACGACTTGACTTAAGACTGCTGGCAAACAGCAACCCGCGTTGCCGTCACCGGATAGTTTTTTCAAGTGCTGTCAGTTTCCCAGATAGTAACAGCCCGTTTGTCTAAGTCTATGTAGCGTAGTGAACTAGACAAACGCCCATCTAAGTTTTTTTATGGTGAAGTAATTTTTTCGCAGGCTTACAGGGAGAAAGTTTACAGGGAGCAGGTTTGCAGAGAGATCTTAACCAGTTGCAGACCATCGGGGCGATGGTCGCAGGTTACTTTTCCATGCTGAACTTCAATCCTGCGGCAGCATAAAACGACCTCGGTGGCAAAGTCGCGATCGCCCATCGGAGCAAATCGCTGCGCCGCAACAAAAATGTTAACCTGCTCACCGACTGAACTAGCGCCAAGAATCACGATCGAATCCGGATCAGAATATCGCAAACCTCTTGCCAGCAAATCGGTCAATACCGCCTCGGTTAGCTCTGGGTCAGCCCAAAGCGGCGGCAGCGAGGAATCAAACTCGCACAATAGGCGCGAGGAACCGGTTTGTTTTAAACTCAGCAAATGCCGACTAACGGATGTTAGTAAAATATTAGTCTCTAGAGCCTTCAGGTGCAGTTCAACTTTGCCCGCTTCTAACTTTTGCAAAACCATCGCATCCTTCAGCAAATCGCACAGCGCATCTACTTCACGTTGAGCGAGTGCCAGCGAATCTTGCCAGCCTGACCCCGTATGGAGGGTTGCTGAAAGCTGTTGCACATGAGTAGATAGCACCTCAAGCGATCGCCCTGCCCGTCGCTCTAAGGAGGTAATCACTTGCTTTTGGGCATTAAAAAATCGACGCAACTCATCATTTTCAGCCCGTAGTTGCTGGAGGGTGGTCGATCCTAGTTGAGGTATGCACTGCTGGGACATAAAGCCCGAAAATCTCATGTGAAACGAAAGGAACACAAAGATATTACTTCGTATATTAAGTATTGTAACAAATTTTCACACTTTTTCTCTTTTTCTCTATTCTTCGTTCAAATTTGCCTGAGCATTTCGTCTCAACATATAAGGTTTGATTCGGCGGAGGGCAGAAGCGGGAAAGCGGCGATCGCATTCTTCATCCGATAGGGTCGCCAATTCAGTCAGCAGGGGAGCCACATTTTTAGGATAGGGATGAAATTCGGCAACATCGGTCGGTTGGGCAAAGCGCTCATTCCAGGGGCAGACATCCTGACAAATATCACAGCCCGCCACCCAGCCTTGCATTTGCGAGGCGATCGCGGCTGGCAACGTTTCTGTTCGATTTTCAATCGTGTGATATGCGATACAGCGGTTAGCATCCACAACGGCAGGCTGCGGAATTGCCCCCGTGGGACAGGCATCCATGCAGCGGGTACAGGTGCCACAATGAGCCGTATGGGGGCGATCGACGGTCAACTCTAAATTAGTCAACACTTCCCCTAAAAAGACCCAAGAGCCATAATCTCGTGTGATCAAGTTGCCGTTTTTGGCAATCCAGCCAATGCCTGCCTGTTGCGCCCAAGCCTTCTCCTGCACCGGTCCAGTGTCAGCGTAGTAGCGTGCCTGCACATTTTCTCCCTGAGCTTGCAGCCAAGTGGACAGTGCCTTGAGTTTTTGGTGCAGCACCCGATGATAATCTCGCCCCCAGCCATAGCGCGAAATCTTACCATACCCTTTGCTGACAGGACGAGAGACAGGCGCATAGTAGTTAAGCGCGACACAAATCACAGACTGCACCGTTGGCATAATCTGCTGAATGTCCTCACGTTTGGGATTCGCCATCCACTGCATCCCTGCGTGATATCCGTGGGATAGCCAAGACTGCAAATCGGAAACGGCAGCATCTAAAGGAGGGTTGACCGAGGCAATGCCAACTTTGTGAAAGCCCAATTCCAGCGCTTTTTGCTTAATCTGTAGGGTGAGGTTAGTTGGCATAAATTTGAAGAACAGGAGACAACAGAAGCCTGCGGGTCGAAACTTCGACCAACGCTGAACCGAACGCGAAGCCGAAACCCAAAAGCGTTACGAACAATAGTGACTAGATTAAGAAGTCGCTAATTAATACCGTTTTGAGTTTTGAGTTTTGAGTTTTGAGTTTTGAGTTTTGAGTTTTGAGTTTTGAGTTTTGAGTTTTGAGTTTTGAGTTTTGAGTTTTGAGTTTTGAGTTTTGAGTTTTGAGTTTTGTTCGCGTAGCGTTGACCTAGAAAATATTTTGAGTGACAAGACCAGGAAACATTGCCGCTGCCAGCAAACCCTCTGTCGCATTTCAATTTCAAGTTGGTATGAGAAGTCGCTAAGCGATCGCCATAGATCTGTCTAAAGAGATGTACTTTTAGTTTCTTTCCTATTTAGCTTGGTAACACAAGATTATCTTCTATTCGTTCTGTTTAGGGCAACGCTCATGGAAACTGCGCTTTCACAACCCTTTCCCACTAGGGATACAAGCCCTATAACTATTGCAATTGATGGTATTGAGTCGCAAACAATTTTGCAATATTTTGAGACGTTTAATGCTGATAACTTTGAAGCAACCAGTCAACTATTTGCGCCAGAAGGAATGTTACAGCCGCCGTTTGAGGCGATAGTGACTGGGCAATCTGCGATCGCGGCTTATCTGATCCAGGAAGCGAAGGGCTTTATTCTTTTACCGCAGCAAGGGCGAAAATCCTTGGAAAAGGACGACATTGAGTTCCTAATATTAGGCAGGGTGCAAACGCCCTGGTTTACGGTGAATGTCTCTTGGACTTTTATCCTCAACTCGACGCAGCAAATTGTGCTGGTGAAAGTAAACCTCTTGGCAGCTTTGCAAGAGCTAATGCATTTACGCCGATAGTTTGCGCGCGTTTTTTGAGGGGAGTTAAGCTAGCATTGATAGCTTTTTATTCGCGCACTCTTTGGATGAAATTAACAACTCGCGGACACTACAGCGTTAAAGCGCTGTTGGATCTGAGCTTTCAACCCAACTTTGGTCCGACTTCGGTTAGCGCGATCGCTCAACGTCAGGATCTTCCGGCTCCTTACCTAGAAAAGCTGTTGATTGAAATGCGGCGGGCTAACCTCGTGCGATCGGTGCGGGGTTCTCAGGGTGGCTATCAGTTAGCCCATCCACCCGCGCAGATTTCACTAGGGCAGATATTGGAAGCGGTTGGCGAAAGTGTTGACCCATTACCTCGTCATCATCCGAATGACGCTCATGCCGAGGATTGGGTTACCTTTACCCTCTGGAGCCGCTTGCACCACAAGCTCAGAGAAGCTCTCTACAGTATTTCTTTAGAAGATCTTTACTATGATGCCCGTAGCTGGCAAGCAGCCCAAGGGCAAGCTTCTAGCTTTGTTGTATAGTCTCTATTCTTGACCTCCATTTGATGTTTAAAATGTAGCCTCTTTTAGATGAGTCAACAGACTTTCTTTGAATGGTAGAGAACTTTCTTTGAATGGTAGATTCATCTTGACTGTCCTCTCTGAATAAATCTCTGAATAAAAATGAGAATCAAGGGCGAAACCCCTTATGGGTAGGATATAGTGACATACCCAGCAGAGCTAGTGTTGATTTCGGCGGCGCTTTTGGATTATGGAATCGGTGATCCTTGGAATTGGTGGCACCCAGTTCGGGGGATGGGCTGGCTGATTTCTCGCTACACGCACTTGTCTTTTAAGGCGTTTAATTCCCCGATCGCGCTTCGGTTGGCTGGCGTTGGGCTAGGAGTAGGATTGGGATTGGGTAGCGGGTGGGTCGGATGGCTGATTGTGACAGGAGCAAGGCAGATTCACCCCTCATTCGGTTGGGGCGCGGAGGTGATTTTGCTGGCTAGCTGTTTTGCCGGACGCAGTTTGAGAGATGCGGCAACGGAGGTGCTACAGCCCCTTCAAGCCGGTAATTTGATCGAAGCGCGATCGCGGTTAAGCCGCTATGTGGGGCGAGATACCGAAAACTTGTCTGAGTCAGAGGTGCTGCGTGCCGTGCTAGAAACGGTGACCGAAAATGCGACGGATGGCGTGATGGCTCCGTTGTTTTATGCGATCGTGGGATCGATGATTCCGGCGATCGGTAGTGTGCCCTTAGCCCTAAGCTACAAAGCTGCTAGCACCCTCGATTCAATGGTGGGCTATCGCGAGCCGCCTTACACTTACCTGGGCTGGTTTAGTGCCAAACTGGATGATGTTTTAACCTGGTTACCTTGCCGTCTGGTGGTGTTAACGCTCTCAATCTTGTCTGGCAAGCCCCGCCATGTTTGGCAGATTTGCAGGCGGGATGCTCCCCAAGATCTCAGCCCCAATTCTGGCTGGAGCGAAGCTGCTTATGCGGCGGTGTTGGGGGTGCAGGTGGGCGGAACAAACTGGTATCGGGGTGTTGCCAAACAAAAGCCGTTGCTGGGGAATGCCACAATGGCGATCGCACCCGACCATGTTTTTGCCGCGCTACACTTAACCCGTCATTGCTTTATTATTTGGCTGGCGATCGCCGTTTTCGCTCCAATGTTTTCGCTCCAATGAGTTGAGCAGCAGTGGTTTTTGATCAGGGTTACAGAGGGTTGGAGTGCGATCGCACCCACAGGGCAAGTCCGCCCCCCCGTCCTCGTGCAGCAATGAAATTTGGGGTGACGAGAAAGAAGGTGAAAAAGGGCAGTTTAGAGATCGCCCGTTGTTCTAAAGCGATCGCTTCAGCACCGCTCCCAAAATTGCCCGAATAAAGAGTTTTGCCAAACACAGAAAGCTGCGCTTGATTGAAGTCAAACACCAATAGGTTTCTCTTGCCGGGGTAGTGAAATGAGCCTGTAACCCGAAACAAGAGGGAGCCTACCTGAA
This sequence comes from Leptolyngbyaceae cyanobacterium, assembly GCA_041752515.1. Classification (GTDB taxonomy): domain Bacteria; phylum Cyanobacteriota; class Cyanobacteriia; order Leptolyngbyales; family Leptolyngbyaceae; genus ULC077BIN1. The sequence goes on along the minus strand of JBGSWI010000031.1, from coordinate 3,886 downwards.
TCTGGTTGTCAATTTTACCGCTACCCCCGTTTAATTCAACATCAACAGGTTGGGTAAAGGAAATCTGGGCTTGGGCAATTTTAGGAACATAAATGCCTTTTCTATTAAGAGAAGATTGCTCATTCACCTTCGACAGCGTGGTGAAACACAGCCGCCAATGACCCAAGAGTGGTTCTAAGGAATAAGCCAACCGCTGCCGCTTTGCCGCTTTCTCGGCTTCCAACATCGCCGCAATTACTGCTGGGGCGTGAGGTCGCTCTCCATCGCCCCAAAATGCCGCCGCCGCTTGACTCAACGTAGCGAGAAAGGACGGTGCATCAAGCGATTGAACTACATTTGAAAGTGACATTGCTGTGTTAGAAGATAGAAAATTGATGGAGACAGTTTCATTCTGCCAGATTCAGCTATCTCTTCGCTTCATTGCCAGGGTGAGTCCATCGGCGATCGGGATGAGGCTGAGGGTAATGCGATCGTCTTTGTGAAGTTTTTGGTTGAGGGCGCGGATTTTTTCGGTGCGACTGTCGGTGACTGATGGATCGGCGACTGCACCTGACCAGAGGACGTTATCGATCGCGATCAATCCGCCCACCCGCACCAGTTGCAAGGCACGTTCGTAGTAGTCATCGTAGCGGCTTTTATCTGCGTCAATAAAGGCAAAGTCAAAAGTGTTTGCCTGCCCTTCTGCCAAGAGGCGATCGAGGGTTTCTAGGGCGGGCGCAATCCGCAGGTCAACTTTGTCGGCAACTCCGGCTTTTTGCCAATAGCGACGGGCGATCGCGGTGTATTCCTCGCTGATATCGCAGGCGATGATTTTGCCCTGAGGCGGCAGTGCCAGCGCCACAATCAGCGAACTGTAGCCCGTAAACACGCCCACTTCCAGGGTTTTCGTTGCGCCGATCAACTGCACCAGCAGCGCCATTAATTGCCCTTGGTCTGGCGAAATCTGCATTCCTGCCATTGGATGCTGTGCCGTTTCGTGGCGCAGTTCAGTTAAAATTTCTGGCTCCCGTACTGAAACCGATTGCAGATAGGCATAGAGGCGATCGCCCATCGCCAAAGATTTGTTTGACATATCAATATCATCTTCCGTGAAATGGAATAGTCGCCAAGGGCAAACACGCCAACAGCAGCCAGCCAAATGACCACCCGCTCAAAGTGTCGCTTGGCTCCGGTTCAGCCAGCAATAGATCGATCCGCTCCATTAAGCGATCGCGGGAGATTGACCAACTAAACGCGGCGCAGATCTCAGACTGCTCAAACGGCATCAGCGGCGCGCTCACCACCATCAGTAATGATTCTGCCAGTACTAATGGATCGACCTGTTGGGCAGCAATGCGATCGGCTCGTAGTTCTCGCAGGATCAACAATTCTTGCCAGAGAACTTCGGTTTGAGGTAGCCAAAGAGTGGCGCGTCGAATCCAGCCCAGCCAAAAGAACCAAAAGGTATCGTGATGGGTCGCATGAGCTTGTTCGTGAACCAGCACCGCTTCTAGATGGTCGCCATCTAGGGTATCGAGCAAGCCTTGGCTGACCACCAATTCGGAGTGCCAAAAGCCAACCCGTGCACTGTAGGGGGTGGAAAGGTTGAGCAGTCGGGCAGGATTTCCCTGCACGTCAACGAGGGGATTTTGGCGAATGGTTTGGATGGTGCAAAAGCCTTCCCATGCTAGCTTGAAGCTTAGAACACTACTGATGATCAGAAACGCGATCGCCAGTCCATAGCTCAGCCAGCCTTCCCAGGGCAACACCATTTGCCCAGCGGGTCCCATCCACAAAATGGCGATCGCCGTCATCACCAGCAACAGCGGCGGAAATAGGAAGGTAAGCAGCGATCGCCGCCATCGTACTGCCCAGTTTCCTGGAGCATTTGCCCACCTGAGCCGCATCAACCCCGCTAAACTCAACCCCGTCAACATCATTAGGAAATGCATTCGTCATCCTCCCTGGCTTTGCGAACGGCACGAAGTTTTTCAGCGATCGCCTCTAGCTGCTCCACGCTGGTTTGATCCAAACTATCGGCAAAGGCTGCCACTACATCGGGATTGCTCACGGCTAAAAACTGATTCAACTGCTCGTAAGATTGCAGCGCTTTTGCCTGTTGCCGAGACACCAGCGCCCTCCAGGTAAAGCTACGTTCTTGCTTGTCGCAGCTTAACCAGCCTTTTTTGACCAAGCGATTGAGCACGGTCGTCACGGAGGTATATGCCAATTCTCGATTGGGATCGCTGAGAATGCGATCGTGGATTTCTTTCACAGTGGCGATCTCCAAATCCCAAATGATGCCAAGAATTTCAGCCTCTAGAGGACCCAAAGACAATTGCCTTGGTCGGTGATTGGGTAATGCAGCCATCAATTAAAGTAGAAGTCGAGAGATAAAGTAGAAGTCGAGAGACTGTCTTTAGAATAAATCAAATGTCTGCGGTTATCGCAGTTTGAAGACAATTGCTGTCTTTTGAGATGAAATTTTTGGCATGAAATTGAAATGTTTGACAGGCTGTCTTTTGACGGCGATCGCCTTTTTTTGCAACACTAAAGTAGAAATCTACAGCACTGCTGTTTACAGACGTACCATTGACCCTGGTAAAGGAAATTTATCCCTTTGCCAGGACTTTGTTTAGGCGGCTGAGGCAGACGGCAGACGAGGTTCATTGACAATCCGGAGTTAATCCGCAATTTGAGAAAAGTGATGAGAAAAATTTTATCGATCCTGTTTGTGGTGATTAGTTTGTTCATGGGGGCGATCGCCCGTCCTGCTTTGGCAGAGGGTTCCACCGAAACCATCGCCCAAGGTGCCAAAGTGTTTAGTGCCAACTGTGCTGCTTGCCACATGAATGGCAACAATGTTGTCGCAGCCAACAAAAATCTAAAATCCGCTGCGTTGAAACAATACGGAATGGATTCCGCTGAAGCCATTATTACTCAAGTGACTAACGGCAAAAATGCCATGCCTTCGTTCAAAGGTCGGCTGAATGATGAGCAAATTAAGGCAGTGGCTACCTATGTGTTAGATAAATCCGCGAGTGATTGGAAGGCTTAGACGGTTGATATATCCACTCGCCAGGATTATTGAACTCAGGTGACAGGGATGGAGCGTGTTGAGTGTGGATTTATGATTCTGCGATTTCCGTGGGAGAGCAAAGCCAAACGCCAAGCTCCATCCCTGCTGTTTTTTGAGGCTTTGAAAGATCGTTTGAGAGGAGAATCAATTGATCAACCTTAGGAGCTTAATAGCGTTAGCCTACACCCTAATGATTGGCTTAGCGGCACCTAAAACTGCTGATGTCTCGCCGAACTTTTTCTCTGCGTCCATCGCGATCGCTAGCTTTTTTGAACAAGGAATCAACGCGACTCAAGCAGAAAATTTTTCAGTAGCGCTCCAAGCGTTTACGCAAGCAATTAATGCGAAAGATCACCCTACTGCCGCCTATGCAAATCGCTGCTTGGTTGAGATTCAGCTTCAGCAGTATGAAGCCGCCGTGAGTGATTGCACGATAGCGCTGAACCAATCTTCTAAAAATCCAGAGGCTTATCTGAACCGGGGCTTGGCAGAATATCGTTTAGGAAACTATGCCGCTGCAATTATAGATAACACGCACCTGCTTCAGCTTCAGCCTAATGATCTGAGAGCTTATGCCAATCGAGGGTTAGCAGAAGCAGCGATCAATCAACATGAATTGGCGATCGCAGATTACACCGCCGCGCTAAGTCAATCATCCGCGCTTGAGCCAACGGCACTCGCAGATATTTACCGGAAATCGGCGTAAAGCCCTGTGCGTTCACGCCAGGGATATAAGCCAGGGCTGTTGGAGCGGTGAGCGGAAACAGCCAATTATCTAGGAAGCTCACCGAAAATATCCTGGAACCCGGTGGGATTTTGTTGTAGGAT
>JBGSWI010000030.1:0-8129 GCA_041752515.1 Leptolyngbyaceae cyanobacterium | reverse complement strand
CTGAGACTTAAAACGGACGATGAGGGCAGGTAAGACTGGTTCGCCAGCACAGCCCGTTGAAGCGTCAACCCCATTCAGCGACCGATCCCTATTGTAGGTTGAGGCGTGGTGAGGAATCTCCGTCGCTTTGGCGCGGAGAGGGTGTCAAAGCGCTTAAAGTCTAGGGCTGCGATCGCAGCCCCGGTTCACCGAATAAATCACGGGCAATGTTAAAGTGCCAAGACGATCGCTGGCAGCAGTTTACCTATAAATTTTTGGGTGAGATTTTTCATGCAAAATGCCCAGATCTTCGACTATGAGAAGCGATCGATCTGGGCATTTAAGAGAAACTATATCCAAATTACCGGGATAGATGATACCGAGGGATATACGCTACAGCGTTTCTTGAGTAGCTTGCCGAAGATTTTTATCAGCCAATTCCAAAAGACCGGGTGAAGCAATAAAGCCATAGTAAAACGCGATCGCGGCGCTGACTCCATGAAGTAAAACATCACTCCCAAAAATTGGAACTGTACCAAAAAGTGTGTTGGTGTAAGGAAGTAGCCCTAGTACAGCCAACAGCCCGTAGGAAACAGCGACCAAACGACTATAGATACGGGAACTATCCAGAGAGATAGAGGCGGCAATTCCTAGCAATCCTACAGAAATGCGAATAAAAGCATGAATACCGTTTGTGGGAATAAATCCTGCAATATAACCGTATGCCATGCCGTATGCATCACTTGCATTAGAAGTGGCTTCACCATATTGAACCAACCCCGGAATCAAGCCCACTATTCCAAGCAAAAGAAAAGAGATCCCCGCAATCAAAGAAAAATATTGCCCTGCTTTCATAAAAAGCTCCTTAGTGTTTAACGCATCAACTGGTGAAGATTCACAGCAGAGATACCTTAAGTTAAAGGTCTGAATCTATTACTTCCTCCTCTTAAAGATGCGGTTGTTGCTACTTCTGTAGGCAGACTTAAACCAAAAAGGTCGATTTCAAAAAATTAGTTGCACAATTCAAGAATCTAGCGCTATACTCAATAAGCTAACGCGGGGTAGAGCAGTCTGGTAGCTCGTCGGGCTCATAACCCGAAGGTCCATGGTTCAAATCCATGCCCCGCCACCAAATAAAAGCAGCGCCTTTGTAAAGTACATTTTACAGAGGCGCTGTTTTTTGTATCTGTTGTATCTGTGGGCTTTGTATCTGCGGGAATAGGCAGAATTGCGCTGAGGCACCCTCTGGCTCGATAGAATGGGAATGCTTTGACTGATGTTTTGCAATCCTGCTATGGCTGAAAAACTGCAACGTCCGCTGGTCATGGGGGGCATTACCCTTGCGATCGCCCTGTGGGTATTGGAATCCCTTCATCAAGCTATGGGCGAGTGGGGGGCTTATACCGTCGCTGCACTTGCCATTAGTGGCGGAGTTTGGTGGGTGCAGCAGCGATCGCAGCCTTTAAAAATTGAGCCGACCCCCCTCCGCACAGCCGATTCTGCTGCCGTGAAGCAGGCGCTCAGTGAAGCCAGCCAGGTGATCACTCGATTGCAAGTAGAGCTTGTCGATGCGGAACCCGCCTTGCAAACCATCACGCCACACCTTGATTTTTTGCAAGCACAAGCCTCACAGCTTTCGACTGAAATGAATCGAGAAGCTCTGCGCTTGATGGTGATGGGCAATAAAGGCAGCGGCAAAACGACATTGATTCAGCAATTGCAACCTTGGGCGGCTCAATCTAGCCCGGTGACGCTGTTTGAAGCCCCCAGTTTTGCGGTGAGTAGTGCCGAGGTGGGCGCTGAAGCGGTGGCAGTGAAGCAGGCGACAGCCGCAGATTTGATCCTGTTCTTGGTGACGGGTGATTTGACTGAATCGGAATTTCAATTGCTGAAACAGTTGGCAGTGCGTAAACGAACGGTGTTGATCTTCAACAAACAGGATTTATATCTGCCGCAGGATCGTCAAATGATTTTGGCACGAATGCAAGACTGGGCACGGAGTATCGCGTTGCCGGATGTGGTGGCGATCGCGACGGCTCCTAAACCGTTGAAAGTGCGGCAACATCAGCCGGATGGCACCGTGCAAGAATGGCTAGAGGATCAGATGCCGAACTTGGATGAGTTAACCCAGCGGTTGAGCAGCATTGTGCAGGCAGAAAGCCGCCAATTGGTGATGAACAGTTCCTTAAGCGACGCGATCGCCCTTAAAGCGCAAGCCGTCAACACGTTGAATAGCGTTCGCAAAACTCGCGCCCTGCCGATCATTGAGCAGTTTCAATGGATTGCAGCGGCAACAGCGTTTGCCAGCCCGGTGCCAACCCTGGATGTGCTAGCTACGGCTGCCATCAACACCCAAATGATTTTAGATTTGGGCAAGCTCCATCAACAAAACTTTTCTTTGGAGCAAGCACAGAAAAGCGTGACTGCCCTGGGTGGGCTGATCCTCAAACTGGGTTTGGTAGAACTTTCGACTCGCACCGTTTCTAGTCTGCTGAAAGCAAATGCAGTCACTTACATTGCTGGCGGCTGCATTCAGGCGGTCAGTGCTGCTTATCTGACTCGGATGGTGGGCTTGGCGCTGGTGGAATATTTCCACACTCAAGCCCCTAACCTGACCCTGACTGAAGCGAACCCCCTGGCGATCGAGCAGTTTAGCCAAGCGTTACAAACCGTTTTTCAGCAAAATCAGCAACCTAAGTTTTTGCAGACGCTGGTAACTCAGGTGATGGATCGATTGGTGCCAAAGCCTGCTTCGCCCCAAATATCGCCCCCCACTACCCCCATTCCGTCTCCAATCCCGACTTCAGCCACTACTCCAGTATTGCTACAGCCCATTCCTCTCGCTCGGATGAAATTACCTCAACCCGAAGCCCAACTTCTAGATCACAATGGATCTAGTGTTTCTGTTGCCCTTGCCGACCTTGACTCAGTTTCCTCCGATCGCTAATTCTGTTGCCTCGCCTGCCGATCCTCAAGGCGTGCATTTGCAGCGTGCCCGTGTGAGCCTGCGCCAAGCGCTGAATCGGTATGCCGTCTATTTTCGCAGCGCTAAAACCCGCCCGGTTGAGGCTTCTACTCAAACGCGGATGAAACAGGACATGGATCATCTGGCGATCGCCCTCAACAAGCTAGAAAACCGCACTGCCCGCGTTGCCGTATTTGGCTTAGTCAGTCAGGGAAAGTCTGCGGTGCTCAACGCCTTGCTCGGCAAGAAAGTACTACCCACTGGACCGCTCAATGGGGTTACCCAAGCCCCTCAAGCGATCGTGTGGTCTCCTACCCCCAAAGATTTAGCCTTCGCTGCATCTATCCCCTCTTTGGAAAACATTCAGATTGAACTCATCGATACGCCGGGGCTAGACGAAATTGATGGGCAAACGCGGGCAGATATGGCGCAAGCGATCGCCCGTCAAGCGGATCTAATTTTGTTTGTAGTGTCGGGAGACATTACTCGCACCGAATATGAGGCATTGTGTGACCTGCGCCAAGCTCAAAAGCCAATGCTGCTGGTATTCAACAAAGTTGATCTATATCCTGATCAAAGTCGGCAGGCAATTTATCAAAGCTTGCAGCAGTTTGCAGCCAAAAGCGCAGCAAAGACTGGCAGACCAGACCCATTACAGCGGCTTCTGTCTACCCAGGAAATTGTTTTAGTTGCGGCAGAACCTGCCCCGATGCAAGTGCGGGTAGAGCAACCGAATGGACGCATGACCTATGAATGGGAGTCGCCGCCCGTGCAAATTGCGGCGCTGAAACAGAAAATCTTATCGATCTTGGGCAACGAAGGGCGATCACTGATGGCGCTGAATGCGTTAGTGCAAGTGCAGCAAGCAGAAGCTCGCTTGGCAAGTAATTTAGTAGAACTGCACAACACCGAAGCCGAAGCCTTGATTTGGAAATTTGTGCGCTATAAAGCGATCGCTGTTGCCCTCAACCCGATCGCCGTATTGGATCTGGTGGGCGGTGCCGTTTCGGATCTCGCCATGATTCGCGCTTTGTCAGAGCTTTATGGCTTGCCCGTCACTCGGCACGAAGCCGGCAAACTCTGGAAAACAATTATCCTCAGTTCTGGGAGCGTCATGCTTGCAGAAATTGGCAGCGGCTTGGTGCTAGGAATGGGCAAAAGCGCTGCTGCTGTTGCATCCGGTGTAGATAGCTCCAGCAGTCTTGCGGTTTATGCGGGAGCCGCGATCGCCCAAGCCAGCCTTGCTGGGGTGGGTGCCTATTCCGTGGGTCGCGCCGTCCAGGTTTACCTAGAACAGGGGTGCAGTTGGGGACCTCAAGGAGCCAATGTCGTCATTCAAGATATCCTCAAGCAACTGGATACCCACACCATCACCTACCGCATTCGCCAAGAACTCACCGACCCGCTTGGATTTCCACCAATCTAAGCACTAATTTGTATTCTTCGCATTCGCTTTGGCAGATTTTCTCTCTGGCTCCGCCGCATTCAATGCTTGATCCAAAATAATTCGAGCTTCCTCTGCCTGAGTCCGAGCTTCCTTGTAGCGCAAATTCGACTGAGCATAAGTCTTCAGAACCTTAAAGCCTTCTTTGAGCATAGCAATTTCTTCCTCACTCACTGGCTCATCGCTAAACAGGACATCGAGTTGAGCGCGAATTTGCAATGCCTCCGTGCGCGAGTCTTGCAGTTTTAGCTTGAGGGTCGCTAGGTTGTTCAAAATTTGCACGGCATGGGTCACTGCGTCTTCATCCGATGCCGGGGAAAGCAATGTTTCTTTCACTTCAATAAATTGTTGAGGACTAAAGCCTTCAGTCAATTCGGTCGGCAATGCCCCTGCATCCATCAGTTCAATCAACTGATCCATCGCTTTCTCGCGGGCTTTGATAGAATCTTTGCCAGCTACTGTGAAAACGGTTTCTGGACTTTGTGCCAACGTATATTGAACCATAGTTTTTACTGTAATATTTTTGTACTATTTTATCTTTTTTTGCGGCTTGCTAGAAGTTTCATTATTAAACAATTTATCGAGCACATTCATCATAGGCAAACTGCTTTACTAGACCCCATTTTTTTGCTGGGCTGAAATCTGATCGTGTTAACGCACTAGAATATCGGCTACGCCTACCCGCTGCCTAAAATGACTGTTGAAGAGCCAACTGCGATCGCAAACCTAATCCGATTGGTAGGATAAAGGCACTCTTGAACGCAATTGATCCATGCCTGACGCTGAGTCCTCCCGCCCATCTACTTTGAACCCGCTGCTTACTCTCAACTACGACCCCGCCCTAGAACAATTGGGCGATGACTATTACGATATTGTTACCGCTGCCGAGTTTCCCGCGCATATCCTCCGGTTTCGCAATGATGACCTGCTACGAATTTTGGGACTCGACCCGCAAGCCGTCAGTGACGAAGACTTTATCAACGCCTTTGGCAAATTTCAAACTCCACCCCGTCCGCTGCTAGCACTGCGCTATCACGGCTACCAGTTTGGCAGCTACAACCCTGGATTGGGGGACGGCAGAGGGTTTTTGTATGGGCAGGTGCGGACTGCCGATCGCGAACTTTACGATTTTGGCACCAAAGGATCGGGCACCACGCCCTATTCTCGCGGCGGCGATGGGCGGCTGACCCTCAAAGGCGGCATCCGAGAAGTGCTTGCCGCTGAGTCACTCCACCGCATGGGGGTGAGAACGTCGCGCTGTTTGAGCTTGATTGAAACCGGGGATCAACTGTGGCGGGGAGATGAGCCATCGCCAACGCGATCCTCCGTGATGATCCGAATGCAGCGATCGCATATTCGTTTTGGCACCTTCGAGCGACTGCATCACTACAATCGCAAGGACATGATCGCCATCCTGCTTGACCATGCGATCGAACAATACTATCCGCATTTGTCGAGCAACCCAGATCGCTATTCCTTGTTTTATGCCGAACTGGTGCAGCGCGTCGCCGAACTCGCCGCCCAATGGATGGCGGCGGGGTTTTGCCATGCCGTCCTCAACACCGATAATATGTCGATCACAGGCGAAAGCTTTGATTATGGACCCTTCGCCTTCATTCCCACCTTTGATCCCACCTTTACCGCCGCCTACTTTGACTACTACGGGCGCTATAGCTACGCCAATCAACCCGAAATCTGCCGCTGGAATTTGGAAATGTTGCAGGCTCCACTGGGGCGCATCATTTCTCAGGCAGATTTAGAAGCGGGACTCTCTAAATTTGGTGACCACTACCAGCAAACTTATCAACAGCGAATGCTGAATAAACTGGGATTGCCCGGTGACATTACACCCGAAGCGATCGCGTTATTCAAAACAACCTTACAATTCCTGAAAGAGTCTCAAATTAGCTATTCTGGATTTTTTGCAGAGCTAACTCAAAACTTTTCCGCCACTTGGCGAGAGGATGCAGCGGCAATCTTGGCATCGATACAAATAGAAGATGGAGCATCCAACACACTGTTCAGCCAGTGGAAAGTGCACTATTTCAATTGGCTACTGAGTATGCCAGAAGCGGAAATGTCAGCGATCAAAGCCAGACTCCAGCAAAACAATCCGGCGATCGTGCCCCTTCGCCCCGAAATTGAAGCCGTGTGGGAAAAAATTACCGAGGAAGATGATTGGAGCAGTTTTTACGATCTGTGCAATCGCATCCGAGCTTGATGGGGGTGAATATGCTTTCAGAATGGCAAGCGATCGGCTATCTCAAACCTCCAATTCTCGAAAGCGATCGCTTGATTTTGCGGTTGCCAACGAACGAGGATATTCTCGCCATTCTCAACTTCTACCTAGAAAATCGAGACTTTCTTACCCCCTATGAACCGACGCGCTCCGAGGACTTTTACACCTTTAGCTTTTGGCGAGAACAGGTAGAAAAAGCCCTGATCGAATTCAATTACGATCAGGCAATCAAATTTTGCATCTTTAAAAAAACTGAGCCGACTGTTCTGATTGGCAAGATCAACTTTCATCAAATTCTGCGGGGTGTCTGCCAGTCTTGCCTTTTAGGCTATAGCTTGGCAGAAACAGAACAAGGCAACGGCTACATGACTGAGGCACTGGAAACCGCCATTCATTTCATCTTTGCCGATCTTAATTTTCATCGCATTGCGGCGAACTATATGCCCCGAAATCAACGAAGCGCCAATGTGCTAAAGCGGTTAGGCTTTACGGTAGAAGGCTACGCCAGAGACTATTTGCTAATTAATGGAGAATGGGAAGACCACATTCTGACCAGTTTGACCCACCCAACCTGGAGCCTTCAGAAAATTGATTCATAACCGAATAATGCTGATTCACTTTTTCGTTGGTAGAACAATATGACGCTTTTGGGAGACACGATCGCCGCGATCGCGACTGCAATTGTGCCAGAGCAAGGCAGCGTGGGCATTGTGCGACTATCGGGAGATCGAGCACTGGCGATCGCTCGTGCCTTATTCCATGCGCCCGGTCAGCAATCTTGGTCAAGCCATCGCATTCTCTACGGCTATATTCGCCATCCTGAAACCCAGCAAGTGGTGGATGAAGCGCTGCTGCTGATTATGCTGGCTCCCCGCTCTTATACCCGCGAAGATGTAGTCGAGTTTCACTGTCATGGCGGCATCATTGCCGTGCAGCAAGTGTTGCAGTTGGCGATCGCTCAGGGCGCAAGATTGGCGCAGCCCGGAGAATTTACCCTAAAGGCTTTTTTGAATGGGCGGCTAGATTTGACCCAGGCAGAAAGTATTTCTGATTTAGTCGGTGCGCGATCGCCTCAAGCCGCTCAGTTTGCCCTAGCGGGACTGCAAGGAAAACTTGCCGATCCCATTCGCCAACTCCGCATAACCTGCATCGATATCCTGGCAGAAATTGAGGCACGAGTCGATTTTGCAGAAGACTTGCCACCGCTGAACGAAATTGAAATCCAAACTCGACTCCAGCAGGTGCTAGACGAGGTGGATCAAATTTTGGCAACCGCCGATCGCGGAGAACTGATTCGTACCGGACTAAAAGTGACGATCGTCGGTCGTCCCAACGTCGGTAAATCCAGTCTGCTAAATGCTTGGAGCCGCAGCGATCGCGCCATTGTCACCGATCTTCCCGGCACCACCCGCGATGTGGTGGAATCCAATCTCGTGGTTGGCGGCATTCCCATTCAAGTATTGGATACCGCAGGCATTCGCGACACCGAGGATAAGGTCGAA
>JBGSWI010000029.1:0-75875 GCA_041752515.1 Leptolyngbyaceae cyanobacterium | reverse complement strand
ATCCTACAACAAAATCCCACCGGGTTCCAGGATATTTTCGGTGAGCTTCCTAGATAATTGGCTGTTTCCGCTCACCGCTCCAACAGCCCTGGCTTATATCCCTGGCGTGAACGCACAGGGCTTTACGCCGATTTCCGGTAATAGTTCTATCCAACAAGTGGCTTAAAACCCTTGGGGATTTGCATGAAAATGGCGTGTCAGTGATCTGGGCTGCGGCTTCACGTTCGACTGAGCGCTTATGCCAAAGTCTCGATCCTCAAAGGCTGGAACTTGAGTTAAAGTTGAACCCGGTCGAGTTGACCGGTGATTGACCTGTGTTTAAGCGGTTAGTGATACCGGAGTGATTCCTAAACTCTCGCAAAACCTCTGGGTTTTGCAATTTCAATTCACGTCAGATTATTGCAAAAAATGCTATTACTGTGGAAACAAAGCTTTAAGGGTTTTTGCTTCTGTTGCCGCGTTGTGGTTTTGAGCGACTAGCTTTGCCCCAGTTTTGCCCATTTCCTCTAGCTGATCAAGCGGAGTATTAATAGCAACTTGCATTGCCTCTTTCAGTGCATTTACTGATCCAGAGGGAACCAACCAGCCAGATTTACCGGGTTGAACTAGTTCAGGAATGCCTGCAATATAAGTGCTAATCACAGGACGGCATAGGGCTAAAGATTCCATAATCACCACGGGCAATCCTTCCGCAAAGCTAGGAACCAGTATTACTTGGGCTGCCAGAATTTGTTGCTGAACCTGTTCGTTAGTTGCCCAGCCCGTAATTTCAACATGATTTTCCAGTTGGAACTGGCGAATCATTGACTCAATTTGATTTCTTAAGGGACCGTCGCCCACCAGCACCAATTTGAAGTTATGACCTTCGGCTGCTAGGTGACCGGCGGCTTCAATCAAAAGTAGGTGCCCTTTCTGCTCACTCAATCGACCAATGCAAACAAATCGTGGCTGGGTTGGTAACGGTGTGTAGGGGTGTTTCAAAAACATTTCATCGACTCCACAATGAACGACGTGAATTTTGGACCACTGTGGATAATCACACCAGCGATACAGTTGACTCCGACCAAAAGAGCAGACAGACACCACAAAGGCGGCACGTTTGATTTTTTCTGTTAGAGAGATAGCTTGGGGCTTATCAAATTCTTCGGGACCATGCACAGTCAGGCTGTAAGTTGGACCGCCTAATTCATGGCACAGCATGGCAACGGTTGCGGAGTTGGTGCCAAAGTGAGTATGAATATGGGAAATTTTCGCTGTGGTAAACCAACGCAGGAGCACACAGGCTTCTGCGAGATAGGCGAGATGATAGACTAAGCCGCGATCGGATGAGTGACCCACCTTGTAGGCTAGCTTGACACCGTTTAGAAAGCGCGACGGATATTTTAACGCCACTTTAATAGTGCTGCTAAGCAAGCCAGAAATACCTTTCTCTAGCACGTATTGAGTTTTGCTAGCTTCGTGCTTGTCGGCTTCATCAATGATTTCAGCCGCTAGCGATCGAATTGAAAACCGGCTGATAGGCACTCCAGCCGCTTCTAACGCCACAATTTCTCGGCGAATGAAGCTGTGGCTGGTTTTGGGATATTGGTTAACAAGGTAGGCAATATTCATCGCAAGATTGTTAGGAGGAGGGAACAGATAGATTCATAAAATAGCTTTTCTAAAAACTAAGGAAGATGCCACCGAAGTGGTGGGTCAGCGAAACGATATTCTAGGAAGTTGCTCAACGTTCTAACAGTTTTTTCCTAAAGTGGCATCGTCAAATACCGAGATTTAAGAAAATAAATATCTTATCAGCATAGAAAGCTACGGAAATGAAGTAATGCTTCAACCATTGCTGAGTTAATCCAGCAAAATCATTTGAGGAATCATTTATTGTAGGAGTCTAAGCACTTTTAAGAGAACCTTTGGTGACTACTTCCCTCCAGCAACGGCGATCGCCTTTAGCGTCAACGGCTTATCAGCAAGCACTTTTAAATGCGCTGCCATTATCGACTTCACCCTACCAAGGAAACTTTACTACAGCCCTGGCGGCTCACTATTGGCAGAGCTTACAGCCCGCAGTTTTAGAGATCTTTCAAATTAATCTGGGCAAACTATGCAATATGACCTGTCGCCATTGCCATGTGGATGCAGGACCCGATCGCCGAGAGGTCATGGATCGAGATACCATCAATGCTTGCCTTGCGGCGATCGACCAAACCAATGCTCATACCGTTGATTTAACAGGCGGTGCCCCAGAACTCAATCCCGATTTTCGTTATTTAGTAGATGAATGCACGCGGCGCGGCAAAAAGGTCATCGATCGCTGCAACTTAACCGTGCTGCTGTTGCCAACGATGCAAAACTTGCCGGAGTGGCTGGCAAAACGCCAAGTTGAAATTGTTTGCTCTTTACCTCACTACCGTCAGCGCAACACCGATGCTCAAAGAGGCGATGGCACTTTTGAAAAATCGATCGCAGCTCTCAAACTTTTAAATGCTGTTGGCTATGGACAGGGCGACCCAACCCGCTGTTTGACCCTCATGAGCAATCCAGTAGGGGCATTCCTATCCAGTTCGCAAGCAAGCTTAGAGCAAGAGTGGAAAGCGGGGTTATTGAAGCATCACGGCGTTACCTTCGATCGCTTGATCACCTTAAACAATATGCCAATTTCACGTTATCTAGAATGGTTAGAGTCATCCAATAATTTGCAGCGCTACATGGAAGTTTTGGTGAATTCTTTTAATCCAGGCACAATCGCAGGGCTAATGTGTCGTAACACCCTCTCTGTTTCTTGGGATGGGCGGCTGTTTGACTGCGACTTCAACCAAATGCTGGATCTAGAATGTCAGTCGAGCAATGGGCAACCCATGCACATTCGCGATTTTCAGCCAGGGGAATTAGCGCCGCGAGAAATTGCTACTGGGCGACATTGTTTTGGCTGCACGGCGGGTTCTGGAAGTTCATGCGGGGGGGCAATCCAGAAGCCTTAGCGGAAATCATTGATCAGCCGAACGCCTAGAAACGCGCTAGCCTAGAAACACTGTCCTTTTAGAGTAAGGCAATGAAAACACTGCCAGTTTTATTGATCTCACTCATTGTTGCGACGTGGGTTGGTGCGATCGCCATCCTTTCCGTGCAAAACTTTACTCCGGTTGCGCTTAACTTGCTAATGTTTCAATCCATCGAGATTCCGGTGGGGCTAGTGCTGGCGTTTGGCGTGGGCGTGGGTATGGTGGGCATGACGATCGTTCAACTGCTGATCACGTCCTCATTCCAGCAACCAGACGGAGAGGATTAAGCTTTTTGGCAAAACTGAGAATAATCCTGGTTGGTTCAGCCGCCAGCCTACTATTCTTCGCTTGCTGATAAAGCATACACGCGCCCATCGATTAACAATCGGGAAATGCCCTTTGCTTTAAGGTGAGAGTAGGTTTTTTGTAAAATTTTGCCGTCTGGAAGTTTAATAACCCGCTGAGTGCGGGGATTAGAATAGCGTTTGGCAATTCGATGATTGTCAAACACTGGCAAAATCTTGTTCTGGGTCTCCTCTTCAGGAATTTGACCCAAATCGCCAAAGTCTTGAAGAAGCGGCGCGATCAGTTCCGAAGCCCGATCAATAACCAGATAACAAGTGCGAGGAATTAGAGCCTCCGTCAGCGGCAAAATTTGGATGATTGCGCCATCTGCGAGTTTAGTGGCTCCAAACAGAGGCTTAGGCAAACCATCCTCAAAATCATCATCGTCCTCAAGATCCTCGTCCAGATCATCATCGAGATCATCTTCTTCATCTAAATCCAGAATTTCTTCTGCAAGGAATTCTTTTAGTACTTCAGCTTCAGGATCAAACGTTTCTCCCACAATTGCTTTAGCAGGCGGATCAAACAAGTCGTCTCTGCTGTCCGATGCATTAAACTCGCTTTCATCCTCATCCTCTATCACCAGCTTTTGCGATCGCCGTTTGAGAATTGGACCACTCTTTAAATCGGGGGGCTTAGCGGCAATGGGCTGTTCATTATCCGCCATACTCAGCGGTTCAGGGGCGATAGGCTGCTCAGCAGTCGCCCTATCCGGTGGTTGGGGTTCATCGAATTCAGACTTGGCTACAGGCTGGGCTTCAACATTCTCAAAGATAGCAGGCTCTGGTGCCACCGTTTCTGGATCAGCAGCCGTTGCACTAGCAGGTTCTTGAATCGATTTGGGTGGCTTGCTCGCCTCATCTGCTACGGGCATTTTCAGTAACGGCAGATCCTCCGTCGAACGAGTAGCCTGACGTTTTTGGTGAATAAGCGCCTCATACTCATCTGCGGGCAAGGTGCTTTTAAGGATGCGGCTAATCGTAGAGGTACTCACGCTATATCGCCCCGCCAAGGTGGAGGTCGTCTCACCCAATTGCCGATAGAGCGCAATTACTTCATGTTTTTCGGAGTCGGAAAGTTTTTTAGCAATCATTTAAAGCAAGCCATGAAAAAGCGGCGATCGCCTGTTTCATTGTATTCGTAATTTACAATCGAACAGGAGGTTGAGAAGCAAATCCAACAAAACTTAAGCGCGACGGCGAGAACTGCTGCGCCGAGAGCGGCTAGAAAGGTCATACTCCAACGCAGCCCCGATCCCAAACAGCACACCGCTAAAGACCCAGAATACCTCTGGCAACCCCCCACTTTTATAGTCGGGCAAAATGGTCGTCGCATACTTAAACCAAATGTCGGCAATGTATAAACAGAAGGCAGCCGCCGCAATCATCCGCCAAGATTGGGAAAATCGCCCTCCCCAAAATGCCAATAATAAGGTGGTCGCCAAAACCAGCAGCAGCACATCACAGAGCAGATAAAACCAACTGAGAGGGATTTCCAATGGTTTAAGCTGTTGCTCTAAACCCAGTGCCCACTCAGGTGCCTGTGATGGGGGTGGTTCAGCAGGAGTCGATTGCGCGCCCCCCTGCGCTAGGGAGGTTGAAGCGATCGCAGGAAAATTGAAGGCTGAAAGATTGAAAGTAGGAAAATCTAAAGTTTGAGCGGTTGACAAGAGCGCCAAAACTGAGCTTTCTAGCGGAAAGCCGGGGATTGTCTCAAGTTTAAAGGCTTCAGTTGAATCGCTAAGATTGAGCCAGGCGGTCGGTTTCTCAGCCGGTTTTGCATTGGAAAGGGCGATCGCAATCGCAATACCCACAACGGCGATCGCAACAATAACTCCCTTCTGCCAAAGCTCCAGATTTAACCGCCTAGAAAACACCGCCTGAAACATCCCCCACAGCAGAAAGACATAAGTCAGGACGAAGAAGAAATCGGCTGGAGAAACCGCAGCCTCTAGCCCAAAACCCAATTCCCAATAGCTAAACAACAAATTTCCCAAAAAGTAACACAGCATCCCTAACCCAATGCCTAGCCACACCCCGCGCCCACTGACAATTTGAGGACTTCGCCAATTGCGAAAACAAAGCAACGCCGCAACTAAATAAGAAGTCGCCTCGAAAACGGAGGTTCCTAGTGAATACCAAAGTGGATGCGCTTCTCCTGGAGCCGTCACACCGAATAATAGAAAAAATAATAAAGCTGCGACTGCCCAGCCAATTTCAGCTAAAACAATAGTTTGAACCGACAGAAATGGTTTATCGGGTGATTTGTCTGCACTGTTCATAGGTTAGTCCTGCGGGTAGCTGCGTCAGAAACGGGACGGCTTGCAAAATAAAATACATCCAGCAAGAGTGGCATAAAGTTTGAGGTTTGCATCACATTTGTCAAAGATTCTTTAATCTATCGCCACAATCTATCGCCACAATTTGCCCAATGGCGATCGATTTAACCACGTGGAAACCTGACCTTGCTCATTAGAAGGCAGATCTTGCAATGCATCAATTGATCGCTGAGCAAAACTGGTGTTTCCGAAATACGATTTCCCAATCCGATGAAGTTCTTGCAACAAAGTATTGAGGTGATGTTCCTGCCATGCTGGAAGACTCGCAGCATTCAAGGGATCAACGGTGAGCAAATGCTTGACTGCATCGGGACTCGCCGCTTGAGGAAAGCGCCATTGCTTAAACACGTCAGCAATATCTTTTTGAAAAAGACCGGCTTGCCGATTGCCTAGTAAATCTTCAATATCAATAAATACGGCTTGTAGCATCAGCAAAGCACCTTTGACATAAGCAGGATTTAAAGACGCTTCATGGTCTGCTTCGGCTGAAAATTGCTCTAACCGAATCTTGCCCCACACGCTGTAGCGATCGGGTTCCTCCAGCAAAACACAGGCTTTTCCCTGGTTATCAGTCAGATCGCGCCAAAATGCCTTTGCATCTTCTTCCTGAGCAGCATTGAACACACTAATCAAGCGAAAAGTTTGTCCCTGATAGCTCAGGATGGAAACTTGTTGATCCCGTTTGGGGTGCTGAACGCTAGAAATCTCAACATCCTGCCGCTTCAGAATAAACATGACGCTAGCAATTACTCCTGTCGGGGCTTCGTTTGCTTGTTTTAAGCGATGGGCAATCTTATCATATCGGTAACGAGTCAGAGACAACGGCAATCCCCGATCGGAGCTTACCTTAAAAAATTCTCATTTTTAGCTATCCAACTGACAACAGGCTTCATTTTTTGGAGTGTTATGCTGAATCGCTCCAAATCTCTGTGGGCTATGAGGCAAAGCGCTTTACTGAAGCCCGAAAACGAAACAGCCGTATTGTAAGCTGATAAGCTAAGAGACATAAAGCGGTCAGAGCAGTTTATTTTATAAGCAACGGCTTGGCTTTAAATCTCGTTTGATTGAAAATATGGATCCTTAGCTCAGTGGATAGAGCAATCGCCTTCTAAGCGATCGGTCACAGGTTCGAATCCTGTAGGATCCGTTGAAACTGGTTAATTACGACGCGCCATTGATTAATCACGCACGATTACTGAAGTGCCTACACTTGCCCAATTGTAAAGCCAGCGGGCATGATTGACTGCTACATTAGTGCAACCGTGGCTAATGGGCGTACCGAAACTGTGATGCCAATCAGCACCGTGGATAGCATAGCCGCGATGATAAAACATGGCATAGGGCACATCTGGAACATCGTAGCCCTCGCCGCTCATTCGAGTGGTGCGATAGCGCGTTTGGATGGAAAATATGCCGGTTGGGGTGGGCGTAGAAGCTTTGCCTGTGGATATGATGACGGCATAAACGGGGCGACTTCCTTCCCAAGCAATTAAGCGTTGCGTGGATAAATCAATCTCAATCCAACGGTCTCCAGATTGTTTTAGTGCCTTAAGCTGTGAGGGTAAAGTGTGCTGTGCACTGAGGAAGGGCGGTTTTTGTGCTTGGGTCAGATTGGACGATAAAGGCAGGGTTCCGATCGCAATCAGTGAACTGATCCCCACACCCCAGCAGCGTTGAAAGAACTGGCTATTCACGGGCTTTATGCGGAATTTCATGACTATCGTAAGCTGATATCGTTTTGAGTTTTGAGTTTTGAGTTTTGAGTTTTGAATTGTAGAAGCTTTATTCGGCTACGATTTTAAGCTCCGATCTGTCGTATCCTCCGTTTAAGTTGGTATGAGAAATCTAGAAAAGGGAAGTGCGCGATCGCCAAGCTCAAGGATTGTTGAATCAGCCATGCGGTTTTGGGTTGGAAAAGTAATTTAAGGCTTCTGAGGGTTCTGTTGACTCTGCTGAATTCTTTGGACTAAGGTTTGTGCCCTCAAAGTGATCGCATCCCAGTTTCCTTGTGATAATGCCGTTTGAGGAAACAGATCGCTCGCTAGCCCAACTGCGATCGCGCCAGCCTGCAAAAATGCTGGCGTGTTTTCAATGGTAATGCCGCCTGTAGGAATCAGGGAAATATTACCCAAAGGCGCTCGTAATGCTTGAATATAAGCCACTCCACCCATCGCTTCCACAGGGAAAACTTTGACACTTGCTGCCCCCGCTTGCCAAGCTTGCACAATCTCGGTTGGAGACAGGGCACCGGCAACGAGAGGAACCCCTTGCTCAGCGGCAGTTTTGATCATGCCAACATCTACATGGGGCGTAAAAAGGAACTGTGCGCCCACCGCGATCGCCTCTTGCTGCTGAGCCATCGTCAGCAAGGTGCCTGCCCCAATCCAACAATCAGGCAACTCGGCGCGCAATTGGGCAATCACATCGAGGGGGCGATCGCTATTCCAGGTGACTTCTATCAGCCGAATCCCCGCCGCAGCCAATGCTTTCGCCATTTGAATGCTTTGCTTAAACTGCCGACTGCGGACGACTGCAATCACCCGCTGCTGCTGTACGAATGACAGCCAAGTTTGAGTATTCATACTCGTCACCTCCCAAGTGACACATTTCCTAATTTCTTGGGAATTCTGTCTAAATCTTCAATTAAACAGGATGAGCAATTTTTAACTTGCTCAAACAACTTTTAAGAAGCAATCAATAAAACTTAATTAAATTGAAATATTTTGATCAACTCAGCACAAGAAAACGCCTGAATCGCAAATCTTTAATATCATAGTAACTACCTTTAGGCAGCATTTTGCTAGTTACTATTGGTATAAATGGCTGGAGAAAATTTAATAATTTTTTAGAATCATTCTGCGCGATCGCTCGTTTAATACCCATAAGTAAAAGGAATCAGTATGACTCAACCCAGCCGTTCCGATAGTCTGATTCAAATGGTGCCTGATGCAGACCAGCCATTCACCCCAACCGGAACAATAAGCCACGCAGAACACTTGATTGTGATCGATCGACCGACCACCTTGCAGGAGAATGAGGTGATTCGCCTTGAGCTTTATGCAGAGATGCCGCAACTTCATCGACAAGTGATTCAAGAACGTGCATCAGTTAAACACTATTTGGCTGAACAACCCACCCATTAAATGATCTATTTCATTTCAACCGCTGGTGGAATGACCGTTATCCCTTTTAGCACGCCAAACAATGACTCATCCATCTTCTCCAAACCCATCAGAATCATTAGATCCGCTGGAAGGCGATCGCGCTCAGCGTGACGAAGCCAATCGCATCAACATCTTGATGGACAATCTCAACAATTTAAAAAGTAAGCTGAATAATTTCACAGTGATGGATGAGCTAGGTCAGCCCATTGGTGAAATTCAGGACTTAATTTTAGACGACACTCATCAACTTAATTTAGTCATTGCTCCAGCGGGCGCAGCGGAGGAGATGCCATCCGTTTTGCTGAATGGTCGTCGGATCAAAAAGGTGAGCGTTCAAACTCATGCCGTGTTCGTCGATATCGTCAAAGCCGACGTTGACTTTTTGCCAAAATATACCCCTCTAGAACCGAGCGATTCTCCTAGGGATCGTTTCACAAGTCGAGCCGAATTCAGCCGTTCAGCGCCTCCACCTTCTACTCAAGCCCCGTTGTCCTACAGTTCAGCAGCGGCAGCGGCAGCCGCCTTGATGGGAGAAACTAATAGGGTTGGCGATCGCTCACCCCTAGAAAATAATCCGTCGAGTCCAGAAGACCTATTGGCATCGGATTCATTGTTCACCGAACCCAACGATGACTTCGCCGCCCTCGCAGAAGACTTATTCATATCAGAACCACAACTCCCCGAATCTGCTGATGATTTTGCCGCCTCAGTCGAAATGTCATCCATGGAATCCTTAGATGAGGATTGGTTTGCCGACCCTGAAAGCGATCTGACAACGTCTTTGGAACTTCCTGAGCTATCAGAATTCGAGCTTTCGCCTTTGGAAAACCTCTCGTTAAACAGCGAACTCCCTTCCGAAGCGATCGCCGATAATTCTTTAGAGGACTGGTCAGATCTAGTCAGCCCTCCAGACGAACCTAGCGCAGACTATACTCTTCCCCCCGAAGCCATTCCCTTACCTGAACTGGCTAACAATACCCTCCTAGAAAATCCATTCTCACTTGCTGAAACAGACGAAACCTCAGAACTCGAATGGATGGAATTCGGATCTGATGCGTGGGGGCAGACTGCTCAACCTGTTGATACCTCCTCTAGCAACGCATTAGACCCATCGGAAATTGACAGAGAGCTTGAAGACTTGCCCGATATCAATTCCTTAAATGATTTTTCACTAGAGTCTCTCACTGAAGATGCTGAAGAGCTTGCGCCACTACCTGAGTTTGGCGAAACTGAGTCTACTGATGAATTTTCTTTTGAGAGCTTGTCTGGTTTTGATTCACCGTCAGAAGCGTCTTTAGATGACTTTGGATTTCCAGATACTACAACTGCGGAAGTATCTTTGGATGATTTTGGATTTGCAGACCCCACAACTGTCGATGATGACTTAGTTAATCCAGTCCTCGATTTAGATTTGAATTTTGGTGAAAGCCCCCTTGATGCTGGCTCGTCTGATTCATCGTGGACTGATGAGGCGGAAACAAATGGTTTATTTGAACTGAACCTCGATGACTCTTTCAATCCGCCTCAAATACAGCCAGATAGCGAGCTTGAGTTGGAATTAGCTGATCTAGATTTATCGGCAACTGACTCTACAGATTTAGAGTTTGAAACTGGCTTGGATCTTGAAACTGGCTTGGATCTTGAAACTGAAGCTGATTCAAATTTAGAGTTTGAAACTGGCTTGGATCTTGAAACTGACTCTACAGATTTAGAGTTTGAAACTGGCTTGGATCTTGAAACTGGCTTAGATCTTGAAACTGAAGCCGATTTAGAGTTTGAAACTGGCTTGGATCTTGAAACTGGCTTAGATCTTGAAACTGAAGCGATCGCGCCATTGCCGTTAGATTTTTCGCTTAGGGATGATAGGTTAGATTTTGTTGAGCCATCTGCGCCAACCATAGATTTGAGAGTCAGTGAAAGTGAGAGTCCTACCTCATTTATAGAAGTTCCCATAGACGCGATCGCCTCTAGCAGTTTGGACAATTTGACCAATTTAGAGCTTGATAGCGTCTTCGATGTAGATTTATCTCTAGAGGACGAATGGGGTTCAGCAGGCTTTGCGATCGCAGAAAACAATGATCTAAGCGACTTCACGCTGCAACGCGATCGCCTTGAGCCAGAGCCAGAAACCATTACCCGCCTGACTGATCTTGAGTTTGCAGACGCGCCAACGGATCAAGCACCCCCAGAAGATTTGCCTACCGATGATTTAACCGAAATGTTTGGCAGCGTTGCTGATTTGTCCTTTGTGGAAGCGGGAGAATTTGAGGGTTTCAGTGATTTAAGCTCTGAAGCGGTGAGAGACATTGCGCTAGATAGCTTGTTTGCCAATCCGGTCGATAATCTAGACAGCACCTCAGACGAGTTCAATTTTTCTACTTCTACAATGGGGTTTGTTGACCCAGCCGCAGGCATGGCAGCGGCATCTGGCATTCTGGCAGGGCTGGCAGGGTTAACAGCAGGGCGATCGCCCAATCTCTCTCCAGTTGAGGAGACTCCTCCCTTAGAGATTGCAGATATTTCAGAGCTAAGCAATTCTGCTCTGGCAGGTCTGCCCGTGAATGATGCCGCGTTTTCTGTGCCTGATGCGTCAGAGGTCTCGGAGGCGATCGCTCCCAGCGCCGGATTATCAATTCAGCCGAACTCAGAACCCATTTTTGCCTCTCTAGATGACATGGTGCCGTTGCTAGAAGAACGGCTGCAAGTAGAATATGAGCGGCGCAAAGTTGGGGAAGTGATCATTCGCAAAAAGATTGAGACGCGCATGGTTCAGGTGCCCGTTCGCTATGAAGTTTTGGTAATTGAGCAGGTTAGCCCAGAGCAAAAAACGTTGGCAGAAGTTGACCTAAGCCAAGGAATCTTTGACGATGCTGAGATGCCAGCGGCAGCCGAAAAAACAGCGGCAGCCGAAGAAACAGCGGCAGCCGAAAAAACAACCGTGAGCGGTCAATTTAAATCGCCTAAAACAGCGAGTGCTGTAATAGACGCGATCGCTAAAACTCTACGCCATCAGTGCAAAAGCATTCGGGTTGAGATTGAATTAGACGATAGTAGCCTGGTTCAATCCTATCAAGATTGGCTGGATCGATGTAGTGATCTCTAGATTCGATCTAGGATCTTGCGACAGTTCCTTAGGTTGGCACTTTAGATGGCTGAAATTGACCGCGCGATGATGATGCGTTGCTTGGAATTGGCACGTCAAGCAGCAGGCAAAACCGCCCCCAATCCATTAGTGGGCTGTGTGATTGTGAAGGATGGCGCGATCGTCGGGGAGGGTTTTCATCCCAAGGCGGGCGAACCTCATGCAGAAGTGTTTGCGCTGCGACAAGCAGGCGATCGCGCTCAGGGTGCAACTTTGTATGTCAATTTAGAACCCTGCAATCACTATGGGCGCACGCCCCCCTGCTCAGAAGCGGTGATAGCGGCTGGAATTCGACGGGTTGTCATTGGCATGATTGATCCCAACCCTGAAGTAGCGGGCGCTGGCAGCGATCGCCTGAAACAGTCTGGCATTGAAGTTTCGGTTGGCATTGAAGAATTAGCTTGTCAACGGTTAAACGAAGCCTTTATGCATCGCATTTTGTACCATCAACCCTTTGGCATTTTGAAGTATGCCATGACTTTAGATGGCAAAATCGCGGCGGCGACTCGCCATAGCGCCTGGGTCACCAGTGAAATGGCGCGTAGCAAAGTTCATCAACTACGGGCAACCTGCGATGCTGTGATTGTGGGTGGTAACACTGTTCGCGCCGATGATCCCCTGCTGACCAGTCGCCGACCGGGTCATACCCCGCTCCGGGTAGTTATGAGCCGTACTTTGGATCTTCCCGCCTCTGCTAATGTGTGGAATACCAGCGTTGCGGCTACGCTAGTCTTTACCCAGGTTAATGTTCAACCGGCGTTTCAAGCTCAATTGAGGCAACGCGGCGTGGAAGTAGTAGAACTAGAATCTCTTACTCCTGGCGCTGTGATGATGCACCTCTATGATCGCGGTTTTTTAACGGTGCTATGGGAATGTGGCGGCACTTTGGCAGCCCGCGCGATCGCCGAAGGGGCGGTGCAAAAAGTGCTTGCTTTTATTGCCCCCAAAATCATCGGTGGGGTAACAGCCCCCTCACCAGTGGGCGATTTGGGACTCAAAAAAATGACCGAAGCCCTCACTTTAGAGTCAGTAAGCTGGCAGGCGATCGGTTCAGATTTACTGATTGAAGGATATTTGCCGAAGACAAAACAAGATTTAAACCCTGAGCCTTAAAAATTTGGATCGCTTGAAGCTGTCATCCGATTAGACCCCAATAGAGCCATTTTCTCGCGGCTTTTACGTGGCTCCACTCACCGCAATTCCAGCTTTTTATTCAGCCTAACCGCCAATTTGAGACATGGTGCGGGCGTAGCGTCCGGTGGTGCCAGAGTCGCGTTCTTTATAGTTGATTTCGGGTTTGAGGAAAACCAGTTCACGCACTTGACGGCGCAGATCCGACAGGGGAACTCCCGATCGCAAGCCTCCTTTCAAATCAATCTGCCCGGTTTCGTTTAGCAAACAGGGACGCAGCCAACCGTCGGCAGAAAGGCGCATCCGATTGCAGCGATCGCAAAAGCATTCCGACATTTGACTAATAAACCCCAAGGTGCCCTTTGCACCCGGAATTTGGAAGATATCAGCAGGTCCATTGCCGCGCACTTGTCCTTCGGTCAAGCCCCATCGATCGCGAATTTGGCGGCGCAGTTCTTCGGAAGCCACCCAACCGCGATCTTTAAACAAATGACCATTCCCAATGGGCATAAATTCAATGAAGCGAATATGCCACTCGCGATCGAGGCTCAGTGCCGCTAAGTCCAAAATTTCTAAGTCATTCACACCGGGAATCACCACCACATTTAGCTTTAACGGGTTGAATCCGACGTGATGGGCGGCTTGAATGCCATCCCAAACCTGCTGCCAGCGAGTGCGTCCCCGATTGCCAATAATTTGGTCAAACACCTCTGGCTTCAGTGAATCCAAACTAATGTTAATGCGCCGCAAGCCTGCCTCATAGAGCGGTTGCGCCAATTTTTCTAAGTAAAACGCATTCGTGGTCATCGAAAGGTCTTGGGTTTCGGGCAAAGCGGCGATCGCGCTCACAATTTGCACCACATCGGGGCGAATCAGCGGTTCGCCGCCCGTCAGCCGAAACCGAGTAAACCCAATCGGAATAAACACTTCCTGAAGCAATGCCAATAGCTCATCCTGCGTCATCAAATTTTGCTGCAACACATAGCTCAGATCAGCACCTTCAGGCATACAGTACTGACAGCGGAAGTTACAGCGATCGACCAGGCTAATCCGAAGATAATCAATTGGGTTCATGGTTCCATTGTGCCGAATTGTCAGAGTTGCTGAGGTAGTAGACGCTGCTATTTGTCGATTTCAACAGTAATTGCTATGTCTGAAATTACTGTATCTGACAAGGAATCTACCGGTTCTACTGATGAATAGCTCAGATTAAGTAAGTTAGTGGATTGTCTGGGTAGCAGGAGTTGCAGCGATCGCCAGAGGGATTGCTTTTGCGGCTCCCTCACAAACCCAAGTGGAATTAAGGCAATTAGACGAACGATCGCAGAGAGGGCAAACAATCCAAGAATACCGCCATAATCCGCATATTCTGCCAGCAAACCACCGACCCAAATACCTACTGCACCGCTGATTCCGGCTATGGCTGCCGCAAAGGCAAAATAAAGCGGTTGATGACGCAATGACGCAACTCCTAACTGCAAGTTGTTGGTGCATAGCTCAATCGCCGCCCAACTGCCGCCTGCGAGGAGATGCAACAGCGGAAACCAGAGCCATAGGGAGACGCGATTTGCATCAGTGATCAGCCACAACAACGGAAACAACGCCACCAAAACGCCATCCATTAGCAAGATCGAACGATTGCCGACTCGATCCGCCAATTTTCCCCACACACTCAACATGACCAAATGAGCGCCTGCTTGCAAACTGTTATAACTGGTGACCCAGCGCAAATCAATTGCCAAAGTATCCAGCAAATACACATTAAAAAACGGCGCGCTGAGATTCACCGCAAACATCCACACAGCCAGATACAGCAGGAATAACAGAAAGTTTTTGTCTTGCAAGAATTGTGAAACGGAGGGGCGCAACTTTTGAGAAGCTGAGTCTGGCAGGTTGCGAGTCGGGGCAATGGTGAATTCTATCTCTGTTTCCTTGGTTTTCCTAGCGGGATAGCGATCGCTTGGGTTCACATCCACCATCCAAAACTGAAACCCCAAGCTGATTATTCCGGTCATCACGCCTAACAGCAAAACAACGCCATAGGCTTGAAAATCACCCCCGCCCCACGACGAGATAATCCAGCCCAAAGCGGGAATTGATAATAAATTCATCAAGCTCATGGCGCTAGCCCGCGTACCAAAATAGCTGCCGCGCAGTTTTGAGGGCACCAGCGTCGCAATCCAGCTTAGCCAAGAGGCGCTACCCAAGGCTGCCAAAAAGTAGGTTAAGCCAACAATTGCTAAGGTCAGGCTTACCCAGGTTGACTCGTTCCATTGCTTAGCCCAAAAAATGGCGACTGCCAAAATCAACCACAATAACCGAGAAGGAATATAGATCCAAAAGCAATACCAATGGTAGCTAGAAACGCGATCGCTCCACAGAGCACCCAATGGCTGCACCAGATTGACCAGCAAGGGAATGGATGACATCAACCCAATTTGGCTAGGACTGGCATTGAACCCCACCAAAAAATTGCTCAGCAACACTCCACTGGTGGCATTGGAAAAAATTGTGGCAAAAACGCCGTCTACCGTGGAGGCTTGTAGGCTAGACCGAAGCTGATCTTTGGAAAGCGGGATCGTTAGACATCGAACAGCAGGGAATGTCTCACTCGGATCGAGTGGGGCTGTTAAATCCAGTGGGGCTGCTAAACCTATTAAATCTGAATTGACTTCAACGGTGAGATCTTCAACGCATGAGGAAACTATTGGCTCTGACATTTCCAACGACCGCTCTGAAGATTGCACTTATTTTTATTTCACGGTTTCATCCTAAATAGATTTCAGTCTATTTCCTTGTTCCCTCAGAAATAGCTTTAGGTTCCGCGATCGCCCCCATGAGAAAGTTTTGGTTGTTAGCCTCTAAAAAGCGCTCTAGCTTCAATTCAAAAACATCATCCCAAGAGCCAAATCGCAGATTGCGCTGCCGATCCCATTCAGCTTCCACTAAGGTACGAGTGTGAGGATTCATGGACTGGAAGGAGAGCGACTTTCCCAAAACAGTTGCTTTTTCAAGTCCTGTTACCAGTGCTTTTATCCCTTTACAATCAGTGACATCGCCCCAGAGTAAATCTACAATCACCCCTTCTGTGGCGAGATCCAGCGCTTCTTCTAAAGATCGCTGAAAGCGATCGCTACAGGAGGAATTCAAATCATTATTGGGCTGAAGCACAATGGTTCGTGGATTGAAAGAATCGAGTGGGGTGATCTCACAATGGGTTTCTGGACGGGGAAGTGTGCTTTCCATAGGAACCTGATTAAAAAACAGACGAGTGACGATTAGAGAGGGGAAAGGAGAAGATCTCATCCCTCTACAGTGGGATAATTGAGGGGGAAAGGCTTATTTCTAGGTCACATCTTTTTGTGTTTGTCGTCAGTTCAGCGAGTGCTGCCAATCATGATATGGAGTGTTTGCCGTCTTGCGATCGCGTGCTTTTCATCACTCTTTTCTAAGATCTAGATCACAGATAATTTTTACGATGTCTACTCCACCCCTTGCTGGATATACACTTCCCGTTTTTGCTTGCGCCGCCGCGATCGCGGCTTTACAAAAACTGCAAGATCCTAAACCGGTCTTATCGGTCTTTCTTAACCTGGTTGAACCGCCTGAAAAGGTAGAAATTGCGATCGAGCAAGCTGCCTGTTTGCAGCCCGGAGTTGCCCTTGCAGTGACTCGCAGCGATCCAGGTGATAATTTGGATCTGACTCGTCACACTCCCATTTGGGCGCTCGTAGAATGGGGCACCGCCGAACAAACAGATGCGATCGTCTTGCAAGGCGGCGAGGGCGTTGGACGGCTTGCCGATGGACAAGCCGCGCTATACGCCTACGCGAAGCGGTTACTGCTAGACAATCTATTGCCCTTACTGCCACCCGAAAAAAAACTCAGAGTCACTGTGATTTTGCCCGAAGGGAGACAACTGGCAAAACGCACCTCTAATGAGGCGTTTGGAGTCGTTGAAGGGTTGTCTCTATTGGGAATGAGCGGTATTTCTCAGCCGCTAAGCGCTCCAGGACAGTTAGAAATCTATCGCGAAGACCTCAGGCACAAGCGTGAGCAGTTTGATGAATTAGTGTTTTGCATTGGCGAAAATGGGCTAGATCTGGCACAACAGCTTGGAGTTGAGCCAAAGCGATTGGTAAAAACTGCTAATTGGTTAGGTCCAATGCTGGTAGAAGCGGCGCTTCAAGGGGTGCGGTCAATTCTTTTGTTTGGCTATCACGGTAAGCTGCTCAAACTGGCAGGCGGAATTTTTCATACTCACCATTATGTTGCCGATGGGCGAATGGAAATTCTGACGGCGCACTGTGCCAAAGTTGGGGTGCCTGCTGCTGATTTGCAAATTATTTTTGCGCTGCCGACCGCCGAGGATGGCTTGAAGTATTTAAGAAATCTGGATGCGGTTAGCGGCAAGACATGGACAGCATTCGTCTATGGCGAAATTGCTGAAGTCATTGATCAGCGATCGCAGACCTACGTTCATGCCCACAGCGATCTGACGCTGACGATTGGCAGCATTTTGTTCGATCGACATCGAAAAATCGTTGTGGCTAGCAAAACAGGAGCAGGTTTACTCAAACGATTGAGTGAGTCGGGTTAGAATAGAAGGATTAACTTTTAATATTTGTAAAGCCATCTTTAGACAGGCTTTTAAACTAAACTTTTGCTCACATTCACTCAAATCAGAATTATGGTGACTCTACAAACTCAACAAGAACAAGCTGAATCGGTAGAGAAGCTTGATCGCCAAATCATTATCATTTTGGATTTTGGCTCTCAATATTCTGAGTTGATTGCTCGCCGCATCCGCGAGACTCAGGTTTACTCTGAAGTGCTTTCTTATCGTACAACAGCCGAACAGATCCAGGAGGTTGCGCCCAAAGGAATTATTCTATCGGGTGGTCCTAATTCGGTTTATGACGATCGCGCACCCCATTGTGATCCCAAAATTTGGAGCTTGGGCATCCCCATTTTGGGTGTTTGCTACGGGATGCAACTCATGGTGCAACAGTTGGGCGGCGATGTGGAACAGTCGGAACGCGGCGAATATGGCAAAGCGTCCTTGATGATTGATGACCCAACTGACCTGCTGACAAATGTCAACGATCGCGCCACGATGTGGATGAGCCACGGCGATTCGGTCACTCGCTTGCCCGATGGATTTGAAGTGCTGGCACATACTGACAATACGCCTTCTGCCGCGATCGCCCACCACGAAAAGAAACTCTATGGCGTTCAATTTCACCCAGAGGTCGTGCATTCGATTGGCGGGCAGGCGCTCATCCGCAATTTTGTCTACCACATTTGCAACTGCGAACCCACTTGGACAACTGCCGCATTTGTAGAACAAGCGACGCGAGACATTCAGGCAAAGGTCGGTGATAAGCGGGTATTGCTAGCGCTGTCGGGTGGAGTTGATTCCTCTACGCTGGCATTTTTACTGCATCAGGCGATCGGGGACAAGCTCACCTGTATGTTTATTGACCAGGGTTTTATGCGAAAGCTAGAGCCAGAACGCTTACTTAAGGTGTTTCACGAGCAGTTTCACATTCCTGTGCAGTATGTGAATGCCCGCGATCGCTTCCTAGCCGCGATCGAAGGCGTGACTGACCCTGAGGAAAAACGTAAACGCATTGGTCATGAATTTATCAGCGTTTTTGAAGAAGAATCTAAGCGATTAGGACCTTTCGACTATTTAGCACAGGGCACGCTGTACCCTGACGTAATTGAATCGGCTGACACGAATGTTGATCCTAAAACGGGCGATCGCGTTGCTGTCAAAATCAAAAGTCACCACAATGTAGGCGGACTGCCTAAAGATCTGCGATTCAAGCTAGTGGAGCCGCTGCGAAAACTGTTTAAAGATGAGGTTCGCAGAGTGGGAACTTCAATTGGCTTGCCCGACGAAATTATCAAACGGCATCCTTTTCCAGGTCCAGGTCTGGCGATCCGCATTCTAGGCGAAGTGACCGCAGAGCGCCTCAATATTTTGCGAGACGCAGATCTAATTGTTCGACAAGAAATTAACCGCAATGGAGTCTACAACGACTTTTGGCAGGCGTTTGCTGTCCTGTTGCCTATTCGCAGTGTGGGCGTGATGGGCGATCAGCGCACCTATGCATACCCGATTGTGCTGCGGTTCGTTAGCAGCGAAGACGGCATGACGGCTGACTGGTCACGGGCACCATACGATTTATTGGAAACCATTTCCAACCGAATTGTAAACGAAGTAAAGGGTGTAAATCGAGTGGTATATGACATCACATCAAAGCCACCCGGAACCATTGAGTGGGAGTAAATTGGTTCCTTGAGCTTGTTGTGGAAAACTCAATATAATCTGTGGAAAACCTGCATAATGTGCAGGTTTCCTGTGGAAAACGCCTGTATTAGTAGGGGGAAAAGTAAGCCAAAATCAGGAGACGGCTAATCTAACGGTTTTAGCGTCTAGGGTTTCCTGAGATCAGCATGGAGGCTCCCATTTTACAGAGCCTCTTCCGTCTCCTTTATCTTTGACTTTGCTTTTGCAGCGCTCTTCTTCAAAGCGTTTAGTCGGGCTTCATATTTTGACCGGAGCTTCTTCTTTGGAGATTGCTCAATTAAAACTTTGAGCGCACTACCTAAGCTCTTATAAGCATTCGGTAAGGTATAGCCAAATCGAGTCGCAAGAGCGATCGCCCGCTCATCCGCATCTGTCAACTCTTGCAAAGTTTTTTCGTTATTGTTCTTTTGCCAAAGCCGCCAGCCAGATACCCCGCACAGTGATAGAGCTAATACAAGGAGCAGCCCATCTTGCACCCATAACTCCCCCACAGCGCCGCCTAAGCCGATCGCCAGAGCCGCCATTTCCCAGCCGTCTCGCGGAATGGTGTCATTTTGAATGCGCCCAACCTCGTGCCAAAACAATAGGTTGCGCTGGTCGGTTGCCAACTGCTCCCACTTCACCATATCAATCTGAACTTCAACCTCATCCTTGCCGATCTCTTCAGAGAGAATCAGCGCGGGGTTGACAGCAGTTGTTGCTTCAACTGAAACCCAACTTTGCAACTCTGGAGGCAGCAGACCCCGCAGTCGTCGCAATTCGCTCATTTCGGCTCTTGCCGTAGAGGATGCGTAAGATGCCATGGACAACTTAGAATACTTCCCAAATCACTACAAACTTATCTCTAGGATCATAGCGATCTTGGTGCCAACTTGGGTATATAAAATAATTTTTGGTTATCAAATTCTTAGGAAGAGGCTAAGGACTGTGCAATTCGTGAGACTGTGCAATTCATGAGACGGTAGCAGGGCATTCTACAGAACTCCCTGCGGGGCTTGCGTTAGCCCATCGTTGGGATCGAAGGGCGTTTGAGAACTGAATTGAGAATAGTAGAAAATAACAAAGGCGGGTAATATCAGCGTTACAACAGCAATCAGAGTTCCTATGATATTTGCGACTCGATGATCAGGCTGTTGAGATGCACGATTAGAACGACTGCCAATATCCATAAATTAAGCTTGAGTAAATCTTGAAGTAAGGGGTTAGACAGGGACGCAATGTAACGCTCCCGTCACATTCCATGGTAACGAGAGAAGGGGGAAGTGTCTCTCTTAGTCACTAATCTCAATGTCACTAATTTTAATAGGATCGGTTTTTAATATGGGAAGGGACGTTTACAACTTCGAACTCAGACTGTTTCTACCCATCCAATCCTAGACACTCATGGCAAAAGTATACGATCGCCTTTCCAGTGAATTGCAAGACTTTATTCATCAACAGCACCTCTTTTTTGTGGCAACGGCTCCACTCAGCACTTCTGGGCACATTAACCTTTCGCCGAAAGGGCTAGATAGCTTTCGGATCTTATCGCCTAATCGAGTTGCCTATCTCGATTTGACAGGTAGCGGCAACGAAACATCGGCACATCTCCTGGAAAACACGCGGATAACGCTGATGTTTTGCGCTTTTGAGGAACCGCCGCTGATTTTGCGGCTGTATGGTCAAGGGCGTGTGGTTTTGCCCCAAGCTGCTGATTGGCAGACGCTCTACTCCCTGTTTTCTCCCCTTCCAGGTGCGCGTCAAATTATCGTGGTAGAGGTTAATCAAGTGCAAACTTCCTGCGGTTTTGGGGTGCCGCTATATGAATTGCAAGCCCAGCGATCGCGCTTGGTAGACTGGGCGACCCAAAAAGGGGAAGCTGGTTTACAAAAATATCGCCAGCAAAAAAATTCCCTCAGTTTAGATGGATTGCCCACCCCCCTTGCTAATCAAAGCGCTGACTAATAGAGGATGGGATCAGGGCGATCGCGCCATTGCCGTCTAAAGTTCTTCACGAAAATCCCATGATCTCTTGATTCATTGGGCTTAACGTGAACCCTTCTTTTCCTGCATCACTTGGATGTCAATGCCGCCTCGGCAAATGTCCAATCAGGGCGGAGATTTCTGGCATGACGCAGGTAGGGATGGTGAATTTCAACAGCAGAGTTTGGAGTATTAAAGTGAACCAAAAAGCGAATGCATTTGGGCAAGCTACCTTTGACATCCATCTGCTGCACATCCAGTAGTGGCACCTGCGACCAATGAGGGCGTTCACGGGCGATCGCCGCCGGAAAGATGGCATCCAAGTCTTTAGTCACCGAAAAGGTGACGCTGACAATTTCTTCCATTTCTAAATGGTTGCGGGCTTCAAGCTCATTTAGAAGTTCATGCACTGCTTCCCGAATCGCATCAATAGAGTTGTCTGTAACCGTTGTCGCACCACGAATAGCTCGAATTCGCCAACCCACACTGATTTCCTCCATTTTCAAAAGTAACTGTTATCTTCTTGATACTGAAAAATTAGCTAGAACTTAACCATTAAAGTTATCAATGATCATGGCTGAAAATCTGTCAAACGTCAGTAATTGAGTCATTCATCCCTAAAATATTTTTGAAGCGGGACATCCTCCAACTTTCCCCAAAATATTCTTGACAGATGCACTCAGAATTCGTAACAATTGAGGACTGTTGTATTTTTTTGCTCGGATCAGGTTACACCCAAAGTCGAAGCGCGATCGCTTTCCGGCTACCTGTACGGCGCACGCGAGGCAAAAACGAATGGTTTACGCAATTATTGAGACGGGTGGCAAGCAATTTCGGGTTGAACCCGGTCGCTTTTACGACGTAGAACGGCTAGCCGTTGAACCCGATGGTAAGATTAGCATTGACAAGGTGTTCTACATTCAGAATGAAAGCGACATTCATGTGGGTCAGCCTTTTGTCGATGGTGCAGTAGTCGAGGGCACCATAGTAAGACATATGCGGGGTCGGAAAATCATCGTTTACAAGATGCGCCCCAAAAAGAAGACTCGTAAGAAGCAAGGGCATCGTCAGGAGCTAACGCGGCTGATGATCAACAGTATTGCTATCGACGGGCGATCGCTGGGTAGTGCTGTGGTTGAAACTCCCACTCGATCCGTTGATTTTGAAGAGGCTGAAGCATCATCCGCGATCGAGTAAAATTTCGATGATAGATCTCATCCATCACTTTAAGTGCTGAAAAAGCAGGGAAGGCAAACATGGCTCATAAAAAAGGGACTGGCAGTACACGTAACGGTCGTGATTCTAACGCTCAGCGTCTTGGTGTTAAGCGCTATGGCGGTCAAGTGGTTAAAGCAGGCAACATCTTGGTGCGTCAACGAGGCACCAAACATCACCCCGGTAATAATGTAGGCATTGGGAGTGATGACACTCTATTTGCCCTAATTGCAGGAGTTGTTACTTTTGAGCGACTAGGAAAAACACGTAAGAAAGTCAGCGTCTATCCAGTGGCAACCGCCGCGATTTCGCCTGAACCGACACCCGGACTCGTCACAGCATAACAACACATCCGCAAAAACTAAGATTGGCTGTTTCAGCCTAAAAAGCAGTGAGTACTTCTCTCACTGCTTTAATGGTGTAGACGCTAAATTATTTCAACCCATTGACCAGAGAGCGCCCATTCTGAGCAAAGCGTTCTGCTAGAACCTTTTGATACACCGCCTCATAGCCATCCGTCATCCGTTTCGCGCTAAAATTGGCCTCCACATGATGACGACATGATTGCCGATTAATAGTGTTGATTTTGCTTAATGCTTGAATGCACTCCTCCACGGTATTGCATAGAAATCCGGTTTTGCCATGAATAATCACTTCAGAGGCAGATCCCAAATTCATGGCAATTACGGGCGTTCCGGCTGCCATCGACTCAGCCATGACCAAGCCAAACGGTTCTCTCCAAGTAATCGGAAACAGCGTCGCCACTGCATTTCCTAAAAGGACATTTTTTTGGGCATGATTTGCCTCACCCAGAAATTGTATCTGCGTTCCGTCAATGTGAGGTTTGACCTGTTGCTCAAAGTACTCTACGTCAACGGGATCGATTTTGCCAGCAATTTTAAGGTGCCAGCCAGTTGCTTTAGCGATCGCGATCGCAATATGAGTTCCTTTTTCAGGCGACATTCGACCCAAAAACGCTAGATAAGGTGGGTCGCAGGGTTTAGGATAAAATCGATAAGCTCCAGTATCGACCCCATTATAAACCGTTGCCACACAGTTCAAATTGAGCCTAGGTTCTCGCTGAGAGTTAGAAATGCTAATGAATGGTTGACGACGAGCATGAACAAACATTTTTTCGTTGTCAGGCGTAAAGATCCCATGCAATGTATACACGGTGGGTGTTTTCACTAAATTAGCGTAGGGTAGCCCAGCACATCCCATGTGCGAGTGAATGACATCAAACTCACTAGCGCGTTCATATACTTGACTCAACTGAAGCATTTCATAAATGCCCACCTCTTTAATGGTTGGGTCAAGCCGCAGTGCCTTAGGATGAACTGATTCTAATTTGGCAGTAGTGGTTGAATCGCCAGAGGCAAACAGAGTAACTTCATGCCCACGCCGCACCAACTCCTCAGTTAGCAAACTCACAACCAGCTCGGAACCCCCATAAGTAGCGGGCGGAACTTGCTCCCAAAGGGGGGCAATCTGTGCGATTTTCATGAAAACCTCCGGTTATAGTTAGCTCAATCTTTTTAGGGGACAAGAATTCCTAGCCCCATACTGCTAGTAAAAATGTGAATTAAAAAATAATGTGCCAATGAGCTTAAAGGCGACACTAGAGTTTTTAGGGATACGTGACCTCAAACGAGTTATCCAATATTCTGCTGTAAAGTTATAACAGCGCATCTTGCTAAAGCTATACCCGTGGAGCATCTTTAGGCAGACTTTTTCAATAGTTTGAAAGGTAAAAACACAATAGGCTTGCTACAACTCATGCGGAGCGATCGCGCCCAGCCCAATCTGTAAAAGCCCGTACAGCAATCTTTGGGTCACTAAAACAAGGGCTAGGTGGGCAGTGAGGCGATCGCGTCCTTCACTTTGTAGTGCGCCCCAAACCTGACATTGCCGATGCATCGCACTAAACGCTTCAGCCAAGTCACGAGCCAGAGTGATAATTTGAGCCGGATGCAGGGCTTGAGGAGGATTATGCAGCCTATCTGTTTGATAAGGTAGTTCATCTAGCACACTCAAGCATTGATTAATTAGCTGGCGCTCCGAAGGATGATTAGTACAAAGTTGTTTTTCCATCGTCAACCAGGCAATTGATCTGGGTGATGCCCCTTGCCAGGGTGAAGAATCTTCAAGCAAACTTAGCTCGATATGCTGCTGGGCGGCGAGGCGCAACAGCGAGCAGCAGCGCGCATGAGTATGTTGAATCGAAAACAGGCTTGGGTACGAGTGCTGAGCCGGATGGAAATGATCCGTAGGGGTTTGGGGATCGAGGCATACAAAGAGCGCCGTGACCGGTTGAGTCAGGCAGGTGAGCCAATGGGCGATCGCCCAGTCATCCATCCTAAATTCTAAATAGCCACTGGGGGTAGCGTGAACATTAATATGATTGAGTAAGTTTGCAGGTATTTGAGCACAAACGTGATGAGACTTAGACCCAGATAGTTTGACCGATAGGTGCGCCGTCAAGATTTTTGCTACAGTGGCAGCACAAATATTTGCATAGACGCATATTTGATGAGGAATGGCTGATAGATAAATAAGTTGAGTTGTTTTAAGGGGAGTCGTTTTATGAACGTGTTTCAAAAGGTTTTTTGCCGTTTGAAACCTACTTTTTAACCGCAAAATATGAGTGTGATCAAGGCAGGGAAACGTTTTTTTCAAAAAATCTTCCTGCGCTAGTAAAAGGTCTTGCAGTATAATCTGCAACAAGTGTTTAGGCGAACAAAGTGTAGCTTGTAATATAACACTCATAGGCTAGGCGAATTTCTTGCTTTCAAAAGTTATTTTTGAGTGAAAGCTAGCGGTGTAGTCAATATTTTAGTTAGGTAAGCTATTCTTTTTGGGTGATGTCCGTGAATAAGAACAAATATTAGGGTTGCTCATGGAGCTAAGCAGTGTTCTTTTGACAAATTTCTACTGCATCTACTCAGGCGCATCTTTTAGATGGAGTTCTAAAAAGATTACAGGAGAAATGTGAAGATACACTGGTGACAAACAGTAGTCCTTCTTTATGATCTAAGTTTTCAACGTTCTTTTTCCAGCAACAAATATTTTTTAAGCTTTTGCTGTTCATTCCAGCCTCTCACTTATGTACTCAGTATCTTCCAATACCTCAGAGGCATCGCGTCCATTTTTAACATGGCAACGCATTATCGATTGGTCTCAGGAGCATTATCGGGTGCGATCGTTTGCTAAAGATGAAAAAATTCCAGCGAGACCCGGATTGCTCTATCTGGTTCAACGAGGTGCGGTTCGCTTAGTCGGTAGCGCTCAAGTGAATGCAACCAGTATGTCATCGCGAACTGTCAATGTGACTCCCGAAGAAGCATTTTTAGGATTTGTAGGAGCGGGGCAGCCTTTTGAAATTGTGGCGCAGTCTCCATTTACGTTGCAAAGCTATGCTCACGTGGATCAAACCTCCGTCTTATGGATGTATTGGCATGATTTAGACAATTGGCCTCACTTTCGTAGAGAAGTGTTAGATGCATTTCGCTATCAGCATCAGCGTAAGCTGCTTTGGCTCAGCACTTTAGGACAGCGACGAACCATCGATCGACTGCTAGGTTTCTTAACTCTACTCATTGAAGAGTTTGGAGAACCAGCCGAGAATGGCTATTGCTTACCCTTTCCCCTAACTCATGCTCAAATCGGTAGTGCTATTGGTTCAACTCGTGTTACGGTTACCCGTCTGATGGGCAAGCTGCGGCAAAAGGGAATGATTTGCACTCAAGGCGATAATTTGATCTGTATTCCTACCGATTCGATGTTAAGCAGAAGTTAAACGTTTTTGCTCGAATTTGAATGGACAGGCTGAAGGGGTATTTTCTCATCCCTTGAGATTGGCTATTTAGATTAAACGCTGAGAATCGTCAAAATGCCGATGAGTGCAGCGATCGCGCCTGCGACCGTAGACCAAACCGGATGAGCGCTTTGACTAACCCGCCCGCTTAAACTTCGCAAACTGTCAACATCTAGCCAAGCGGTAGTGCCTCGTCGTAGCCAGCCCGTTGCCACGACGGTGTGATTGACTAAATCTGCCGGACGAGTGGCTTGGGGAAACAGATCGCCCAAAAATCCAAAGCGCGAGGTGCAGTGAAGTTTGACCATTCCGGTTGGAGTCTCTAAAAGCAAATCTTGGTTCAGGTGGTTGTTGATTCCGGCACGCCCCAACACCCGACCTTCTAGGCGGATAATTTGGCTATGGATGGGTAAGAGCGGTGCTTGCTGGGTGGCATCGGCTAAAGAGCAATTTGGGGCGGATGCTTTTAAAGAGGCTGGGCGAATCTCTGGGAAAAAAGGATTGATGCGGATGATGGTGCCAACGCAAAATCCAATAAATGGTAAGCCGCGTAAAAGTGTGCGATCGCCCGCCATCCAACTCATTGCTTCTAGGCTAAGCTTGCCAGCGATCCCACCCATCAGGAACAGCAGATAGGCAATAACAATCCCTAGAGCGATGCCAACGTAGGGTGCGCCTTGAAACAGCAAACTACGCCATTGCTGCCCGGTCAAGCCGACTTTTCGCGATTTTTGGGTGGACATCGATTGCCAGTTTAATTCGGGATCAAGCTGCCAATGACGGGCATAGAGGGAAAGCAATTGCAGGCGATCGCCTGTGGGTGGATGAGAACTATTGATGGCTAACCAATGGCGGTAAGGATTGGTGGCTTCCCACTGCAACACGGGTTCAATCGGCAGGTGCGAATAGAAGCTCCCTAAAGAAATCGCGGCGCGGTGATTGAGGGGCATTAGCAAATCGAACCCTTCCAGCAAATAGCTGGTTTGCTTTTGCGGCTGTACTTCTTTCGCAGTGCCGATCGCAATTTTGAGCAGGGCGCGGATATAGCCATTAGGATTGCCCGTCAGATCTGTTGCCACGCGATCGCTGTAATAAACTCGCTGCCGCGATAGCCAGAGCGGAATCCAATGCAACAGCCAATACAATCCATAGCTCAGGGCTGCAATCAACGAGGCAGAAGCGCGTGAAATGGCGGCTGTTTTTTGACTGCCCCAATCTGCCACGACTCGATACAGCGTGTAAGGAATTTGCAAAATCACCATTGCCACCGACATCAGCGGCACCTCCCAGTTGGCAAGATGCCCCAACTCATTGGCATAAATGGCAGCAATTTCGTCCTCTGCAAGTTGGTCTAATAATCCCTGACTAACCACAATTCGAGCGATCGCAGGCATTGCACCATAGGTAAACGCGATCGGGGTTTGGGTGGGCAAAATTCCTAGAGCGGGTGACGAAATTCCATGTTGGCGGCAAAAGCGCGGCAAGAGTTGGGTCGTTTCGGGACTATAGCCTGCCAGTTTTGGCAAGGTTAAGGGCTGTAACCCGTAGAGCATTGTCAGCAAGCCATCCAAAATCCAGCGGGAGCCTGCCAATAGAACCAGGAGCAAAACCGCTGTAAAAGAGGCAGTCCATCTCGGCTCACCCGATTGCACAATACTAAATCCTAAACGGGGCAACAACCTGACCAGCATGGTTTCATAAGATGCAAACACCCAGTAAAGTATCTGTTGAATACCCACAAAAAGGGCGATCGCGGTCACCAGTTGAATCGCCGCCAACTGAAGCCGTTTTACTTGCCCTAAGAGCTTCCAGTTTTTTGCCCGTCCTGCATTGCGCCATGTGGGTTGATAAAGATTAACTGACGGTTCAACCGGTTCAACGGCTGCTTTGTTGGGTGTCGCAATGGGCGGAACTCCAGCAGAAGCTGACCTGATGGGGGGTGATGCTGGCTCAGATGACTCGGATGCAGTATTTAGCGGGATAAACCCCGTTTGACTGGATGCTGGGGTCGGAGTGAGCGATGACGACGGCACAAAGCCGCTGAGATCCATTGAGGAGTC
Organism: Leptolyngbyaceae cyanobacterium; assembly: GCA_041752515.1. GTDB lineage: Bacteria > Cyanobacteriota > Cyanobacteriia > Leptolyngbyales > Leptolyngbyaceae > ULC077BIN1. The sequence continues at coordinate 47,389 of JBGSWI010000029.1, read as the reverse complement.
TGAGATTTCTGCTGAAGACTTTGGCTCTTCTGAGCTACTAGGGATGTGGGGTAAGGGTGCCAAATGAGGGTGGCGTTTGATCAAGGTGTTTAGCGTGCGGGTTGCCCAGGTTTTCACCTGCTCACTAGAACTGTTCTGTAACTGTTGGCAAACTTGCGCGGCTTGAACAGTTTCGCCCAATCGCTCGTAGGCGATCGCGATCGCCATTTGCGCCCGTGCCGCTAGAGGCTGATCAAGAGGCATTGAAAGTGAATTTTCTAGCAGCAAAGCGGCGGTGGAGTAATCCTCTTGCTTGAAGGCGGCTAACCCCGCTTCTAAATCACTAAGCTCGGCGGCAGAATTGGTAGACGACTGAGGAGAAGTCATAAGTGGGGACTCCTACTTGGAACCTTTTAAGGATACCTCTACAGGGAAGCGGGTTCTCTCCCCGAAACTACGGGGGCGATCGCGTTCAGTTGTAACTCCGGGTGATCCGCTTCCACTTGTCCCACGTTCCACTCGTTGCGAAACAGCAGCACCGGGCGGTTCCAGCTATCTTTAACGGTCACCGTGTTAAACAGCCGCCCCGCTTTTTCCAGGGCTTCCCAGCCGCCCACCACCCAACGCGCCACCGAAAAGGGCAACAGTTCCAGGGTCGTTTCCACGCCATATTCACTTTGCATCCGAAACTGGACGACTTCAAACTGCAATTGTCCAACGGCTGCCAAAATTGGCTCTCGTTTTGACTCATCAGCGGAATGCATAATCTGCACGGCACCTTCTTCTCGCAACTCCTGCACGCCTTTTTGAAATTGCTTAAACTTGGATGGGTTGGGATTTTTGAGATAGGCAAACAGTTCGGGCGAAAAGGACGGAATGCCTTCGTACTCTAGCTTTTGACCCACGTAAATCGTATCACCGATCGCAAATACGCCCGGATTGTTCAAGCCGATTACATCACCGGGATAGGCAGTTTCGATCACTTCTCGATCTTGAGCAAACAATTTTTGGGGACGGGAGAGGCGCACCAGTTTTCCAGTCCGCGCATGATTCACGGTCATATCTTTTTCAAACTTGCCAGAGCAAACTCGCACAAAGGCAACGCGATCGCGGTGCTTTGGGTCCATGTTTGCCTGAAGCTTAAAGATAAACCCGGAGAATTCGGGATAGGTTGGCTCAATTTCGCCTTGATTGCTCACGTGGGGAGCGGGCTTGAGGGCATACTCCAAAAAGGCATTGAGGAATGGCTCGACCCCAAAATTGGTCATGGCACTGCCAAAAAATACCGGAGTCATCATGCCCGCGTGGATTTCCTCTAGATCCAGTTCTGAGCCAACGCCTTCTAGCAACTCCAAGTCATCTTTGAATTGGTAATACAAATCTTGTTCTAACAACTGCTCAATCCGGGGATCGCCGAAGTCAATCATCGTATCTACGGCTTCTCGCTGACCGTGGGCACTGCGTTCAAATAAATGAATTTTCTGGGTGCTGCGCTCAAACACGCCTTTGAAGCGATCGCCCATACCAATGGGCCAATTTGCCGCGTAGGTCGCCAAGCCCAATTCCTGCTCAATTTCATCTAACAATTCCAGCGGTTCCCTGCCGGGGCGATCAAGCTTGTTCACGAACGTAAAAATGGGCAAACCGCGCAAACGGCAGACTTCAAACAGCTTGCGGGTTTGTGGCTCTAACCCTTTTGCCGCATCAATCAGCATCACCGCATTGTCGGCAGCGGCGAGGGTGCGATAGGTGTCTTCACTAAAATCTTGGTGACCGGGCGTATCCAGCAAGTTGATCTGGTAGCCTTTGTAATCAAATTGCAGCACCGTGGATGTAATCGAAATGCCGCGCTGCTGCTCCATTTCCATCCAGTCGGAAGTCGCATGACGCTGTGCCCGCCGCGCTTTGACGGCTCCTGCTTGGTGAATAGCACCTCCGTAGAGCAATAGCTTTTCCGTCAACGTGGTTTTACCAGCATCGGGGTGAGAGATGATAGCAAAGTTACGGCGACGTTCAACCTGCGTTTGCAATTCAGCCTGGATTTCAGTGGACATTTATTCACCGGATAGGTAAATCATGAAGACCGGAGCTTATCCGGTAGGATATCAAGTCTAGCAGTACCTTAAACAGGGCTACAAGGGCAAGAATTTATTCCATAAAACCCGACCCGGATGAAGCTAGACTGGAGCATGGGTGATCAGCACCTAGTATGGATTTGCCGTTTTTACCGTTCCCATCGGATGGATTGAAATTCTCTATGGATGATCTAACTCAACGTCGTAAACTTTTGTCTGCTTTGTCGCACGGAGCAATTTTCTTTAGCTCCACGGTGATTTCAATCGGGATTCCGATCGCGGTTCTGTTTATGTCAGACGATTCGGTGGTTAAAGATAACGCAAAAGAATCGATTAACTTTCATTCTAATCTTTATATCTATGCCGCAATTTTCTTCTTGCTGATATTTATTGCCATTGGAATTCCGCTTTTAATATTGTTAGGCATCGCCAGTTTTGTTTTGCCCATTATTGCGATCGTGCACTCAGTCAGCGAGCCAAATAAACCCTATCGCTATCCTTTTATCTATCGATTACTCAAGTGAAATTCAGCGCAAGTTGCGGCTCAAACGGGTAAGAACTATTTTTTAATCGGTCTTACGGAAAACTCGCTAATTGAAGGGGGGGTTTTGCGATCGCAGCCCTTGAGCGATCGCAGTATAGTATCAGGGTAGTGAAGCCAATTGGATGTGAAGCTCCTCATGCAAACTCCTAGTACTTTTGATTCTGACAAGCGCAAACTTCTGTCTACATTGGCTCACGGGTCAATCTTTATTAGCGCTACTTTCATCTCAATTTTAATTCCGATCGCAATTTTGAATATTTCCGATGATCCTGTGGTGAAAGATAACGCGAGGGAAGCCATCAATTTTCACTTCAATGTTTGGCTTTATGGAATTATTCTAATCCCTCTTTCGTTCATCACTTTTGGATTGGCGGGCGGCATTTGGTGGCTCATTCATTGGGGATTGACCGCGTGGGCGATTTTTCATTGCCTCAACACTCCCGACCAATTATTTCGATACCCGTTTATTTTTCGTCTTCTGAAGTAGGCGCGATCGCCAAAACCTGGTCTCGCCAAACACAAAACTGCCCCACAGCCAAATGGCTACAGGGCAAGAGATACAGTTAAACGCTTGTATATTTAGTATTGCGAAATTTTCAAAAGCGATGTTTTAAGGATGTGCCAATCCCTAGAGTGTCTGTAGATGGGTGAGGCGTATCCAAAATAGTAACCAGATCGTTTCTATTAAAGCATCGCCTTACAGTAAGACCATTCACCTCATGCACTAACAAATCTAGCAGCCTCCAAGGCTGCTTTTTTTATTGCCAACTCAGCCATTCAGCATTGCTCTACCAAACGATATTGCTAAGCCAACCCAAACTTAAACCAACAAAACAAACGGCTGTCAGGAGCCAAAAGGACTGGACTCCATTCACGCCTCTCGTTTGCAAATCAATTCGAGCAAGGGTTTCAGCAGCGAGAATTGTCAGGATTTGGGTAAAAATGTGCAGCCAGTACAACACGACGGCTGCTAATCCCGCCAATAAAAAAATTGCTGTGAATGCCACTGTATCAGAGTCGAACCAACGATTGATGAAGGTGCTGAAGCTTGTTAAAGGCGACATGAATGCAATGGAGGATACGATAATCCAGCTAATGGCTAAGGTTGCAGTAAATAAATTATGGTCAACAGCAAGCCTGCAAAAGTTCCTAAGCTGAGTCGTTGAGCCTTTCGCTTCTTCGGTTGCCTGAGCGCGTAGATTAGCGGGTTGAACTGCATCGGATGGTGTGGTTTCTTCTGATTGCAGCGTTTGAGACGATTTGAGGTTGACCGATCCTAAAAATTGCGATCGCCCTTGCCCCACCGTTGACCCGTGCCAAAAATCCGCTTCACGAGGGATCGTTTCGCCAATCATCTGATAGCATCGCTCGATTAACCACCACGGCTTGGGGGAAGGCAATCCCGCCAAGTACCAACCAAAGCTGGAATAACAAACAATTAGCAATGCCAAGGATGCCCAAGGAAAACGCTTGACGGGTATTCTCACTTTCAATTCTCAGCCTCTAGCTTTTGACCAGTTTACTGATTCTAGTTTCAATTCTTTTGAGACAAAGCGGATTAAAAGCAAAGCTTTTAGGGTTAAAGATCTGCCCCGTCAGGGGACTGCTAGAGAGATGGATGGGTTGCCATTATTAATGAGTGACAGAGAGAGACGAGGATGCCAAGCCCCAAGCCAAGCCACTTCTATCTTCCCTCTGTCAGCCACCAACCTACTTCAATAAGGATATTTCATCATGCAACTCGAAACGATCGCATTGGATGCTTCCCGCTCATCTAGCGTAGTCAGCGCTCCTGCTGCTGCCCTAGCTTCGCAGCCTGCCAACGCTCAACCTGTGCAAGTGGGCACCACTGAAACTTATTCCGATAATATTTTAGGACCAGTCGGTTTCACCCTGTCTAACCTGCGCATCACAGCCAAAAACAAGAAGCCTGCCTATGCGGTTCAAACGCCTTACATCATCGGTTCGGAAGAGCAGTTTTCCATCAGCGTTGATATTGAATTCAACAAATCTCCTTTGAGTGTTTTGTTGATGTGCCTCAAGACCCGCATGGTGATTGATTTCGCCTTTGAAGGCTATGGCAAAGACGCTGTAGAAACCCATCTAAAAGCAACGGGTTTGACCCAAAAAGGTGAGTTTAAGTACACCCTGACCTATACCGCCAATGCCGTCGTTGCCGGTTTGACTTCTGGCTTGTACGCGATCGCCGCGATCGCAACCATCGGTCCGGTTGAAAACGAATGTAGCTCTTGCGTGTTTGGTCACGGCTACCTCGATCGCCTACTGGTTCAAGTTTACCCCTCTAACGAAGAATGCGGGATCTAAGCCCATAGTGCCCCTAAGCTTGAGTTTCAAGCGGTTTTGTTAGATTTCTAGGATATCCTGCATCAACACCCAGATTGGCATTAATAACCGATCTGGGTGTTTTCTATTTTCTCACCTAGGGCTGACTCACGCTTGCAGTTAGGGTTGTATACTTTGCTCCATCGTTACTGATGGAACAAAATTGTGGAGTTAGCATCTTTTTATTCCATGCGATCGGTGATTCGCTGTCGGGCTAAGCAACGGCTGTTGATCGATCCAGATTATTCAGAGTCCATAGAATCAATTGATGATAGTTTGCTGGAAGAACTTGCGGCAACCTTATTTCAAACGCAGCGCTACCAGCCGCTCATTGCCGGATGTGACTCTGAGCCAGAACTCGTCCATTTGGAAAATGCACTGATTGCGGAACTGGTCGCCACCTATCTAACCTTGTGGCACCAGCGATCGCAGCCCATGATTCAGCATCTCAATTCACTGCTTTGATAATTTCTGATTCGACCGCACGCATTCATCTAGTCATCTAAAGATAGTCGCTTAGGAAAAAATCTGTCTTTGGATGACTCACTACACTTGAGAAATAGAGTGAAGCGTGTAAAGATTGCCGTGACACTGGCAACGGTTTTCCCATGTCCAAGCTGTAAGGGAATTTATGACGCGGATTTTAATCCTACACGCTTCTTTAGGAGCCGGACATTTGAATGCAGCGAAGGCGCTCTGTGACGCATTTGAGCGCATTTCTGAGGTGGAAGTTCGCAGCGAAGATGCCTTGAGCTATGCCAATCCGCTTTACCGCAGTGCGGTGACCCAAGCCTATAAGCAATTGAGCGAAAAGGCTCCCCAACTTTATAAAGCCTTTTATGAAGGCAGCGACATTAGCGATCTGGAAAAATCCCTCGACAGCAATTTGACTTGGGCAAAGCTAGAACGCCCCTTTTTTGCTGATTTGGAACAGTTGCTCAAAGAATTTGATCCCGATGCGATCGTCTGTGTGCAACAAATTCCTAGCCGTTTACTGCAAATTTTGGAGCAAAATGCTCACACCGCAAAACCTCAATATGTCGTAGTCACTGATGTGATTGCCCATAGCACTTGGATCAATTACGGCGTGCATGGCTATTTTCTGCCCAATATTCTCAGCGCCAATTTGTTGATCCAGCGGGGAGTCAATCCGGCGGTGCTGCACGTGACCGGAATTCCGGTCAAGCTAGAGATTATGGAGCAAAAAACGAAGGAAGAAGCGCGATCGCGTCAGTCTTTGCCCAATCACCTGCCCGTAGTTACCCTATTTGGGGGGGGCTTGAATCCTCGGCGGGTTCGAGCAATGGTGATTGATTTACTAGCAAGCCCCCTCCCCCTCCTATTAATCGTGGTTGCGGGGCGAAATGAAAAATTAGTGGAAGCGCTAGAAGACGTAATTGCCAGTGCCCACGTCCAATTGCGAAAGTTAGAACAGATTGATTATGTGGATGATTTAGTGGTAGCAAGCGATTTGGTAGTCACCAAAGCCGGGGGCTTAATTACCAGCGAAATTTTAGCGCGAGGCACCCCAATGGTAATTGTAGACCCCATTCCAGGGCAAGAGGAGCAAAATGCAGATGTGATTGCCGCCGCCGGTGCAGGAGTGCAGCTACGATTGCTAGAAACGGTCGCACCTGCTGTGCAATATCTGTTGAAGCGCCCCGATCGCCTTGCAGAAATGCACCAATCCGCATTGGAGCTTGGGCAGCCACGGGCAGCGCTCAATATTGCCGAACACATCCTCAATGATCTCCACGCTCGTCGGGTGATGCAAACTTTAGACACCAGTGAGCTAAAGACCAGTGCAATAGAAACCAGCGCGATTCTCGCAGGGAGTCCTGTGGAAAGCTTGGCTAACGTTTCACAAATCGCTCATGCAGAATAATTCTAATTCCGCTCCTCCTTCAACAACTGAGCCGTTTCTTTGGGGAGTTGCAACATCGGGATATCAAATTGAAGGTGGATACAACGGCGAAGGCGAACCCAAAAACAACTGGGCACAGATTGAGCAGCGCGGCAGCGTTATGAAAACGGGCGCAGCAGCAGAATTTTGGACGCGCTATGAAGAAGACTTTCAAGCCTGCCAACAAATGGGGCTAACTGCCTTCCGGCTCGGTTTAGAATGGGCGCGAATTCAGCCGTCCATCGAAGTCTCTTCAGCTTCACCGCCAAAATTTGATCTAGATGCACTAGATGGATACGCCGATCGCATTGCTGCCTGTCGTCATTATGGACTGGAACCGGTGATCACTCTGCATCACTTCACCCATCCCGCTTGGCTAGGATTGGATGCATGGCTGTCAGAAGACATCATCGATCGCTTTGGCGAGTATGTTCAAACCACGGTTGCCCACATTAACCGTCGCTTGATCGATCATCATCAGCTTGCCCCGATCCATTGGTACATCACCCTCAACGAACCCAATATTTTGGTTTCCAACACCTACCTGAGTGGGCAGTTCCCTACCGATTCTATGTTGGGGATCTGGTCGGTGTTTCCCGCCTATAACCATTTGCTGGCGGCTCATGTACGTGCCTATAACTTGATCCACGACTTGTATGAAGCCGCAGGTTGGGCAACTCCCCGCGTCTCGCTCAACACCTATTGCAGCGATCTCTACTGGTCTGAAAAAGTCATTTGGGATTTACTCAGTGTGCGGCTGCGATCGGTCAACCCCGCTGATCTGCAAGCTTATGTTTACGCCAACGCCCAACGGATGGAAGCCGCGCTCAAAACTGCAAATCTTTCGTTTCGGCGAGATTTGCCCTATCAACTGGGGCGCTTGGCTCACTGGTTTAGCAATCGCCTGGGACGACGCAACTTTGATGCGCGTCACTTGGGCAGCTTTTTGCAAGAACTGGAAGCCTCACCCCGCGCCCAAGTATTCGATTTCATTGGAATTGATTACTACGATCCCTTCATTGCCCATATTTTTCGGTTGCCCTCGTTCTCTGATTTTGAGTTTGAGACGAAGGATTTTCGTGGCTGGCTGATGAGTGGGATCACCAGCAAATGGTGGGATTGGCGCAGCCTACCGGAAGGGTTACATTTTTTCTGTAAGTTTTATGCACAAGAAATTGGCAACTACCCGATTTTGATTGCGGAAAATGGCATGGCGTTACGGCGAAAACCGGATAATAGCGTCGCATCTCGTCGTGGGGATCAACTGCAACGCAGCGAGTTTTTGAAAGCCCATGTGTTTCAGGTGGAGCGGCTGCTTAAGGAAGGGGTGCCGATGGTGGGCTATATGCATTGGTCGCTGACGGATAACTACGAGTGGGGATCGTATACGCCGCGATTTGGGCTGCTTTCGATTGATTTTACCCAGGGCAGCGATCGCATCGTTGAAGATCACTTGGGCGATCGCCCCTCAGAAACCTACGCGCAACTGATCCGGGAGATGAAAGGGAGTCTGTCAACTAAGTAAGTGCGGAGTTTGGATAAAAGTTTTGAGTTTTGAGTTTTGAGTTTTGAGTTTTGAGTTTTGAGTTTTGAGTTTTGAGTTTTGAGTTTTGAGTTTTGAGTTTTGAGTTTTGAGTTTTGAGTTTTTATAACTCAAATCCCTGAACTAGAGTTTTGCCCAAAGTACCCTCAAAAGTGCGTTGAGTGGAAGTCAGGAGTACTACGATATTTTTGCCATTGGGCGATCGCATCACTTCTCGGATAGAAAAACCCACTGCCCCATCCTGATTTAAGCTGATCGCTCTGGTTTTTGAGCCGTAGTTGACCTGCATTTGCAGAGATGCCTGGTCTTTTTGAGCAGTGCCCCCAAACATAGAAGAAACCGTGGCTTTTTGCTGCAACCGAATTTGCATCGCCGATTTGCCTGCTCCCAGATTTACGGTGGCTGTTTCAGTGCCGTCAGGAGTGCGCGATCGCTGCGAAATGGGCAAGCTCGTGCCAATCGTGGGCGCTTCCAACTGGAGGTTTTTCTGTAAGGCTTGAGTTTGTTGCAATAAATTCTTTTCCGCTACTTCTAAACTTAATCCGGCATCGACTTCACCATATCGGGTTTCAACACAACCTCCGTCCACACAGGCATTCTTTGTCACATCCACGACTTGCAGCGCCGACTTGGGAATTCCCGCTCCCAAATCTCGCCAGCTTTCTAAATATAAAAAGTAGCGTCCATCGGCTGAAAAACCCGCTTTTTTAGGTAAGGTTCGTTGGGAAGGCGCAGAAAAATCGACTGATTCGATCGCCGCCGTGGGTGAAGAATTTGGGTTTGGCTCACCCTGATTCAAAAACTCGGCAGTTGAGGGTTTAGCTTGAGTTAGTTCTGCATTCACGACAGATATTGAGCTAATTGCGGAGGCTAACCCCACCATCAACATCGGCAGCATCGGCAAAATCAAATTTCGAGTATTAATAGTTTTGGGCAACATAGAACTGAAATAGAGTGAAGCTGGATTGAGATATTGAGACGGCTGAGGAATATCTTTCGTTCCACGCCCATATCAAAACCTCTCCGACCTTTCAGACAGGTTCACAGTTCATCAGGATTCAGTGCGCCACAAAGTCGTTTGCTAAGCTAAATGCGTTTGGAGAAAATAGAAGCCTGCGGCAGATATCAGCGCGAAGAAACAGCCGATCGCAGTCAGGCGCACCCGTTTTGCGTCGGGTGAAGGCGTGATCCACTCGCGCATCACAATAGATGCGATCGCGCCAAACAGATAGCTGAGGCAAAGGGTCAAATACTGCCAATCTTGCCGAATCCACCAAGCTGCACACAGCGCCAGCGACAAGCCCAACATCGTTGCTTCGACCAGTTGAGGAGGACTGTATCGGCTAGTCATTTCTAAACCACGCCACCAAGCACGCCATCGTCTCATGCCAATATCCCAAAACTACCCGTAGGATAATGCAGCCAGCAAAAATTGGCTAGACCCCAGCGAGAATTACTGAAGAAATTTTTTCAACTGTTCGATCGCTTCCTCCATCTCTACTTGGGGAAACTCTTGATAAAATCGGCTGACGCTGTGAAAGGGATGGGGCGTTACCAGCACAATGACGCGATCGCCCCAAGTTTCGAGGTGCGGCAAAATCTCCACGGGAGCCACCGGAACGCAGATCCAAATCTCGGCAGGATTTTTAGCTCGTAGCGATCGCGCTGCAACGGCTATCGTCATGCCTGTGGCGATCCCATCATCGACAATCAGCGCGATCGCCCCCGCTGGATCAACCTGGGGGCTAAACGGTGCCAACTGTTCCCATTGGGATTGGGCACGGTCTCGCGCCTGCACCATCAGTTCATCATACTGAGCAGAAAACGATTGCGCGTGAGTTGACCACAAGATATCCCCATTTGAAGTGACGGCACCCAGGGCTAATTCTGGGTTTTCAGGGCGAGTAATCTTCTTTGCCACAATCACATCCAGGGGGCAATGCAGGGCTTGGGCGATCGGCTCTGCGACTGTAATGCCGCCCCTGGGTAACGCATAAACGACAAAGCGAGGGGGGACTTCAGATTTGCGATCGCCGATTGGGGGCTGAGCCTCCACTATGGTCAAAACTGCTTGGGCTAAACGCTTCCCTGCCTCTAGCCGATTTGTAAAAACCGTTGAATTTGAACTAGATGACGGTGAATTGGCACCCATAGTACCCCCAGAAATTCATAGTGGGACTTTCTTCATCATGCCTGAACTGGCTTGAATCTGCCGACTAGCACTAGAAAAATCTTCAGACCTGTCTTACGCTAGCCCAAAGGTGTTAAATCATTTTCCCAAGTCATGACTGCCGAAAACCAAATCGACCTGTTCAATTTATCTAGTGCCCTAGAGTCCTCTTTGCCGCCCATTGATCCAGAGCAAATTCCTACAGATGCTAAAGTCCCAATTCCTATAGGAACCTACGCCACGATGGATGCGATGAAAGAACATTGCAACCGCTGTTATCGCTGTGAGTTGGGTCATACCCGCACCCATGCCGTGGTGGGAGAAGGCAATTTAAACGCTGACATTATGATTGTGGGGGAAGCTCCGGGGCAAACTGAGGATGCGACCGGGCGACCTTTTGTGGGGCGATCGGGCGAACTACTCGACAAAATTTTGGCATCGGTCAGGCTCACGCGAGATCAAGATGTGTTTATTTGCAATGTGGTTAAGTGTCGCCCACCCGAAAACCGCGACCCAAAACCAGCGGAAGCGGCAGCTTGCAAAGGGTACTTGCTGGAGCAAATTCGTTTGGTCGATCCTAAAATCATCTTGCTCACCGGGAAAGTTGCGCTGTTGAATTTGCTGGGCATTAAACAAGGAATTACCAAAGTGCGAGGTCAGTGGATTGAGCAAGATGGTCGTTTATATATGCCAATCTTTCACCCGGCATATCTGCTTAGAAACCAATCGCGAGAAGTAGGTCAGCCTAAGTGGTTGATGTGGCAAGATGTTCAAACCGTGCGCGCAAAGCTGAATGAGTTGCGGGAATAAATTAATATCTATTCAAGTTGCAGAAACAAGAAGCTTCAGCCCTTTGTTCATAAAGTTTGGGGGATTGCAATCTAAACGGCGCTTAGCTTTGGGTTAATTGATCGCGCGATCGCACCCCTTTCCCCCGTTCCAATAAAACCCCATTTCAATAAAAAAGGAGATGTTAATCATCTCCTTTTTTATTTCAGTCATTTACTTGCACAGCTAATTGCACAGCCAATCACGAGACATCTCCAGGTGATTTATTTATTCGGCTGAGGAGTGGTTCGCAAATAGGGCTTGATTTCAGTCACGCCCTTTGGAAACTTCTGTCTCGCTTCTTCGGTAGAAATCGTGGGTACAACGACCACATCATCCCCATCTTGCCAGTTTGCTGGAGTTGCGACGCTGTAATTGTCGGTCAATTGTAGCGAATCAACAACCCGCAAGATTTCATCAAAGTTACGACCAGCGCTGGGTGGATAGGTCAGACTCAATCTCAGCTTTTTATTAGGGTCAATTACAAAAACGGTACGCACAGTCACCTTTGCATTTGCATTAGGGTGAATCATGTCGTAAAGCGCTGACACTTTCTTATCTGCATCTGCCAAAATCGGATAGTTTACCGTCGTGTTTTGTGTTTAATTAATGTCTCCAATCCAACCAGCATGGGAAGTTGTATCATCTACACTTAAAGCAATGACTTTAACATTCCGCTTATCAAATTCGGGTTTAAGCTTAGCAACTTCGCCAAGCTCAGTGGTGCAAACGGGCGTATAGTCGGCAGGGTGAGAGAAAAGAACAACCCAGCTATCGGCTGCCCAATCATAGAAGTTAATCTCTCCTTCGGAGGATTGCTGAGTAAAGTTGGGCGCGGTGTCGCCAAGGTAGAGAGCCATAACCAATTAATTCCTTTCCGTGATCAAATTGCATAATCGCTGTTTAGATGATGCCATAAACCCCGGTTCCCCAGTCGGATTCTAGAGCTATTTATTTTTTGAGATGAGTGAAGGCTGCGATCGCAATCTTAGTTTTGAACCCTTTAAATCTTAACCAATCAATGTAGCTACTTTTACAGAAAAAGATTTCTCCTGCACTCAACCGTTTTCCTATCATAAAAAGCTCTAACTTTGAAGGAGGCTAGCAGTAGAGGCATCTATCTTAATCTCTCCTTAATTTCTCTGCCTTCAACACTTAGTGAATGCCTTAACCATCATCAGATTTTACAGTCATCACCAAATCTTACATTCTGTAGAAAACCTTCAAGAAGAAGCGATAATTTCAGACGAGACCGATCTCAGAAAGTTATTCAGAGTTAGAGATTCATGGAAGCAAATGTCGCAAACGTCATAGAAGCAAACGCACTCCTTATTGTGGATGAAAAGTCCCTTTCGCTGCGTCAATGCTTGCGCTACTTGCAAATGGGCGGAAAATTGCAAGGATTTATTGGAGATGTTTTACGTCAATATGCCTTAGAGCAGGAGCTAAATACCCGCGAAGGGTTAGAAATTAATCCTGCCATGGTGGAGCAAGCCTCCGTCGATTTCCGTTTGCAAAATAAACTGACTGATCAGCAAGCGTTTCAAGATTGGCTCGTGCGTAACGGCACAACTTATGATTTATTTCATGATCAGATCAAAAACAGCTTTAAGCTTGAAAAGTTAAAGGCTCAAGTCACTGAACCTCGTTTGCAAGAGCATTTCATTGAACGAAAGCTAATGCTCGATCGCATTGTGCTGTCGCGCATTGTGGTAGAAAGCCAGGAAATGGCGGAAGAACTTCATACCCAAATTGCTGAAGGCGGGAGTTTCGAGCAGCTTGCTCGCGAATATTCCAAGGCAGATGAGCGCGTCGCGAATGGCATGATGGGTCCCGTAAGTCGCGGCACAATGCCCGATGTGCTGAGGTCGGCACTCGATTCCGTCGAGCCAGGAAGCGTCATCGACCCTTTGCCAATCGAAAACTACTGGGCGATTTTTCGGGTCGAACAATTTTTACCCGCCACTTTAGAAGATGCCCAACTCAAACAGACGATGCAGGGTGAATTATTTGAGAAATGGCTCACTGAAAAAATTCAATCCATGACGGTCAAGCTTCAAGTCAATGAATAATTACCTGAGTCTTTCAGAATTCATTTGTTAGAGTAGCGCTGTTAATGCCTTGCGAAGACCGATTCCCCCCACCCCTCAAATGCGTTAGTCCAGGAACCCTCCATGATTGCAACTGACCTCACTACTAATTTGCCTTGGAACTCTCCACCGCTTAACTTGCTAAATGCAGACCAGCAGGTTCAATTTAAGCAGCAAGCAGAAGTTCGTCGCTATGGGCTAGGAGAAGTTATTTGGGCAACTGATTCTCCCGGAACCCACAGTTATATATTGAAGGGTAAGGTGCGTTTGGTGCCTGAGGATGAACAGTCTATTATTCTGAAAGCAGGAGACTGGGTCGGAGATTTGCTTGATTTGTCGGGTTCCTGGAAGGCGAGGGCGGCTGAAAAAGATGTGATTTTGGTAACTTGGCGAACCGACTTATGGCAGGCGATCGCCACTCCTTCCCTAGAGAGTTACTGGGCATCCCATCGGATACGCCTACAGCCCAAAACAGATAATGCTCCTCAACCTATTTCTGGGTTTCCTTTTGTCGCCGCCGTCAATACTCCTGCGGCTTGCTTGACCATGATCGCCAATCATTTGCAAATTTCTACCAGCTTAGATTGGGTGCAGCGGCAACTGTCCAGTCAACGTCCAGCCGACGTAATTGAAGCGGCTGAAAAAGTAGGCTTGCAGTTACGCCATATCGATCTCCGCAGTAGTCAAGGAATTGATTGGACAGGATTGCGCCGACTGGAATATCCCGTTCTGATGATGTGGCAAGATCAAGATACGGCATCGCCAATATTTCAAAACAATGGGTCTAAAGGGTCATCTCATTGGGTCGTGGTCTACAGCACGAAGGGCGATCGCCTAATCGTTGCCGATCCGCTCAACTTAAATAAAACCTGCGAAAGCATTCCTCGCTCAATTATCCAAACAGTCTGGGACGGGCAACTGTGGCAAGTTGAAACGATTCAAAAGCAAGAACGCTTTGGCTTATCTTGGTTCTTGCCAGCCGTTTGGAGATATCGTCGGCTCCTCAGCGAGGTTTTGCTTGCATCCTTCACCCTCCAAGTTTTAGGGTTAGCAGGTCCAGTGATTACCCAAGTAGTCATTGACAAGGTGATGGTGCAGGGCAGCCTCTCCACCTTAGATGTCATGGCATTTGCCCTCTTGGCAGTGGCATTTTTTGAAGCATTCCTAGGAACGCTGCGACTGTTCGTTTTTACGCACACGGCGCGGCGGCTAGATCTTAGCCTTTCGGCTCAGCTTTTTCGCCATCTAATGCGGTTGCCACTGTCTTACTTTGAGGCACGACGGGTTGGTGACACAGTTGCCCGAGTGCAAGAGCTAGAGAATATCCGCAGTTTCCTTACAGGTACTGCAATGACGGTGGTTCTAGACGCGATTTTTGCTGGCGTTTACCTAACTGTGATGTTTTATTACAGTGTCACCCTCACCTGGGTGGCGCTATCAGTGTTACCTCTGTTTGCGGCTCTGACCATCATCGCAACGCCAATTCTGCGAGGGTGGCTCAATGAAACCTTCAACCGCAGCGCCGATAGTCAATCATTTTTAGTTGAAACCGTGACGGGCATCCATTCTGTTAAAGCTCACACAGCAGAGCCAGTTTCGCGGGAGCGCTGGGAGGGATTATTTGCCAGATTTATTCGCACCAGTTTCAAAGCTTCAACGACTTCTAACATCAGTGGAAACATTGCAGATTTTCTGACTAAACTCTCCACTGTGCTGATCCTTTGGTTTGGGGCAAGGCTGGTGATTGAGCAAAAGCTGACGATTGGTCAATTGGTTGCTTTTCAGATGCTTTCGGGTCGCATGACAGGACCGTTGCTACGATTGATTCAGCTTTGGCAAACCCTTCAGCAAGTATTGCTCTCGGTCGATCGCATTGGTGATATTCTCAACACCGCCCCCGAAGCAGAATCGGGGACTGGCTTAGTGCTGCCACCCTTACAAGGGCAAGTCGTATTTGATCAAGTATTTTTCCGCTACAATCCCAACCAGGAGCCAGTACTACGCGGAATTTCCTTCACGGTTGAGCCGGGAATGCTTGTCGGCGTAGTGGGTCGAAGCGGCTCTGGCAAAAGTACTCTTTCTAAGCTAGTGCAGCGGCTTTATCCCGCAGAGTCTGGACGCATTTTGGTAGATGGCTTCGATGTCAAAAGTGCTGATTTAGTTTCTTTGCGTCAACAAATCGGGGTCGTGCTGCAAGAAGACTTCATGTTCAACGGCACTGTTTTTGACAACATTAGTCTTGGGAACCCCAACGTAACCGCCGAACAGGTTGTTGAGGCGGCTCGATTAGCGTCTGCTCACGACTTTATTAGCGATCAAGTTCATGGGTATGAAACCAATATTGGGGAACGAGGCACCGCCCTATCCGGTGGGCAACGGCAACGACTAGCACTGGCACGCCTGTTCCTTTCACAAGCTCCAATTTTGGTGCTAGATGAGGCGACTAGCGCTCTAGATAGTGAGACCGAACAACAGGTTTTGCAAAGTTTGCAGCGTGTTTCAACGAATCGCACCGTTTTTGTGATCGCTCACCGATTTGCACCCTTAAAAAAAGCAGATCTAATTTTAGTGTTGGAGAAAGGAGTGCTGGTAGAAAAGGGCACCCATGATGCTTTGCTTAAAAGCAAAGGGCTGTACTGGTCGCTTTATCAAAGACAACAGGCGGCTGTGTAATTTTTTTTGCAGAGACTTACTGTAAGGCGATCGCGCCTATATCCTCAGCAGCCAAACCGACCCAGAGAACGCACCTCTCCTCGGTTTCTGTAAAGTTGTGTAAAGTGTGTATGCCTAGATCAACTCATAGGGCATCATAGCAGTGCCAATTGATGGGGTGATAGCCGCGATGCCTGACAGTATTGGAAATACCCTAAGTACCGCTCTTTCGATTTCCTTAGGTACAAACATAAAGACATTTGCCGACTCAGTAGAGTTCGGCGATGAAGACTATTACAAATTTACGCTAAACAAAAGTAGCAGCTTTAACTTAGCCCTGACAGGCTTAAGTGCCAATGCAGATGTTGCCATTGTCGATGCCAGCGGCGCTGTGGTCTCCGTTGGTGGTGTTCCACTTCAGTCCCTTAATCAAGGATCGTTGATTGAAACAATCAACACCGTTCTTGCTCCAGGGGAATATTTCGTTCGAGTGTTTCCAGGGACTCCAACTGATCTTACCGATCCTGCCAACACCACTCCTAGCACCAACTATACGCTTAATGTACAAAGTGATACGGGTATTCGCACCGATATAGTCTGGCGCAATTTTTCCACTGGTGAGAATGTGATTTGGGGATTTGAAGGGACTACTAGCCTGTCGGCATATACTCCAACCACTACAATTACAGATCTTGGGTGGGCTATTTCAGCATCCGCAGATTTTGATGGCAATGGGGTTGATGACCTTTACTGGCGGTATTTCGGTACCAACAATGGCTCTTTTCCATTAGGGGCAGGTGCTCTTTGGCTATTGAATTCTAGCAAGCAAATAAGCGGATACTTTAATCTTCCAGGCGTTCCCAATCCTAATCTCATCATTGGAGGAGCGGCGAATTTTAACGGTGACACCATTCCAGATCTTGTCACTCAAGATTTAGTAACGGGAGCCGTTCAGATCGAATTATTAGATTCATCCTATGTTGCCAGCAGCACGGTCTCAGTAGGCTCTCCTCTGGCTAATGGTTGGCGCATTCGGAGTGTTGGTGATTTCAACAGTGACAACCGGGCTGATTTGCTTTGGCACAACTCCACCACGGGCGAGAATCTAGTGTGGTTCTTGGACGGAACTACATTTGTTTCCTCCGTAAACTTGCCAACTTCAGCGCCGCGTTCGATTCCTCAAGTGGCAGGAGACTTTAATGGCGATGGGCAGGTCGATCTCTTTGTCCGTGATTTTGTAACGGGTGCAAATGAAGTCTGGTTGCTGAATGGAACGAGCCGAATTGGGATTGTTCCATCGATTCGGGTAGGTGATTTGAACTGGTCTGCCTCTGTTCCTTCTTCACGAATATTGCCTCTCGCTCAGAAAGATGGAGCCGGAAACACCCTAGCGGCATCTCTTAACATAGGCACCTTAAATGGAAGCGGAATTTACCGTGATTCCATCACAGTAAATGATCCGAATGATTACTATAGATTCTCCCTGAATGCGCTGTCGATAGTTGACTTAAACCTAGGTGGGCTGGGTGGTGCCCCCTTATCAGGCAACTTGGATGTACAGATTCTAAATAGCGGTGGTGGGGTAGTCGCTTCCTCAAGCAATGGCACTGTAACGCCCGAAAGCCTGACGAATCTGAGTCTTGCTAGCGGGACTTACTATGTTCGAGTCTTTGCGGGTGGGGCAGGAGCAGTTAGCTCTTACGAGTTGAGCTTGCAGGCAAACAGTCCGCCGGTGCTGGTTTCTAGCGGACCCCTCGTTGTTAGTGAGTCATCATCACAAACCATTAGCAGCAACTTGCTTTTGGTCACAGATGCAAATAATTCACCCATACAATTAACCTATCAGCTAGCAGTCGCACCTAACGTTGCCAACGGCAGTTTGTTAGTGAATGGAGCCGCGATCAACACGGGTAATATTTTCACTCAGCAAGATATTAATCAGGGAAGGCTAGTCTATCAGCAGAATGGTAGTGAAGCCGCTACTCTAACCGATCGCTTTATCTTTACCGTATCGGATGGTCAGGGTGGCTCAATTCCCAATACAACTTTTACGATTAATACCGTTCCAGTCAATGACTTGCCCGTTCTGGTTTCTCTTGCGCCCATCACCGTTTCAGAAGGATTGGCGACCACAATTGGCAGCAGCAGTTTGTTGATTACCGATATAGAGCAGGCTGCCCCGCAAATTGTTTACAGTTTGGACAGTTCGCCTACGAAGGGTACATTGCTGCTAAATGTTTTAGGTGGAGCGCAACCGCTCACGTTAGGCAATACCTTTACCCAGGCAGATATTGACGGCGGTAAGCTGAGCTATCAACAGAATGGGAGTGAAACTTACGATCTGAACGGAGCGGATATACCGGGCAGTGACAGGTTTACCTTTACCGCAACCGATGGTGCTGGTGGGTTCTTGGTGCCAGCCCAACGCACATTCAGTATCTCAGTATTGCAGGTTGATGATGCGCCAGTGCTAGTAACCAATGCAGGGACTACTGTTAGCACTGGAGCCAGCAGAACCATTGCTGCAACGCTCTTAAGGGCAACTGATGCTGAGTTTTTATCGGTGGCGGCTCAAGATTCAATTATATTTTCAGTGACGGGTGCGCCGACTCAAGGGACGCTTTTTCTTAATTCGACTCTGGCAGATACCTTTACTCAGGCAGATTTGAACGCGGGTCGCGTCTCTTATGTGCACAACGGCACCTCTAGCAATAGCGATCGCTTTACGTTCACCGTTTCGGATGGAGTAAACACGATCGCCCCAGCAACCTTTGAAATCTTTGTGCTGGGAGTAAAAAGCGCTCCTGTTTTGTTAACGACTAACCCAAGTTTAGTCGTTAACGAAAACGAGCAAGTAACCCTGTCGAATGCTCAGCTTGATATCAGTGATGCTGATAGTGCTCCACCATTCATCCGGTATACCGTTGGCTCTCTTGCTCCAACAAACGGGCAGTTAGCCGTAGCGGGTTCTCCCATTTCCGTGGGTGGAGTCTTCACACAAGATGATATCAACAATGGTCGGGTTACCTATCAACAAAATGGGAGTGAAACGACCAGGGATGCCTTCACGTTTACCTTTACCGATGAATCGGGGAATACCACCCTGCTGGCACCCCAAACCTTTAGCATCAGTGTTCTTCCGGTTAACGATCTGCCCCTCTTGCTCACCACGAACCCGCAGATCACCGTAACCGAAGGAGGAAGTGTTAGCTTCTCTAGTTCGCTGCTTAATGCAACCGATCCGGATGGTTTAGCCTCTCAGATTATCTATTCAGTTGCACCTGTGCCGTCGGGTGGTGCTATCTCATTGAATGGCACGGCAGTAACCACCTTTACCCAAGCAGATATCAACAGCGGGTTAGTGAGATATCAACAGAATGGGTCAGAAGCCTCATCGGATAGTTTCTCATTCACTATTGCCGATCAGTCGGGTGTTGTAGGAGATCCGACTATATTCAACATTAATGTTGTTCCAGTCAACGATGCGCCCGGATTAGCGAATAACCTCAGTCTCGATGTCGCGGAGGGTTCCACTACTGCGCTGAATAGCAGCAATTTACTGATTACCGATAACGATGGACCAGGACCGCTGACCTACACCTTAGGAAGTGGACCTCAGCAAGGTATTCTGCGCAGCGGTAACACCACTCTGTCGGCTGGTGGAACCTTTACCCAACTAGATTTGGATAATGGACAGGTCTTTTACATCAACAATGGCAGTGAGTTTACCAGCGATCGCTTTACCTTTACTGCTTCCGATGGAGCAACCTCTGGCTTAGGCGCACCTGGTTTAATTGGTTTAACCACGTTCAGCATCAACGTCACCCCGGTTAATGATGCGCCAACCATTGCCACTAACCTTGGCATCACACTGGCGGAAGAAGGATTAGTGACCCTGACTAAATCTATTCTCGGCGCGACAGATCCAGACGATGTATTTTCGCAGCTAACCTTTAGCGTTTCACCATCTCCCGCTAGCGGAACTCTGCTTAAAGCAGGTACAGCCGTTAGCAGCTTCACTCAAGCGGACATCGACGGCAATCTCATTTCCTACAAACATGATGGCAGTGAAACCACCAGCGACAACTTTGTCTTTGATGTCACTGATGCGGCTGGCGCCACAACTGGCGCTCAAACCTTCAATATCTCTGTGACCCCAATCAATGATGCACCAAAAATCTCGTTAAACACTGGTTTGGCAGTAGACGAAGGGAATACGCTCATCATCACTGATGCGGCTCTTCTCATCACCGATCCTGACGGTCCTGCTCTCAGCCCGATCTATACGCTCAGCACTGCCCCAAGCCGCGGTTCTCTATTGAGGGATGGCATCACGCTTTCTTCTGGGCAAACCTTTACCCAGGACGATATTAGCGCCACCCTGATCACCTACGTGAATAATGGCAGTGAGTTAACCAGCGATCGCTTTACATTCACAGCATCCGACGGCTCAACGGGCATCTTACCCCTATCCACGTTTAGCCTCACGGTCAATCCCGTTAACGATGCGCCAACCATTACCGTACCGACTGCAACTCTCTTGAATGTGAACGAAGATACTCAATTCACGTTCTCTGGAGTCAACCGCATCAACACCACCGACCCAGATTCCACACCGCTAACAGTCACACTCTCTACTGATCTTGGCGGTACATTGGGATTGGGTTCTACCAGTGGATTAATCGGCTTAACGGGTAACAATACCGGTTCCATTTCCTTCAGCGGCACTCCTGGTGCAGTCTCAGGTGCCCTAAATAACCTGAAATATAAAGGCACCCAAGACTTTAACGGTATTGAGCAAATCACGATTCAGGTAGACGATGGCACAACGCCTACCACTCAGGTCATCACCATGAATGTGGTGGCGGTCAACGATACTCCCACGCTGACGGTGCCAACCACAACCGTTGTAGTGGACGAAGATCTGCCAACTGCCGCACTGAATCTAACCTTGAATGATGTGGACGCTGGAGATAGTCCACTTCTAATCACACTGACTGCTCCTAACGGGACTTTGACAGTCAATGACAACGGACTACTCAGCTTTATCAACAGCACCACAAATGGCAGTAGTGCAGTTACTTTCACCGGCTTAGTTGCTGATGCTCAGGCGGCACTTGCGGATCTGGTGTATCAAGGTAATCCGAACTACTTTGGACCTGACCGTATTACGGTGACAGTAGATGACCAAGGGGCAACGGGTTTGCTAGTCGGATCTTCAGCCATAACGAAGACAATTGACTTAAACGTCACCTCGGTTAACGATAAACCGACTTTTACACCCCTCTCCACCAGTTTCACGATTAATGAATCCGGTTCGTCTACCTCCGCAGCACCTCAAGTAACGGTTCCGGGCTGGGCAACGGGTATTTCATCTGGTGCGCCGAATGAATCGCAGGTATTGACCTTCCAAGTCACAGGAAACGATAACCCTAGCCTGTTCCAGACTCCTCCGTTGATTTCATCGACGGGCACACTCACCTATACGCCCCGCGCAGATGCGAATGGGGTCGCAAACGTGACCGTGGTTCTCAGAGATAACGGTAACACTTCAAATGGTGGTATTAATGTCTCTGATCCAGTTGTCCTAACCATCACCATTGATCCAGTCAACGATGCACCCTCTTTCACAAAGGGAGTCAATCAGGCTATCAATGAGGATGCTGCTGCTGTCACAGTCAACAACTGGGCAACCAATATTCGTTCTGGTCCTACTACAATTTTGGCAAATGAAAGCACTCAATCGGTGAACTTCCTGGTTAGTACCAGTAATGACTCCTTGTTTAGTGTGGCTCCTACCATTGACCCCACAGGCACACTCACCTATACGGCGGCACCGGATGCTTTTGGCACGGCGGTTGTCAGCGTCAGCCTTCAGGATGATGGCGGCACCGATAATGGTGGTGTGGATGTGTCTCCGGTTCAACTGTTTACCATTGTGGTGCGATCGGTAAACGATGCACCTTCCTTTACCCCAGTCTTGGCATCCCCCTTAGTCGAAGTGCTGGAGGATGATGTTGCACAAAGCATTCAAATTGCAACTAATTTGTCAGTTGGGGTAAACGAAGCGTCTCAAACCCTCAGCTTTAGCGTTAGCACTACGAGCAACAATCCAAATCTGTTCCTATCGAATGCTAGACCTACTATTGATGCAACCACTGGACTGCTCACCTTCCAAACGGCTCCTAATGCGTTTGGTTCGGCAGTAATCACGGCAACTCTGCGAGATAATGGCGGCACTGCAAATGGTGGCGTGGATGCAGCAGCACCCTATTTCTTCGCCATTAATGTGCTACCAGTCAATGATGCACCTTCGTTCACCAAAGGCTCCAATCAAACGGTGGCTGAGGATAGCGGAATCAGAACGGTGCCTAGTTTCGCATCCAACATTACCGCAGGTC
The DNA here is from genome assembly GCA_041752515.1 of Leptolyngbyaceae cyanobacterium. Lineage (GTDB taxonomy): Bacteria > Cyanobacteriota > Cyanobacteriia > Leptolyngbyales > Leptolyngbyaceae > ULC077BIN1. The sequence goes on along the minus strand of JBGSWI010000029.1, from coordinate 24,861 downwards.
CGGGTGAAGGCAGTTCGCAGGTCGTCAACTTCTTGGTTGCGAACGATAATCCGTCGCTATTCTTAGTGCCCCCTACTATTAATCCAGCGGGCACACTGACTTACACCTCTGCGCCCGATGCCAATGGAACAGCCGTGGTGACGGTTCAGCTAGCAGATAATGGGGGGGTTACGCCTGGAGCGGGACAAGATACCTCTGCTCCACAACTATTTACTATCGTTGTTACTCCAGTGAACGATAAGCCAACGTTAACCTTACCTGGAATACAGACGATTCAGGAAGATCCGCTAACGCCCCTGGTATTTAGCGGTGCGAATGCAATTCAGTTTACCGATATTGATTCGGGCAGCAGCCCTGTTCGGGTCGTGCTTTCGGTGCAACAAGGAACGATTACGCTTCCCCAAGCTGCTGGACTCGATGTAGTGGGTGGCACCAATGGCGGTAGTTTTGTCACCTTCACCGGCGCGATCGAGGACTTTGTCAGCGCATTTGCCAACGTTAGCTACCAGCCTAACGCCAACTTCTCTGGCACCGATAAGCTGGTTATTAATATCAGCGATCAAGGAGCGACAGGTTCTGGTTCGGTGGTTCCAGCGCTAGGAACCGTCACAATCAACGTGACATCGGTGAATGATGACCCAGTTTTACAAACGAATAACACCTTGACCGTTGGTGAAAGTAGTGGAACTCCAACCAACGTCATTATCAGTAACAGTCTGCTTAAATCGACTGATGTAGATAATACTGCGGCTCAGATTAGTTACGTTGTTGCCAGCACTCCAACTGCTGGTCAACTGAAAATCGTAAACGGGTCTGGGTTTATAACCTTAGCGGTTGGTAGCCAATTTACTCAGGCGGATATCACTAACAATCGTTTGAGATATGCCCAAGATGGCAGTGAGGCAACTTCAGATAGCTTCACCTTCCAAATTTCGGATGGCGGTGCGCTCTTGCCAGCAACACCGGAGACCTTCAATATTGCAATTCTCCCGTTCAACGATCCACCCACAGCGCTAGTCAATACAGGGCTGACTCTATCTGAGGGGGACGGTAGCGCAATTTTAGATACTCTATTGCTATTCACAGATGTGGATAATTTGAGTTCTGCTGAACTTGTTTATACCTTAGAGAGTGACTTGAATGCTGGAGAACTACAGTTTGGCGGTACCCCATTAAGCCAGGGTCAAACCTTTACACAGGAAGATATCAATAATGGTCTTCTGATCTACCAGAATAACGGAACTGAGTCTCCTACCGATGGATTTAACTTCTCGGTTACCGATGGCAACAGTACAATACTGGGATCATTCAATATTGCTGTCACCGCAGTCAATGATTCGCCAACGATAGTTTCGTCTGGTTTGTTGTCTCTCAATGAGGGCAGTTCTCGTAGTCTCCGAAACGTTTTGTTCACAACTGACCCAGACAATTTACCATCTGAACTGCGTTACACTCTGCAAAGTCAACCGATCTTTGGAGCATTACGCCGAGGGGGTATAGGTCTTGGAACTGGTGCTATCTTTACCCAACAGGATATTGATAATGGCTTAATTAGTTACCAGCATAACGGTAGCGAACAGCCGTCAGATGCCTTTACTTTCTTGGTATCGGATGGAACCTCTACGCCTTCTCCTGGCATTATCAACATCGCCGTTGCACCAGTCAATGATGCGCCAGTTCTGAGGACTAATCTGCCGTTAACTTTGACAGCGGGGACTTCGGCAACTCGGCAGATTAGCACTAGCCTTTTGGAAGCAACGGATAGTGATAATCCATTGAATCAAGTGTTCTTCAGATTAGGATCGCTACCCAGTGCAGGGCAGTTGAGTCGTAGTGGTCAACTTTTGACCACCGGACAAACCTTTAGCCAGCAGGATATTAAGGATGGCATTGTTCTCTATAGTTATTCCGGGGTTGGTTCTAGTGATGGCTTCCAGTTCACGATTGTAGATTCTCTAGGTAAGGTAGGAGGCAGCGGCTTTTTCCAGATTGCCTTCACTTCTTAGAGTCCTTTGTAAGCGATCGCTTTTAGTTCACGCTTGTAGGCAGGAGTAAAGGCGGTTTCTTTCAAATTGCCTTTACCTCTTTAAACGCAACAGGGATCTACTGAGTAGATCCCTGTTGCGTTTAAGCGTTACCGCTATAAAAGCCTAAATTTTTAGACTATGAATTTGCCAAATCAATCTTATGATTAATGGAGTTCGTAATTTGTCGATCCCCGGAAAAGCGACGCGCGCAAGCTAGCTATCCTGTTCTCTTCCAGGTTGAGATCATGTTTAATGGTGCTGCGATCGCAAGAATTATTGTTTCCCTAATTCTTGCGATCGCACATATGCCGCGTGAACCGCCTCAATCAAAGCCGAACGCACTCCAGCCCGCTCTAAATGGGCAACGCCCGCGATCGTGGTGCCGCCGGGGCTTGTGACTTGGTCTTTCAGTTGAGCCGGGTGCATTCCAGTATCTTGCAGCAATTGAGCGGAGCCTTTAACCGTTTGAATGGCGAGTTTGGTGGCGATCGCTCTCGGCAATCCTACTCTTACTCCTCCATCGATCAACGCTTCTATAATCAAAGCGACATAACCAGGACCTGAGCCAGACAAGCCCGTGATGGCATCCATATAAGACTCTGCCACTTCTACCACCTCGCCAACGGCACCAAAAATGCGAGTTGCTTGTTCCAAGTGATGCGATTGGGCAAACTGACCGAGCGCGATCGCGGTAATCCCGACACCCACAGTAGCGGGAGTATTGGGCATGGCTCTAATCACTGCTTTATCTGGAAAAGCCCGCTCTAGTTTTTCTAAGGGTGTGCCTGCAAGGATAGATAAGACTAATGGTGACAGCGTTGGCTTATCTCCAGCAAGTTCTGCCACCACTCGATCAAACATTTGGGGCTTAATTGCCAGTAGCAATACTTTTGCTTGGGCAACTTCTAAATTTTCAGAGGTTGTTTGAACCCCATAGCGATCGCTCAAGAACTTTCGGCGTTCTGCCTGAGGATCGCTCACCAAAATTTGCTCAGACGCATAAATCTCCTGAGCCGCAAGGCGGGAGATGAGAGCCTCTCCCATCATCCCACCACCAATCACGCCAAGTTGAATCGACACATTTACATCTCCTAAGCTGTCTGATTGCTCCCTTCAAACCCAGAAGGGCAAAAAATCATCATCAATCGTTAAACAGCCATCAGCAAACCCTAACGACCAATGATCGATTTTTATACAGCTTGATGTTACTGAGCCATTCGGACTTGCTCACCACCCCACGTTGCAGCAGGGTTCGTTGCACGAGGAACACGCACTTGAGGCTGAAGCACTTCGTGAACCACGTTGTTTTGGGTGCTGACTTGAACACAGCTAGGCGTGAACAAGAAAATACTTTCACCGATTCGTTCTTGGTGACCATCGATCGCGTAGGTTCCGCCTGCCACAAAATCAACCGCACGCTGAGCTTGGTCTGGGTCCATAATCGTCAGATTGAGCACCACGGATTTGCGCTCCCGCAACGCCTGAATGACTTGGGGCATTTCTTCAAAAGAACGGGGTTCCATCACCACCACTTCAGAAATCCCGTTGACGGCTCCAGGCATACCAATTACGTTGCTCATTGAGGCTGCATTCATGGTTTGTGTTCCCACAGTGGTTGGTTCAGTCATGATTGGGCGATCGCGATAGCGGCTCCGACGAGCGCGAGGCTCTTCCGAAGACAGTTGTTGAGCTTGCTCTTGTTGATAAAGACCCTGATAGTCTTCTCCATCCGTTTCATCGTACTCATACTCATATTCCACTGGTTCATTAAAACCAACAAAATCCCGTAGCTTACCGAAAATATTGTTACTCACTGTTTACGCTCCATCACGATCAGTTATTTATTCACACACCTATCTGTTCACACACCCTTCCAATGCCCATCTATACCCGTTTGCGACTAGCAGCTTTAGCCTGTTACATCACAATTAAAATTGCTTTTTAACTTACGTGCCAATCCAAAACTTTTAGATAATGACACTGGCTGACGCAGGAGGTCAATCAATCCACTGAGCCTACCCATTTTTGCCGAATTGAGAGATTAGTATACTCCTACTTGGTTAAAGTGAATCTTTTATTAAGACTTTTCTGAGCTTTGCTAAAAATGGCAAAAGAGAGTTTTAGAAAGCTGATTTTGCTTTGTTGAACGGCTTTGCCACCCCACAGTATTCAAAACTCAGAAGGCGTTTCTGTCAAGCGTTTACCATTAAGTCTTTTAAGAAATCTTAAGCAACAACAGCTATTGGTAAAGCGGTATACATAAACAGCGTTAGGTTGACGATTTCCGTAGGGAGTTCTGTGGAAAGCTTCGCTGACGTTTCACGAATCGCTAAACAAAACCCGCCCCAAGCGAATCATCGTTGCGCCAGCTTGAATCGCTAAAAGAAAATCTCCCGACATCCCCATGGAAAGGTCTTGCATTTGAACTCGCTGCCAATTTTGCGCTTGAATTTTGCTGGCGAACTGTCGGTTTTGTTCAAATAGTTGAAGCACCTCTGCTTCATTCAAACCCAGCGGAGGAATCGCCATTAATCCTTTGATTTGAAGGTGCTGACACTGATCAAGTTGGGCTAAGTCAGCCCATAATTCCGCAGTAGTCCACCCATATTTGTCAGGGTCCGGCAGTAGTTTCACCTGCAAACAAATTTGAGGTTTTTGGGTCAGTGATGCTGCTAGGCGATCGAGCTTCAGCGCCAGTTTCAAGCTATCCACCGAATGAATCCATTGGAAACATTGCAATGCCTTTTGAGCTTTGTTGGTTTGCAGATGCCCAATCAAATGCCAAACCACATTAGGCAGGTCAGCTAGTTCTGCTTGCTTACTTTCCGCTTCTTGAACTTTGCTTTCTCCAAAGTCTCGAATTCCTGCCGCATACGCTTCTCGCATTGCCTCTATGGAAACTTGTTTAGTGACTGCGATTAAGCGAACCGAAGCAGGCAAAGATGATTGGATCTGAGCAACACGTTCGGAAATTGTACCAACCCAGTAAGCCGTCATTGAAAGGTTTGTTTGTAGAGCTTGAGAAGTTTGGTGTGTTCGGGTGGCGATCCTAAACGTCGCAATTGCCGCATACGATTTTCGATCGCGAGTCGGGCATCGGCACGACCAACCGGCTCGAACTCTAATCCCTCTGCACCGGTTGACACGAGAAAAAATAACCGTTGGGCATATAGGGTTGTGAATAACTCTCGATTAGCGTCAACCAGACACATTCTAAAAAGCAAGCCAAAGTTTGGATGATTTAAGTAGTTTTCGTCGCTCATTGAAACTTTGCTTTAGATAGACTCTCGATAGTACATGGTTTTGGCTGTTTGCCCGGTGATTGCACTATTTTCTGATGAGGGAACAGATGAACAGTGAAATTCAAAACACCAATTAATTGCCTAGAATAGTTGACTAAAAACCGCTACTCCAGCAGATGCGAACTCCCCAGAATAAGATCATAGCCGCGATCGCCAACCAATCGAAGATCCTTAAGTGAAATTGATGCCAGGGCACATGGTGTTGGTTGGGCGTGGTAAAGCCGCGAACCATCATCGCGCTGGCGATTTGCTCGGCTCTGAGGAGCAAATTGTCTAGCAATCGCTCAGCCACAAGCAGCCAGATCTGAAGGGTGCGGCGCAGCCCTAACTTTTTCCAGTTGATGGCGCGGGTGCTGACCGATCGCACCAGATTTTGGAATTCTTCCAGCACTAATGGAATAAACCGCAAAGAGAGCGTCAGCGTCAGGGCAATTTCGGTGACGGGCACCTTGAATCGGCGCAACGGACTCAGCCAATTTTCGATCGCGGCAGTCACGGCTTCGGGTGCCGTTGTCAGCAGGAACAAGTTTGTACTGTAAAGTAACGTAAACAGTAACGTGCTAACTCGAATGGCAAGATCGAGCGATCGGCGGGTCACCGTCAACGAGCCAACCTGTAGCAGCACATAGCGATAGTCAGTAGGTTGCGGTAAGGCGGTCTCTGGAGACGACTGGACAGAATCCTCTAAGGCTTTTTTCCAGGTCAACGGATTCCAAGACTGAGATTGTGCTGTCGCCGGAGGCACTGTTGTTTGTTGAGAAAACTCCAGTTCATTCGCAGGCAATCGGGGTTGATGGCTGGCATTCAACCCATCAGGAAGCAGCGTTGTCAGCACAAAAATGAGCACACACAAAAAAGTAAGCCAGCCGAGTTGTTGCTGCCAAACTCGCAGCGGAATTCTAGCGGAAAGGGTCAGCAGGAGCAGTAAGCCCACCAATAAAAGCCGCCAGAAGGGAGTTGCCAGGATGGGTGCCAGCAAAAAGGTCAACAGCCAAGCTAGCTTAATCCGAGGATCGAGACGATGCAGCCAAGTGGTGGGTTGTTCTAAAAAAAGCCCCAATGGGAGCGATCGCAGCAAATCCATAGTTACTTTATTTTGACTCGGGTGGCTCGGTTCACAGTGCGTTCGGTGCGCTCTAAATCACGGAGTTTCTTACCTCGCCAAAATAACCGCAGTGGAGTTCCTGTAAACCCCAAGGACTGACGAAACTGGCGCTCAATATAGCGACGATAGCCATCACCAAACAGTTCGGGATCATTGACAAACAACGCGATCGAAGGGGGTTGAGCACTGACCTGTGTGCCATAGTAAATCTTGCCCTGACGACCCCCGCGAGTGGTGGGAGGAGTATGCCAACTAACGGCATCTTCTAGCACTTCATTGATCACAGAGGTCGTCACCCGGCGACGATGCTGCTCAGCGCCGACATTCACAAGATCTAAAATCTTTTCTACCCGCTGTCCTGTCTTGGCACTGATAAAGATCATCTCTGCCCAATCGACAAAGTGCAATCGGCTACGAATATCGCGTTCATACTCATAGATAGTTTCATTGTCTTTTTCAATCGCATCCCATTTGTTGATAATCAACACACAGGCGCGTCCTTCTTCTTCGATGCGCCCCGCCAGTTTTTGATCTTGCTCGGTTACACCGTCGATCGCATCTAGCACAAACAAAACCACATCCGCCCTGGCGATCGCCTTAAAGGCGCGGTTAATCCCAAAAAATTCTGGACCGTATTCCACACTTTTTTTCTTGCGGATGCCAGCGGTGTCAATGAGGCGGTAGGTCTTGCCATCCCGCTCGACTAGGGTATCGATCGCGTCGCGGGTGGTGCCTGAAATAGGACTGACAATGGCACGGTTTGAGCCGACAAACGCATTCAGCAGGCTGGATTTACCTACGTTGGGTCGCCCCGCGATCGCCACCTTTATTTCATCGTTTTCAACAATTTCATCGGGAGGAGGCAAATGCTTCAGCAATTCATCTAGCAGATCGCCAGTGCCGTTGCCGTGAATGCCAGAAACAGGATAGGGTTCGCCCAGACCCAGTTCCCAAAACTCCATTGCTTGAATGATGCCTTGATCTACCGATTCGCACTTGTTGACTGCCAGCAACACAGGTACAGGCTGTTGTCGTAGCCAATCTGCAATTTCCTGATCGCCCCCTGTCGGTCCGGTCATGCCATCCACAATGAAGATCGCCGCACTCGCTTCGGCTAGGGCTGTCAGGGCTTGTTCACGAATGAGAGGCAAAAATTCAGTATCATCGTCAAACACTAAACCGCCCGTATCAACGACCATAAACTCGCGATCGCGCCAGTAGGCAGGCTTGTAGGTGCGATCGCGAGTTACGCCCGGTTCGTCATAAACGATCGCTTCTTGCACCCCTGCCAACCGATTGACAACAGTAGATTTGCCCACATTTGGGCGACCAATAATGGCAACAATAGGTAGTGGCATAGGTGAAGACGCTAAAAAGGAAAGCGAGTTCAAACTATTAATTTGTTTATTGCAAATTCGTTTGAATCTCAGTTCTTCATTCTAACGATCTTTCCAAGATACTGTTGTATCAATTTTTCACTATTTCCTTTTTCTTAAATTAACTCTACGATTCCTTGTTCACTTTCCTGAGAAGGCAGAAAAGCCTTGAAAGAGGGTGATATGTACTCGGTGCCAGCCAGAGCCTTTTGTTTTAGAGGTTCTGGCATTGATTTTTTTAACCATGCAATTTGCCGACTGCCCTACGCCTGCCATTGTGATGAACGCCGCTTATTCTATTTCTGGGGAAAACCAGAAGCTGTATTCGCGGCTGAAAATGTCGCTACAGCTTAATTTGCGTCGTCAGATCTTTTTGGCAATCTGTGACGATCTAGAGCTACGCAGTCATCTGGTTGCCCAGTTGCAGTCGGCTCTTCGCTCTCCCCACTTTGTGAGCTTAAATTTAAATTTGAGTGACCCAAACCCGATGGCTCAAGTTGCTCAGTGGTTGTCGCAGCATGGTAATGCGTCTGCTAGCCAGTCTCTAAGCTTTCAGATTCTTGGGGTAGAGCATCTCACCCGTCAGCCTGCTCCCGTGCAAAAACGGTTTTTGACGCATCTGCAAGCCATTGAATATTATTTGCCCGGAATCGACGGCACGATCGTGTTGTGGTTGCCGCGTCCTTGGTTGCGATCGCTCCAGCAATCGGCTCCAGCCTTTTGGGATTGGCACACTGCATTGTTTGAGTTTGAGGGTGACCCCACCCCGCTACGCAGCATCAGTCAAGCGCGATCCAACGGCGATCGCGCACCCGATTTTGCGATCGCCCCGTTGCAATCCCCTTCACGCTACAACGATCATGACGACTCCAAACCCTCTAGCCTAGGACACGCTACGCCCGTTGGTTGTACTAAGCCTTTAGAGTATGCCGTCCAGTCGGAAGCATTTATTTGGGACAGTCTGCCCTACGATTTAGCGCAGTCCAGCAGAGATGAACAGCCCACCAACATTCAAAGCGTTTCCAGCAGAAACGCCGCGCAACCAAAACTCAAACTTCCGCCCCGTTTTCACTCCTGTTTAACCGATCAGGTTCTCGCTGCGATTCGTTCCACGATCCCAGAGGGAATCGCCCACGACCCCAGCGTTGCAGAACATCAAACAGCGCTGAAAACCCTACAGCAAATCGATCAGTGGGTGGAGCAGCGAATCGACCCCAAAACGATTGCAGCGGCATACGTCGATTTGGGGCGGCTATACCGCGATCGCCTGGAGCAAGGCAATCCATCGCCAGAAACTTTAGACGTTGCGATCGCGGTGCATGAAGCGACCCTAGAATGGCTGCAAGATGACACCCCTGAATGGGTCGATGGGGCGAATGATTTAGGTAATCTGTATTGGATGCAGTCGCACAACTCCGTTGCCGCCGAGCAACAGCTTGCCAGCCTGCAAAAAGCGATTCAAATTTATGCCTTGGCGCTGGATAAAACCACGCCTCAAGCCAATTCTCATACTTATGCCATGATCCAAAACAATTTGGGATCGGCTTACGGAGATTTGGCGCACTATCAAGATCCTGCCAGTAATTTACTGAAATCGGTGGAGGCTTATGAGTCGGCGTTGCGCTGCCGCGATCCGCAAGAAGACCTGGCTCGGTATGCTGCCACTCAGAACAACTTGGGCACTGCCTGTTGGAATTTAGCTCAACATCAACAGCCGATCGCTCGACTCAATCAGGCGATCGCCGCCTATCACACTGCCCTTGAGCACTACAGCCCCCAGTGTGAACCGATGCCCTATGCCATGATTCAAAACAACTTAGGCACCGCCTACTGGAACTTGGCACAGCATTTGAAACCCAACCCGAATCCAACTCTGGCTCAGTCCACGGTGTCTCCGACTCGGCTGTTGCAGTTAGCGGTCGCCGCTTATCACACTGCCCTCCACTACCGCACAGTGGAAGCTGTGCCTGCATCCTTTGCGGCAACTCAAAATAACTTAGGCACTGCTTATTGGAACCTGGCAAACCTGAAAACCACCGCCAATAGTGATCGCGGGCAGTATTTACAGCAGGCGATTCAGGCATACAAAGCGGCGATTGCGGCGGTAGAAGCACTTTCTGCCCAAACTGAACACCGCCCTGACCTCCCCTTTCCTGACCTTACTTTTGATGTATTTGCCACTTTTAACAACTTGGGCTTGTCCTATTACCAACTCGCGGGCGATCGGTACAACAACATCACCTCTACTCAGCGTCAAACCTTGCTAGAGTCTGCTCTAAGTCAACACCTACAAGCGCTCCAAGGCTGGGAACCCCTCTCCGATTTTTATCAGGCAACCTTAGACTACATCACCCAAACGACCCGTGCTTTTCACAGCGAATTTGGCATCCAGGGGCAAACCCTGGCACTTTCCAAAATTCCAGCCAATCTTTTGCCGGAAGTGATGAGAAAGTTGTGAGTAGAGTTTTGAGTTTTGTTTGCGCAGCGTCTCAGTAGGAGATATTTTGAGTTTTGAGTTTTGAGTTTTGAGTTTTGAGTTTTGAGTTTTGAGTTTTGAGTTTTGAGTTTTGAGTTTTGAGTTTTGAGTTTTGAGTTTTGAGTTTTGTTCGCGTAGCGTCTCCGCAGGAGATATTTTGAGTTTTGAGTGTGGGGTGGGAGTGCGCGTTTCTGGTTTGCTGTCTTTTGATGACAAATATCACGTTTTTTGTAGAAGCGGGCTGTTCAGCTTAGCGCAATGACAGATGGTTACCGGGAAATGATAGGCTCTAAGAAACGCCACACATCATAGATTCCGTGGGACGCAATGGGAGGTATGAACTTTATGAAACGACTATTCTGCCTGTTGGTAACCTGCATGGTTAGCATTTTGAGTTGGTCAGGCTTGAGCCAAGCTGCACTGGCTGCCACCCAAAATTCTCCAGCAAGCCAACTTTTGACCGCTCAATTTAGCTGGATCAACTCCACAGCCACAGCACCTAAGCTTTTTGCAGAAGCAGAATCAGAAGCCGATTTTCGGGATGTTGTTAGCGACAAAATGAGTGAACTGGGTGCCAAAATCGATTTGAACAATACCAATATGCGATCGTTTCGGCTGTATCAAGGGATGTATCCGACTTTGGCAAGCTTAATTGTGAAGAATGCACCCTACGAAAAAGTAGAGGATGTATTAGAGATTTCCGGATTAACCGATCGCCAAAAAGAAACTTTGCGTGCCAATCTAGATAGCTTTACTGCAACCCCTCAAGAATCAGCGCTGGTTGAAGGGGCGGATCGAATTAACAACGGCATCTATCGTTAGATTTCTTTTCTTACCGCTTGTCTCAAAGTTGCTTAATGTTCAGACTTAAATGAACGGAGCAACTTTTTTTTACCCTTAACTCTGCACTGAATAATTGTTAGCTTAAAGCTATACCTCCCGGAGTTGATTCTTGTCCCCAAGCTTTGCAACAATGCCTCAATTGTCACTGCCCCAAGCTTTCGATGTCATCATTGTTGGAGCCGGTGCGGCAGGGCTATACACTTCTCTTTGCTTGCCAAAACATTTAAGTATTGGTCTGATTACCAAGGAGCCGATTTCCCTTTCAGCTAGCGATTGGGCGCAGGGCGGAATTGCCGCTGTCACTGACCCAAACGATTCTTCGGCTCTGCATATTCAGGATACCCTCAGCGCGGGGGTAGGCTTGTGCGATTATGATGCGGTCAGGTTTCTGGTAGAGCAAGCGCCCCAGTGTATTCAAGCGCTGGTGGAGATGGGTGTCGGGTTCGATCGCCACCACGGCACCTTGGCATTAACTCTGGAGGCGGCTCACTCCCGGCGGCGGGTGCTTCATGCTGCTGATACTACCGGACACGCTCTAGTGAGGACTCTGGCGGAACAGGTACTCATCCAAAAAAACATTCAGGTGCTACAAGGCTTTGCGCTTGATCTCTGGATGGAGGACACTCCTCGGCGCTGTTTGGGGATCGCGATCGCCGCTAGTACTCAAATTAGTTGGATTCGGGCGGAAACGGTGATTCTGGCGACTGGCGGCGGCGGACAGGTGTTTGCCCAAACGACTAATCCAGAGTTGAGTACAGGCGATGGAGTGGCGATCGCTTATCGAGCGGGGGCAACCCTACGCGATTTAGAATTTGTCCAGTTTCACCCGACTGCGCTAACGAAACCGGGTGCGCCTCGGTTTTTGATTAGCGAAGCAGTGCGGGGCGAAGGTGCTCATTTAATCGATGACCACGGGCGGCGGTTTGCCTTTGACTATCATGCTGACGGTGAACTAGCACCACGGGATGTAGTCAGCCGAGCCATTTTTAGCTATTTGCAAACGACCCAAGCCGATCCCGCGATCGCTCATGTCTGGCTCGATCTGCGTCCTATTTCCGCCGACAAAATTCGGCATCGTTTTCCCAACATCATTCAAGTGTGCAAACGGTGGGGGATTGATGTTTTTAACGAACCCATACCCGTTGCGCCCGCTGCTCACTACTGGATGGGGGGGATCACCACAGATCTCATCAACCACACTTCTATTTCAGGACTATATGCAGTGGGTGAAACGGCTAGCACTGGCGTACAAGGTGCCAATCGTCTGGCGAGTAACTCTTTGCTGGAATGTTTGGTGTTTGGTGCCCAGTTTAGAAAGATAGCGAGTAGCAAGCGGCGAATGGATGGTGAGCAGCCTCCTTCTTCGCCTACTGCGTTATGCTTTACGCCTTCAGAACTTGTAGCTCTAAAACTTTTTCGGCGAGAACTGCCACGCTTGATGTGGCGAAATGTTGGAATTTGCCGAAATCAAGCTCCGATGGAAGCCGCGATCGCCCAAGTTGAAACCTGGCAACAGGAGTTTGCCGCTCTGCCCCTCAGTCGATCGCTCCAGGCTTTTAATCCTAGTCAAAGGTTTGAATTGGATTCGCCCGATCTTATTTCTACTGTGCGGCTATGGGGAGAGACGCGGAACTTGCTGGAAGTGGCTGTTTTAATGCTCAAAAGTGCTAATTTTCGCACTGAAAGCCGGGGTGGTCATTACCGCCAAGACTACCCACAAACGCAACCTAACTGGCAAGTTCATACCTTAGTGCAGGCGGATCGCTGGTGGACAGAACCCGTTCAAACAAAGCCAGGAACGATGCCACAGGGAATAGGCGATTTAGGCTAAACCGCCTGGTGTTTTTTGAGAAAGTCTTCAAGATCAGGAAAGGTGCACGCATAGGCGATCGCGGGTGCCTCATAGCCATGCATCGTCACCGTATGCTCCTCCAACGGCGTAGAGCCATTGCCCAAAGTTGAAATATACTGAAAAGTCGTTTTGCCGACAGAAATATCTTTGCCGATTTGCTTGGTCGAAGTTTCTAACCGAAACGCAGCATTGACGGTATCACCCAGAGCCGTGTAGTCAGGGCGATCGCCACTGCCCGTATTGCCAACCATGGCATAGCCCGTATTAATGCCAGCCCCAATTCGCAACGGAAACGGCAGAGGGTAAAGATTATAAAGATTGCTAGTCATTTTTTGCATCGCACTGAGCGCCTGCAAGATTTGCAGCATCTCTTGATTATCAACCTCCTGCGCCCCATGAATCCACACTGCCATCACCGCGTCGCCGATATATTTATCCACCCAACTGCCATTCTCGCGAATAATTTCTCCCGCGTGTCGGAACCAGGTGCCAATTACTTCAGAAAGAATTTTTTCATCAAGCTGACGAGTCAACCCAGTAAAGTTGCGGATATCTACCACTAATACTGAGATCAGTCGTCGTACGTGCAGAGTTGCTGTGGCTGTAAAATCTTTTTCGCTTCCTGGCTCCATCTCTTCAAAATGTCTAGAAGACGGACAGTAAAACTCAAGCTCGGTCTGCCCGAAGGTGAGATGGTCGCCGTTTTTCAAGGTAACAGGAATGCTGACGCGACGACCATTCAAAAATGACCCATTGCGACTGCCCAAGTCAATTAAATAGAACTCGCCGCTCTCCATGTATTGCAACATGGCATGATTACGCGAAATCCAACGATCAGGCAACACAAAATTATTGTCCTCACTCCGACCAACTGTCCAACAGTTTGTTCCGGTCAGCGGCAAACGACGGTAGCCCGAATCAGTACGGAGCAACATATGAGGAGTGGGTTGTGTAGTCAACACAGACTGCATTTTAAGAAAAGGTTCCCTAATGATGCATCCCGACACATTAACGCAATGCCAGTATAGCGCCAAAGAGCGACTGACCATGCTCCACTCCGAGTGTACTCTGAACTAGGGCGAATAGACATCCCCCCTAGCTTAGAGCTAGCTCTGCTCCTCACCGCTAAGCAAGACAAGCACCCACCCAAAATAAACCGTCCACTAAAACAGTGCTTAAAATGGCACCGCCAAACACCCACCAATGTAACTTTGAGGAGCGGAGAGGCAAAAAGCTAAAAGTCAACAGCGAAATAACTAACACGAAAGCCCAGCCTGATCCCCAAGGGGTTTGAACTTGAGCGATCGCATCTCGAAAAATTGGACGCGCCAACTCCTCAGTCACCTGCATGAGTGCCCGCCAGTGGGGCATCAAATTCACTAGATAGAAATAAATATCTGTAATCGCCGTCCCTAAAAGAGAGCCTAAGTAAAAGAAGTGACCCACTTTCCCTTGGTTACGCAAGATGCCCCAAACCGCAAATGGTAAGCCGATCGACTCAATGGGGAGGTGAAAATAAGGTTCCCAACGAAACCAACCCCAATAAAGAGAACCTGCTAGCCAAGTCCATGTAAACCCCATTAGGAAATCCCCCCAGACTTGGGTTTTGGGCTGAGACAACAAGCGGTTGGATAGTGCCCACCAACCCACGGTTGATACCAAGCTCAGCAAGGGGAGCGATCGCACCAGTGGAGCCTGAATAAACACCGGCACCGACACCAACAGCACCGCCATTGCAAACAATTGCCAATGCTGACCCGTTATTTTGATAACTTTTGTTTCAACTGCTTCAGAAAAAGATACCCCGTCAACCTTGGGCGCAAAGGACGGATCAGGTGCAAGACTGCTTGCAGGAAGGGAGGGTAAAGAAATCAAGGTAGGATGACAAATATGAGGATTGGTAAAGTTGAGTAAATATCTTCTGTTTAGTTTACGTTATTTAACACAACAAGGGAAGGTGATTATCCCCGTGGGGGGCATATTTGTCGATTATAGCCGCAGAAAGGCTTCCGCTGTTTCCCTAAACTTCCATTATTTTTTAGAGATGCAGTTAGTAGAACTCTCAGACAATGAGTTTTACAATTTGCCCCAACCCCTTCAGATGAGAAAACTCTCTTCGCGACGATCGCACTCAAGGTTATTTATTTTAGGTGAGCCTCACAAGCTGAAATATGAGGATAAGAATAGAGGAGCTTGCAAATCGCAGATTTTTACCCAACGAATGCCATACTAGCTACGAGCCAGAGCCGTTGCTGCAAAGCGATGTTGGCTAATCAGTAAATGATTGATCGGGTGCCAGAACGTTACCCCCTTAAAATTGACAAGCTTTAGTGAAAGCGGAGGACTGATCTTGATTTCAACCATGTTGCTGGCATTAGTAGACACTGCGACTGAATCATCTGCGCGATCGCCGGGGTTATTGATCGAAGTACTTCAGGCGATCGCGCTGGGGTTGGTGCAAGGCATTACCGAGTTTTTGCCGATTAGCAGCACGGCTCATCTGCTTGTTTTTACAAAAGTTCTAGGCTGGGACGCGCTCGGACAAAAATACTTTGTGGATGCGATTCAATTTGGCAGTGTGATCGCCGTCGTAATATATTTCTGGAAAGACATTGTTCAAATCTTATCGGGCGCATGGGCAGCCTATCGACAAAAAGACTGGCAGCGCGAAGAATGGAAGGTTTTAGTTGGCATTACGGTGGGTACGATTCCAGCCTTATTATTTGGCTTTCTATTGAAAGATGTTTTGCCAGATAACATTGTGCTGATTGCCGTTATGTCGATTGTCATGGCGCTGTTGCTAGCCTTGGCTGAAAAAATTGGCAGCCGCAAGCGAGATTTTGATGCCCTCACCATTCAAGATGGATTTTTGGTCGGGTTAGGGCAAACGATCGCCTTGCTTCCGGGTGCTTCTCGCTCTGGCTCAACGTTGACGACTGCAATGTTTTTGGGTTTGCAGCGAGGAACTGCCGCGCGCTTTTCCTTTTTGCTCGGCATTCCGACCCTAACGATCGCCACGTTATTTCAAGCCCGTAAAGCTTTTAGCAACATTGACAGCATCATTGCGCTGCTAGCAGGGACTATTTCCACATTTATCTTTTCCTACTTGGCGATCGCATGGCTGCTGAAATATTTACAACGTCAAAGCACTTGGGTGTTTGTTTGGTATCGGTTGGCATTTGGTTTCACGCTACTAGCATCCGTGGCGATCGGCTGGCTCAAAAACACGTAAGAATAGAGAGGCAAGCGGTGCGAATTTTGCAATGAATTCCCCCACTCAAAACTCAAAGCTTAAAATTCAAAACTACTTTTCCCGATGAGCGACCTATCGATCCGCCCTGCTTTAATTACTGCTGTTGTGCCCGACTCGATCGCGGCAGAGATTGGGTTTGAAGCCGGCGATCGCCTCGTTTCCATCAACGGTGAGCGTCCCCGCGACCTAATCGACTATCGCTTTCTCTGTGCCGACGAAGTGCTGGAATTGAAAGTACTGGATGTCAGCGGCAAAGCGCACCAGGTTGAAATTGAAAAAGACTACGACGACGATCTAGGCTTGGAATTTGAAACTGCTCTATTTGACGGACTGATTCAGTGCAACAACCGCTGTCCCTTTTGCTTCATCGACCAGCAACCCCCCGGCAAGCGAGAAACGCTTTATCTCAAAGATGATGATTATCGGCTTAGTTTTCTTTACGGCAGCTACCTCACCCTGACCAATCTGACCCAGCGAGAATGGGATCGGATTGAGCAACTCCGCCTCTCGCCTCTATATGTTTCGGTTCATGCCACTGAGCCAGAAGTAAGGACTCGGTTGCTGAAAAACCCTCGCGCTGGACAACTGCTGGATTATCTGCAATGGTTTCAAGAGCGAGAGCTACAGATTCACGCTCAGGTGGTGCTGTGCCCCGGCGTGAATGATGGGCAACATTTGACTCAGACTCTCCTAGATTTAGCCCGCTTTCATCAAACCGATTTGCCTGCGGTCGCCTCGGTGGCTGTGGTGCCTGTGGGTTTAACTCGCTTTCGTCCGGCTGATGATGAGCTAGTTCCTGTGACCCCTGAAAAGGCGCGGGAAGTGATTGATCAAGTTCAAGCGCTGCAAACCAAGTTTCGACAACAGTTTGACTCTACGTTTGTTTGGCTCGCAGACGAGTGGTTTTTGATTGCAGGGCGAGAGTTGCCGCCCGAATCGCACTATGAAGACTATCCTCAAATTGGCAACGGCGTTGGCTCGATTCGTCAATTTCTTAAAGCGTTTCAAAAAGCAGCGAAAAAACTACCCAAAACGGTCTCTCCAAGCCGTCGGTTTACCTGGATTGTGGGCAATGCGGTGGAGTTGGCATTTCAGCCGATCCTAAAGCGATTAAATAAGGTTGAAGGGTTGGAGGTGCGCATGGTGGCGATTGCCAGCCACTATTGGGGGCAAGAGATTTCTGTGACGGGCTTAATCACCGGGCAAGATATTCTCAGTGCGCTTCAGGGAAGCGATCTGGGTGATGCGCTTCTGTTGCCCAGCGTGATGTTGAAGCACGACGATCCCCGCTTTCTCGACGATATGACCGTGGATGACCTTGCCACTCACCTAGGAACCGAAGTGATTGCAGTAAGCGAGGTAGAAGGGTTGATTAAAACCTGCATTACCGAACCTTTAACGCGATCGCGGTTGCCTTCGAGCGAGAGAAAGATCTGACATTGCGGAACATCTGCCCCGATTTTTCTATCAAAGTAGACAGCTAACTCAGTTGACAGCATTTATCTAAGAAAGCGATTCGCTAACCGCCATCAGCGGCTTGCTTTCAGAGAATAGTTTTTGCGCTTGCCCTATTCACGGGTTCAGCACTTTTTTGCTCGTCAATATCTCACTCAACGCTATCCATCAAAGGGTGCGGCTACCAACCTTAATCACCTTTGATAACCACTCTCCACGCTCTATGAATAACTCTTGTTCTCTGTTGCTCTCCCGAACTTTGCCCTTAAGCGCGGTTTTGCTATTTTTTGCGCCGACGATCGCCTCGGCGCAAACTTCATCCACTACGATCACCCCCACTACGACCATTTCTAGTCCAGTTACAACGGTCACGACTGCTGCCCCTGCGGTATCAACCCCTCCGACTCAGTCGGCGGCGATTGTTGATCAGCCGTCTCCGGCGATCGTCAGCAATCCGACCTTGATCGCGGCTCCTGTGCAGTCTGCGATCGCTCCAACCCAAGCGCCCATGTATTTGCCTACGGGTTCACCCCAGTATGCTTATCCAGTAGCAGCGCCCCCATATGGCTATCCGTCGAACGCTCCCGTATACGGCGCTCCTGTTCCGGGGTATGGGGTTCCGCAGAATGCTCCGGGCGGCTTTTCAGTGCAGGTGACGACGCAAATTGGAATTCCAAATCAGGGCTATCCAACTCAAGGCTATCCAAATCAGGGCTATCCAACTCAGGGCTATCCAGTTGGGGTTCCCATCCAAGGATCGCCTGTTCAGGGATATCCGGTGATGCAACCGGGTGGGTATGGGGTTCCGGTTTACTCTCCGGGGTATCCCGCCGTGGGCTATCCGCAAACCTTGCCATGGACTCAACCCACTACTGGGTTTGGCAATAATTCTGATGGACTTCCTCCAGCGGCACAAGCTTTTTGGCAGCAGATTTCTAATAACCAAACCTTGGATAGTCAAACGTTGTCGCTGTTGCAGCAGTTGGTGAAGAGCTATCCTCAATTTATTCCCGGTCATCTTCGTTTAGCCCAAACCTTAGAAGCGAGCGATCGCCGTCAAAATGCAATCTACATCTTGCAACAGGCATTATCTCAAAATCTAAATCAGCCCGATTTGGTGCGATCGCTGGTGACTACCTACGGCAAAGCCAACCGCTGGACGGAAGCAAACTCGCTTGCCCGTCAATTTGCCCTGAAAAATCCCACTAGCCCTGTTGTCACGGAATTGGCAAGTTTGATCGGAAACAACCTGCCGCAAACTTCACGGATCAGTCAAAGTCAGCCCCGAAACGGTTTGCTGGGGAACGTGGTGACGGCTGGTCTGGGTTATCTGCTCACCGGCAAGGTGTCCTCTCCAGTAACTTCTGGGCAAACCTCTTCTTGGACGAGCAGCAACCAGAGCGAAGCCTCCATTGGCGCTCAAATGGCGCGGGAACTGCTGGGCAAAGTGGCATTGGTCAACGATGCCGAGGTGACGAGCTACATTAACGAGGTTGGGCAAAAGTTGGCGCAAGCATCCAATCGATCCGATTTGCCCTATGAGTTTTATGTGGTGAAAGACCGCGATGCTGGAGCTTTGGCGCTTCCGGGCGGCAAGGTGTTCATCAGTGCAGGGGCGATCGCCAATGCTGATTCTGAAGCGTCTCTGGCAACTGTTCTGGCTCGTCAAATCGGGCACGCCTCTCTCTCTCATCCGATGAAATTGGTCAACCGCACCAATTCGACCAATACGATCACGCGACTCCTGCCGACGCTTGGCAACCTGGTAGCACCCAAACTGGGCTTTAATAGCGGCTTGGTTGGCAACGTGGTCAGCGGCTTACTAAGCAACGTCATCAGTAAAGCAGTTCAACCCAACTACACGGCACAAATGAATCGCCAAGCTCAAGAAGTAGGCACTCGCTTACTCACCGCCGCTGGCTATACCCAAGGCAATCTGCTAAACGTCAGCAGTAGCACTCGCTACGCTCAAGTTCGTGCTAAGGCTCAACAGTTGATTGGCAGCAACTCTAGTCAATCTTGGTGGAGTTCGAGTAGATAGGGATTAGGGAGGAAAAAGTTTTGAATGCTTAATTTTGAGTGATGAGTTTTGAATGCACAACTCACCACTCCTCACTTAAAACTCTGCACTCCTCTCTAAAACTCTGCTTGATCGCTTAAGGTTTCGATCAACAGGTCAACTTGTTGCTGCCGATCGCTCAAAAATGTTTCGCAGCGCCGTAGATCTTCAATGGCTGCTGAAAACTGGTCAAATACATCGGCAAGATCTAACTCGCCCGATTCAATTTGAGCGATCGCGGCTTCAATTTTTTTCACCGTCGTCTCATAGCGCCAGTCATCTTGAAGGAGCACAGACGGCTGCTCACTATTATCGGTTTTTGCATCGCTGGCAGAATTTGCTCTGGTGGAATCGGTTAAATCGCTCACGGAATTCTCTTAAAAAGAAGCTATTGTCCTAATTCATTTTTACGAACTATTTTAGAACCTTGGGCAATTTAGGATGCAGCCTCTAAGATTTCTTTGACCGTCACGGTTGCCTGTCCTGTGGCTAGCTGGATCAGAAGATCTTGTCCCAATGCTAACGTACCCGTGGATCGCACAATGTCGCCGTTTGCCGATCGCGCTACGGCATAGCCTCGCTTCAACACCGTCTGTGGATCGAGTATGTTCAATTTTTGCTGCAATAGTTGGGTATGTTGGGTTGCCTTCTGCAATTGCTCTGCATTACTTTGAATAAGTTTTTGCCGCATCCAGCCTAATACTTGAGCTTCGTGGGCTAATTTACGGTCTAGCTGGAGTTGCTGTAGCCGAGTGCGTAACCGTTGCAGGCGATCGCGGGTAACTTCCAGTCGATACTGAAGGGCATTGTTGAGAGCCACCGCCCGTTCTTGATGCTCGGCATACAACTCTGCCAACCGAGGAACTGCTTGCTCCGCCGCTGCTGTCGGCGTGTGGGCACAACAATCTGCCGCCAGATCCGCCAGAGATTCATCCCGCTGATGTCCGATCCCCGCAATAATGGGAATCGGGCACTCGGAGATCGCCCGCACAACGCGCTCGTCATTAAAACACGCCATATCTTCAGTCGCCCCGCCTCCGCGTGATAGAATTAGTACATCTGCCCTATCATCTAAAATCACCCGATCAATTGCTTTTGCGATCGAATCGGGAGCTTGATCCCCTTGAACTAATGCTGGAGAAAACAACACACACAAACCTGGATACCGTCGCCGCAGCGTCCGTTGAATGTCGCCCCACGCTGCTGCCTGAGGCGAAGTGACCACCGCTACGACTCTAGGATGAGTCGGTAACGACTGCTTTCGTGATAAATCAAACAAGCCCTCCGCTTCCAAACGATGCCGCAACTGTCGATAGCGCAGTGCCCGCAGCCCCTCGCCTGCTGGCAACACCTGCCACACAACGAGTTGATACTGCCCCCGCTGTAGATGCACCTGAATTCGTCCCAGAATAATGAATTGTTCTCCTTGGGTTGGCAAAGTAGATAAGCGATCGATCTGGCTGTTCCAAACCACACAGCTAATTGACGCTTTCTCCGTCGGATCTTGCAGCGTAAAAAACAACCCACTCCGATATTGAGTCGCACTAGAAACTTCTCCCGTCACCCAAACCTGCCGAAGCTCCGAATCTTGTTCGAGCAGCGCTTGAATGTAAGTTGATAATCCAGCAACAGACAACGCGGTATCGGGAATTAGTAAGTCGGAAAGATAGGAGGTCATAATCTGCGCTTAAAAGTGCAATCTGATGAATCAAAGCGGGGAGGACAAGAGTGATTCATGTTCCCATGTAACCCGTCAAGCAAAACAAAAAATCTGCTGTAATAGCTGACCACTGCTTATAAGGTATCGAGACTTCTCTATATTTGACAGTGCGCCATCGCCTTCCTTCTTTGAAGCAACGCGCATAGAATAGAAGTCCTCTTATACCCAATTTCTACACTTTCTACCAAACTCTGTGTTGAGGTACTCATGGCTAGTAAAACTGACAACTCTGCTTCTGACAAGCAAGCTTCTGAGAAACAAAAAGCTCTGAATCTTGTCGTCTCACAAATCGAGCGCAACTTTGGTAAGGGCAGCATCATGCGTTTAGGCGATGCCACGCGCATGAAAGTCGAAACAATTCCCACTGGTGCTTTAACTTTAGATCTAGCGCTTGGAGGTGGATTGCCAAAAGGTAGAATCATTGAAATCTATGGTCCTGAAAGTTCTGGAAAAACAACCCTAGCGCTCCATGCTTTAGCTGAAGTCCAAAAATCAGGTGGGGTTGCAGCCTTTGTGGATGCCGAACACGCCCTCGACCCGACCTATGCAGCAGCCCTAGGGGTAGATATTGGCAACTTGCTAGTGTCACAACCCGATACCGGTGAAGCGGCACTTGAAATTGTGGATCAGCTGGTGCGCTCCAATGCGGTAGATATTATTGTGATCGATTCGGTGGCGGCTTTAGTGCCGCGTGCCGAAATTGAAGGAGAAATGGGAGATACTCATGTGGGGTTGCAGGCTCGGTTAATGAGTCAAGCGCTCAGGAAAATTACTGGAAATATGGGGCGATCGGGTTGTACGGTGATCTTTTTAAACCAGCTACGCCAAAAGATTGGGGTTACCTATGGCAATCCAGAAGTGACTACGGGCGGTCAAGCGCTCAAATTTTATGCATCGGTTCGGCTGGATATTCGCCGCATTCAAACGTTGAAAAGAGGCACCGATGAATATGGCAACCGCGCCAAGGTGAAGGTGGCAAAAAATAAGGTCGCCCCCCCCTTCAGAATTGCCGAGTTCGACATTATTTTTGGCAAGGGAATTTCTAGCCTGGGCTGTGTGGTGGATTTGGCAGAAGAAACGGGAGTGATCATCCGTAAAGGAGCTTGGTATAGCTATAACGGCGACAACCTTGCTCAAGGACGGGACAATGCCATTAAAAATATGGAAGAAAATCCTGAATTTGCCAAAAAGATTGATTTAGAGGTACGGCAAAAGTTGGAAACAGGTGCAGTAGTTTCTGCTAACTCCGTAGGACATACAGATGCGGATGGAGATCAGGATGAAGAGGGGCTTAAGGAAGAATAGGCTTAATTAAGTTGGCGATCGCTAGCCTTTACCATTCACTTAGGATAACCAAGGGGCTTAAGTTCCTTGGTTCAAAGCATTTTTCAGTTTGGTTAGACTGCGACTTAAATGAGGACTCGCCGATATTTTAGATCGCAGCCCGTTGATCGGGGGCGCTGGCTTGAATCTGATTAACGGTTTAAGAACCGATCAAGAATATCGGCTTGTTGAGAAGGGCTAAGATGAGCATTGCTTGTTGATGGGGCTTCTTCGGGTTGAAGGGCATTAGGTTTGCGAAACATGGAAGTTTCTTTTTCACTGCCTTGGAGCGGCGTGTTCCAATCGGGATAGTTCGCCTGTAATTCTAGATCGGTTTCGCACCGTGCTAGTGATCTTTCAGGCGATCGCACTTTTGAGGCGGATGGAACCAAGCTGATGCCGGATAGAACATCGGGTGGAATAGATTCTGCACAGCGACTATTTTCGCAAAGAAAGAACACGAACGATAAACTTCCTAAGCGAATGCGATCGCCATCTTTCAATAAAATAGGACGACGAACGGGTTCACTATTGATATAAGTGCCGTTTGTGCTGTTCAAATCAATTAGAAAAAATCCTTTTCCAGTGACATATTGCACAATTGCATGACGACGCGACAAGCGTTTATCTGAAATTGGCAGACTCGCCTTACGATCTCGCCCGATCACCCACAGGTTTTCTGGTTGAGTCACGATTTGAGCCTGGTCTTGAATTAGGTTAGTCGTCAAGGTGACTTGATCGCCGTTAATGACTCCTTGCACATATTGCCATCCATTCCGCAATCGATGGCGATTGTCTGTGTTCTCTAACTCAATGATCTCATCTAATAGTTCACGATGATGCTCGTATAGCTTCAGAAAAACTTGATATAGTCCCAGTCGCTGCTCTAAATCAGTTGGATGACCAGCAGCGCTTTGCAAATTTGGCGAAAAGTCTGCTGCGGAATTTAGGTCAAACATAATCTGCAATATTTAGCTATTCAAAGTAAAAAATCCATCTTCGCAAAAGCACTGACCTTGAGTTTTATAGGAGAGTTCTGTAATTCACAAGGTTATTCATCCTGATCTTGTCTTGAAATGATTGATTTAGCCAATCGAGTGAGCAATCGCGCACTCTAATCCTAAAGTAAGGCGAATACTCGGAAGACATATCCGCATGATTACTGGACAATTGGCTGTTTTGAAAGAGTACACTCCGTGCTGGAGAGCGAACATACTGTAGAGGTGTGCTGTTCAGATTACTTTTTTTGAAGAGAGTTTTTAATCAATAGGTGAAAGCGGGAATAGCGGTTGATTTATAGCAATGTTGAGTATTGTAATCTTAGACACAGAGTATTAAGGGCTTTTCTACAATGAATCAATAGTCTTCTTGGGTGTGCGTCCACGATCTATCAATGAAGCTGATAAATCAGTTGTAGTTTCATTAGAAAATCTTAATCCTCATAAGTCTGCAAACGGCAGACTTAATTGACGCACGCCATGTCGATTGATTTAAATAACGAGTCTTCTCCCCCTTATGAATGGGATTCTGTCCGACGTATCGAAACTTTGGCACGTCGATCGCCAGTTAAGTTTCAGGATGCTTCGCTGGATCGCTTCAGTGCGCCGCGATCGCCTGTGGATCGGCAAGAAAATGTCTCTGAACTGCAAGCCCTCCGTCAGGCAGCTTATTTAGGCGAACAGCAAAAGCAACGCAGTGGCTCCATTCGGAAGGAGGCGCTCGGCTCTGGTGATATTGCTCAGCCTGTAGGCAACTTTGCTACGCCCCTTTCACCCTTAAGAGCGCGGGATCTAGCCGCCCTATCAGCCTTGTTTTTAACTGACAAAATGAGCACCATTGAAGCTGATATTGCGCAACTATTAATTCGGCTTCAACCCGAACCCTGCTGGGAAGATGATCCTTTTAATTCTCTGCAAGATTTTCTTTAGATTGACCAAAAGAATGGGATTCAAGCCCCGTCCTTCTAGGACGGCTTTTTGATAGACTGTTGCTAGAGCAAACCTCTTCTCCCTCTGGACTCAAGACACGTTGAACGGCACAAGCCACTACAGCTACGGTGAGAGTAGGCGC